>JBIIJS010000019.1:0-21138 GCA_044233605.1 Cyanobium sp. | reverse complement strand
CGTTCAGCCTGGCGGCGCGAGCAGAGGCCGGCGGCGGCGATGAGCTTCTGGAGGCGTTCAGCGGCCATGCCGCCATTGTGAGTGCCGCTCGAGAGCGGAGTGAGTCCGTTGAAGCATGGTAGGGTTAAGAAACGAAATGGTTTCGTAACCGGTCTTCCGCTCTCCGTCCGATGCCCTCGATCACGATCGCGAGCTCCGCCAGCGGCCTTGCCCCCAGCGGCGACATGCTGCGCTCCTACCTGCGCGATATCGGCCGTGTGCCGCTGCTGTCGCACGAGCAGGAGATCACGCTGGGTCGTCAGGTACAGGAGCTGATGCGTCTGGAGGAGCTGCGCGAGGAGCTGAGGCTGCGCTCCGGCGGCGAGGAGCCCGAGGCGGAGCGGCTGGCGCAGGAGGCGGGGCTGACGCCGGTGCTGCTGCGGCGGCGTCTGCAGCAGGGCCGGCGTGCGAAGGAGCGGATGGTGGCGGCGAACCTGCGGCTGGTGGTGAGCGTGGCGAAGAAGTACACGCGTCGCAACATGGAGCTGCTGGATCTGATCCAGGAGGGAACGATCGGGCTGGTGCGGGGGGTGGAGAAGTTTGACCCGACGCGTGGCTATAAGTTCAGTACGTATGCGTACTGGTGGATCCGCCAGGGGATCACGCGGGCGATTGCGGAGAAGAGCCGCACGATCCGTCTGCCGATCCATATCACTGAAACGCTGAACAAGCTGAAGAAGGGTCAGCGTGAACTGAGCCAGGAGCTGGGCCGCACGCCGACGGTGACGGAGCTGGCGGAGTACGTGGATCTGCCGGAGGATGAGGTGAAGGATCTGCTGTGCCGTGCGCGCCAGCCGGTGAGCCTGGAGACGAAGGTGGGCGACGGAGAGGATACGGAGCTGCTGGATCTGCTGTCGGGGGATGGTGCCCTGCCGGAGGAGATGGTGGATGGGGAGTGCCTGAAGGGCGACCTGCGGGCGCTGCTGGAGCAGCTGCCGGAGCTGCAGGGCCGCGTGCTGAAGATGCGCTACGGCATCGGTGGCGAGGAGCCGATGAGCCTCACCTCGATCGCCCGCACCCTTGGTATGAGCCGCGACAAGACCCGCAACCTCGAACGCCGGGCTCTGGAGTGCATCCGTTCCCACACCCCCCGCCTGGAGGGTTATCTGGTCGCCTGAAGTGCAGCAACCCGCACCCGGCTGGATCCGTTGATCCCCGTACGATCGCGCTGTAGTCCGGGCATCGTCGATGTCCTCACCCGTTTCCTCCGCAGCCCGTTCCCTCGTGCTCGGCTCCGCTGTCGCGGTGCGCGAGGTCGCCCGCGGTGTGCGCTCCGGGCTGCAGCTGCTGCGTGAGGGCTCCGGCCCCGGCGGTATCGAGGCAGCCTCGCGGCGTGCCACGCTCCAGGCCGAACTGGAGCAGGCTCGGCGCCTGGGCCGCTGGCACACCGCCGAAGACGAGGCCCTGGTGCAGGAGCACGAGGCCCGGCTGGTGGCGGAGCAGCGGGCCGAGGGCCTGCGCCAGGCCGGTCGGCGCGGCTCGATGGCGCTGCTGGTGCTGGCCTGGTTTGTGCCGATTCTCTGGCCCCTGGCGATCGCAGGCTCGGTGGCGGCCTTCCCGCGCACCAGCCGCCGGCTGGCGCTCGGCCTGGTCGCCCTGGCCGCAGCCTCCGTGCTGGGCGTGAGCCTGCTGGTGGGCCAGCTGCTGCGCGGTGATGCACCGCCGGCCGAGCCGGAGCTTTTCACCGCCCCGCTGATCGAGGACGGCGCGTCAGCGCAGGGAAGGCGGATCGCCGAGCGGCTGCAGCGGGAGGCCGATTACTGGGAGCTGGATCGCCCTGGAGCGGAGGGGCCCGCCATGCTGCGCAAGGGCATCTACCGGCAGTGGGGAGGCCGGCCGGTGATGGTGCTGCCCCGCTCCTCCTGGGCAGGTCTCACTGCGGCGGAGCGCCGCGCCCTGGCCGATCACGTGCGCTTCGAGCGCGGCGTGGCCGAGATCCACATCGGCCCGATCGTTTCGTCCAGCCGTTTTCAGGGCAACGAGATCCGCCCGGAGCAGCGCGTCTGGCCCTGACACCGCCGATCCCTCAGCCCAGCAGCCAGCGCAGCATCAGAGCCAGCTGTCCCACGATGCCGCGGCCGCTCAGCAGCTCCCCCACGATCGCCGCCAGGAAGCCCAGCATCGCCACGCGCCCATTGAGCCGCTCCACCCCGGCGAGTGCGGACACATTCCAGGGGCGGTTGGTGGTGAGCCCCTCGCCGAAACGCTCCAGCGGTTCGTAGCGGAAAGCAGGATCCGGCGGTGGCTCAACGCGTTCAGGATCCATGGCGGCGGCCGACGGCGCGTGCGGGTGGCGGCAGGTTACGACTCAGAAGAACTGATCGAAGTTGTCGAAATCAACGGCGCGGAAGCTGCCGTCCTGCACCTGCTGCATCAGCTGGGTGAGCTGGCGCCAGAGTGCACCTGCCGTGGCGATCGACAGCAGGAAAGCCACCAGCAGGGCGGCGCCGCTGGAGAAGCCGAACACCTGCAGGCAACCGCCGAGAAACAGGGTGACACCGATCACCAGGGCGCTCCAGGGGAGCATGGTTTCGAAGCTGGCCAGGGGAAGCAGGGCCAGTCGGTCCTGCTTCCAGCCATCCAGCCGGTTCTGCACCAGCCTGGCAAAGGTGAGGCCGCAGAGCACGGAGATCGCCAGGCCGGCCGCCGCCACCATGTAGGGCGGATATTCGATCGGTGCGTACTCCAGCAGGATGTCGGCCGCGTCGAGATCGCCGAACAGACCGGTGGCCTGGTCGAGGGCTGCCTCCTGCAGGTCGATGGGAGGGACGGGCACGGGCGGGCTGGGGAAGGTGGGGCGACCCTAGCGGCGCCGCCGGCTCAGGGACCCCAGCGCTGGGAGCCGAGGAAGGTGAGTTCCACCTGATCGCTCGCCTGGTGGTCACGGGGGCCGAGCCGCAGTTTGAAGCCGCCCAGATCGAGTTGCTTCATGGCCTGGAAGGCGCTCGCCAACTGGGCGCGGCTGGGGTCGGGGCCGGCCTGCTCCAGGGCGGCGGTGAGCCAGCGGGCCGCCAGGAAGCCCTCCAGGCTGGTGAAGCCGAAGCCGCTTCCGGGTCGTTGTTTCAGCAGCAGGCGCTGGTACTGGGCCACCACCGGCACGCGGCGGTCCCAGGGGAAGGGCACCACCTGGGTGATGCCGATGCCGGCGGCCGCTCCACCGGGCAGGTAATCCTGCAGACCGGCCGTGCCCACGAACGACACATTCATCAGCTGGGCCGTGCTGCCGAGCCGCAGCAGGCTGCGGGTGAAGGAGGCGGAACTGGGGTAGGCGCTGATGATCACCACGGCGTTGGGATCGGCGGCCTGGATCGTCCGGGCGGCAGCTTCGGTGGTGGTGGAGTTGCGCATCACCGAGGTGATCGCAACCGGCTGCAGGCCATGGCCTGCGAGGGCGGAGCGGCTGGCGGCCAGACCGTCCTCGCCGAAGGCATCCTGCTGGTGCAGCACGGCGATGCGGTGGCGTCCGGCGCGCACCAGTTCGGCCACGATCCGCTCGATCTCGGCGCGGTAGCTGGCGCGCAGGTTGAAGACCATCGGTCGCAGCGGTTCCCGCAGCAGGCGTGCACCGGTGAGCGGGGCCACCAGGGGGATGCGGGTCTGCTCCACCAGGGGCAGGATCTCCTTGGTGGTGGGGGTGCCCACGTAGCCGAACAGGGCGAAGGCCCCCTCCCGCTCGATCAGCCGGCGGGTGTTGCTCAGGGTCAGGGCCGGCTCGTAGCGGTCGTCGAGGCTCACCAGCCGCAGCCTGCGGCCATGGATGCCGCCGTTGCGATTCACCTCGGCGAACCAGGCGAGCGCTCCCTCCCGGTAATCCTTGCCGAGCTGGGCGGAGGGGCCACTCAGCGGCGCCGACTGACCCAGCACGATCTCCTGCGGCGGCGCGTCAGCCGGTCGGGGCGCCGGCGTGGGAGCGGATGCCGCCAGCAGCGGTGTGAGCAGAGGCAGCAGCAGGGCGACGGGTTTCCCTGCCCCTAGGGTCAGCCGGAACCCCGGCCCTGGCTCTGTGCGCAAGCAGCGTCGCTGGAATCTGCTCGCCATGCTCTCGTTGCTGCTGGCGGCGATTCTGGCCCTGGCCGCCATCACCCGCATCGATGTACGGCCGGTGCAGACCCGTGACGTGCTGCGCCTCTCCACCGCGGCGCGGGCGCTGACGATCGATCCGCGGCAGCTGCCCGTCAGCGGCTGGAGCACCCTGCGTGGCGAGTTGCTCGATGCCAGCGAGGCCCGGGCCGATCAGGCGGCCCTGGAAGCGGCTCCCTTCCGGGTGCAGGTGGGCGTCTACGCCAACACCACCTCCGAGCTTGACCTCAGCGTGCCCAGCTATGCCGCCAGCGGTTACGTCTGGATGGTCTGGAATGAAGCGCTGCAGCGCTACCTCGAGGCGGCTCAGATCACGATCGATCAGCGCTTCACCCTGCTCAACACCCTGATCACCGACGCCCCGCCGGAGCTGCAGCCCGTGAGCGACGGGCCGGAGCGGCTCGCTGATGGCGACTACTACCAGCTGTTCACCTACCGCGGCCGCTACCTGCTGGATCAGGCGAGCTTCCGCCACTACCCGTTCATGAGCGTCAGCCTGCCGCTGGTGATCGAGGCCGACGATGTCGACGGCAGCCTCAGCTACGGCCAGCTGCGGCTCGAGCCCGACATCCGCAACAGCGGCATGGGCTTCTATGCCCGCATCCTCGGCTGGCTGAACCAGGGCTGGTCGATCGCCGAGTACCGCCACCAGTACGCCACCAATTTCGGCCTCGGCGGCAATGAGAGCGATTACAGCCTGGTGTTGTACGAGATCTCCTTCGGCACCTCCGCCTGGGCGGCGGTCTGGCGGCTGCTGCTGCCGCTGGTCGTGCTGATGGCGATGGTGCTGCTGGTGTTCAAGGTGCGCCCCGACGAGCAGGATGCCCGCGCCAGCATTCCGGTGACGGTGCTGCTGACCCTGGTGTTCCTGCAACAGACCTACCGGAGCGATCTGCCCGACCTGCCCTTCCTCACCTTTCTCGATCAGGTGTATGTAGTGGCCTACGTGGTCACCCTGGTGGCCTTTGTGCTCGTGATCTGGATCGGCCGCCGCTACGCCGACATGGAGTCGCTGGAGGATGCCACCGCCCAGGCCGCCCTCAAGAACCGGCTCGACCAGCTCGACAGCAGCTGGCCGATCGTTGTGGTGAGTTTCAGCTGCCTGGCGATCGCGATCGCCTGGTTCACGATCCCGGTGGGCGCCTGATGGTCCCGGGCCTGAAGCTCACGCCGCCAGCGGATTGAGACGGGCCAGTACACCGGTTGCCAGCCGCCGGGGCGAAAAGGTGCGGCGCACCAGCGCCATCAGCGCCTGGATCTCCTCGGTGCTGAAGCGGTCGTCGCTCACCAGCGAAAGGAGCAGCCGCTGGCGCAGGCCGCTGCCGCCGGAACCAAACAGCAGCCGCAGGCCGTCGCGGGCCACCGGCAGCAGATCGCTGCCGCCGCCGTCGTTTTCCACCACCGCCAGCAGGCTCTCAAGCCGCTCCACCCGCAGCCGGCCGCTGGCGTCGAAGATCACCTCGAGCAGCTTCTCGCGCATTTCGACGGAGTCGCCGGCCAGCAGCCGGCGGGCCACGTAGGGATAGGCGACGCGGATGATGCGGAACTCCGGATCGAGCCGCATCGCCAGACCCTCCTGGCTCACCACAGCACGGATGATCAGGGCGAATCGGGCTGGCACCCGGAACGGATAGTCGAACATCAGTTCCGAGAAGCGGTCGGTGATCGCCTTGAAGTTGAAGTTGCCCACGTTCTCGCCGAGGGCCCCGCCCAGCACCTCTTCGAGGGCCGGCACGATCGCACTGAGATCGGTGCTGGGGTTGAGAAAACCGAGGCTGACGAAGTCTCGCGCCAGGGCCTCGAAATCGCGGTTGATCAGGTGCACCACCGCTCCGGTGAGGGTGAGGCGGTCGCTGTCGCTGATCGAATCCATCATCCCGAAATCCACGTAGGCGACATGGCCCATGCCGTTGCTTCTGCCGGCCAGGGCGAACAGGTTGCCGGGGTGGGGATCGGCGTGGAAATAGCCGAACTCGAGCAGTTGCTGCAGTCCGGCGATCACGCCGGTGCGGATCAGGGCTGCCGGATCAAGGTGGTGGGCGAGGAGCTCACGGCGGTTCTGCAGCTTGATGCCGTTGATCCACTGGGTGGTCAGCACCCGTCGGGCGGAGAGCTGGTGATCCACCCGCGGCACCGTCACCTCGGGCTGGTCCGCGAACAGGCGGGCGAAGCGTTCGGCATTGGCCGCTTCCTTGCGGTAGTCGATCTCGTCGAACAGGGTGTAACCGAACTCATCGATGATCTCCCCGAGCCCGAAGCCCAGGTTCAGCGGCAGCAGCGGTGCCGCCAGCAGGCCGAGGCATCGGATGATCACCAGGTCGCGCCGCAGGATGAACGGCAGATCCGGACGCTGCACCTTCACCGCCACCCAGTGGCCGTCGGCCAGCCGGGCCCGATACACCTGCCCGAGCGAGGCGGCGGCCACCGGATAGTCGGGGAATTCGGTGAACAGGCGATCGGCCGGAGCGCCGAGCTCGGTTTCGATCAGTCGCAGCGCGGTGGCGTGGGGGAAGGCGGGCAGGTCGTCCTGCAGGCGGGTGAGCTCATCAAGCCAGTCGCGCCGCACCAGGTCGGGCCGGGTGGAGAGGGCCTGCCCCACCTTGATGAAGCAGGGGCCCAGCTCGCTGAGGGTGGTGAGGATGCGGCGGGCCAGCCGTTGCTGTACCTGGGCATCGGGGCTGTTGGCCTGGGCGGCCAGCGTGATCGCCAGCCAGCCCAGCTGCCAGATCACCACCAGCAGGCGCGAGATCCAGATCCAGGGCCGCAGCAGCAACCAGCGCAGGTCGCCGGCTGGGTCGTAGCGGGGGGCGGGTTCGGCGTCGCTGAAGGGGGTGGCGCTGGGGGTGGCGGTCAGGGGGCGCGGCGGCGGCTGCGCAGACTTTAGGAATTCCGACCCCGCTGCCATGGCCGATCCCTGGGGGCCGCTGTGGGCGGTGCTGAGCGCCCGCGCTCCGCTGCTGCCCCTGCACCTGCCCGCCCATGGCCGCGGCCGCGGTCTGGCCCCCGGCCTAGCGGCCCTGCTGCGCCAGGCCCCGGGCCGCTGGGACCTGCCGGAGCTGCCGGCCTGGGGCGGACCGCTGGAGCCCGAGGGAGCGGTGGCCGCAGCCCAGGCCGCCGCGGCGGCTGCCTACGGCGCCGATCGCTGCTGGTTCGGCGTCAACGGTGCCTCGGGCCTGCTCCAGGTTGCCCTGCTGGCCCTCGCGCCCCCAGGCACGCCGGTGCTGCTGCCGCGCAACCTGCACCGCTCGCTGCTGCACGCCTGCGTACTCGGCGATCTGGTGCCGCTGCTCTACGACCTGCCCTTCGATCCGCGCACCGGCCTGTGGCTGCCGGCGCCGGTGGAGCACCTCGAGCGGGTGCTGACCCTGGCGATGGCGCTGCCTGAGCCACCGCGGGCGGCGGTGCTGGTGGACCCCACCTACCAGGGGCTGGCGGCGGATCTGGCCGCTCTGGTGGCGCTGCTGCACGGGGCCGGCCTGCCGGTGCTGGTCGACCAGGCCCACGGCGAAGGCGGGGCTGTCGCGGCGGGCGCCGATCTCACCGTGCTGTCGCCGCAGAAGAATGGGGGCGGCCTGGCCCAGAGCGCCGCCCTGCTTCTGCGCGCTGGTCGTGCTGATGGGGCGGCCCTGGAGCGCTCGCTGCTCTGGTTGCAGACCTCCAGCCCCAGCGCCCTGCTGCGGGCCTCCGGCGCCGCCGCCCTGGCCGAGCTGGCCAGCGAGGCCGGCCGCCGCCGGCGCCGCCGGGCCGGGCAGCGGGGCCTGCGCCTGCGCCGGCGCCTGGAGGCAGAGGGTCTGGCGCCGCTGGTGAATGCGGATCCGCTGCGTCTTGTGCTGCCCACCGCGCCGATGGGCTTCAGTGGACTGGCCGCCGATGCCTGGCTGCTGGAGCGTGGGGTTGTCGCCGAGCTGCCCGAGCCCGGCTGCATCACCTTCTGCCTCGGCCTGCGGCCGCCCGGAGCGCTCGAGCGACGCCTGCCGGCGCTGCTGCGGCAGATGCGGCGTTCCCTGGAGGGGGAGCCGCTGCCACCGTTCACGCCGCCGCCCCTGCCGCTGCTGGCGGTGCCGGAGGTGCCGATTGCTCAGGCCTGGAGGGCGCTCGCCGAGCTGGTGCCGCTGGAGCGCTGCAGCGGCCGGATCGCCGCCGAGCCGGTCTGTCCCTATCCGCCGGGCATTCCGTTGCTGGTGCCCGGTGAGCGGATCGATGCGGCCCGCTGCCACTGGCTGCTGGAGCAGCGGCGGTTCTGGGCCGACGCCATGCCGGCCCAGCTGCGGGTGCTGCGGAACGGCGCTGATACGGTGACCCCAGTGCCTCCGTCGCCTCGGGCCCCATGACGGAACCCGGCTCCAGCCCTGGCTCAGGCTCCCGATCCGGCCCCTTCCAGTGGGATTTCGTCACCCCGGGCCTGCCGGATTCCGCCTTTGAGGATGCGCCAGGTTTCAGCCCCACCCCCCTGGAACTGCGGGTGATGCTGCTGGTGCATCTGCGGCCGCGCGCTGATTCACTGGTGTGGGATGTGGGCGGTGGCACCGGCGCCCTGGCCCTGGAGATCGCCCGGCTGTTGCCCGCCGGGGCGGTGCATACGCTCGAGCGCGATCCCGAGGCGATCGAGCTGCTGGAGCGCAATCGCCGCCGCTTCGGCATCGCCAACCTTCACATCCATGCCGGCCGGGCGCCCGACGATCTGGCTGCCCTGCCGCCCCATCCCGACCGGGTGCTGCTGGAGGTGGGTCGTCCCCTCGGCGATGTGCTGCGGGTGGTGTGGGAGGCGCTGCGGCCCAGTGGCCGGCTGGTGATCAGCACCGTGAGCCTCGAGGGGCTGGTGGATGCCACCGACACCCTCGGCCAGCTGGGCGCCCGCGACGTGCAGGTGGTGCAGGCCACCGTGCATCGCATGCAGCGCCGCGGCAGTCAGGCCAAGCTGGCGGCAGCCGAGCCGTTGTTCATGATTGCGGCCGAACGCTGAGCCACCGCCCTGCCCTTGACTGAACCGCCCCGTCCCCGCCGCACCGCCACCTCCCTGGCCCGCCTGGCCAGTGGCTGGGCCGCCGGTGGTTTCGGTGCTCTGGTGGTGTGGCAGGGGGGCTGGTGGCTCACCATCGCCGTGGGGGTGATCGTGCACCTGGGTCTGCGGGAGTTCTTCCGCATGGCCCAGTTCAAGGGCATCCGCCCGGCCACCAAGACCACGCTGGTGGCGGTGCAGCTGATGCTGCTCTCCACCCAGGCCGCCGCCGGCAGCGGCTGGCTGGCGGGCGATGTGGCCGCCGCGGTGTTGCCCGCCTCCGGTGCCGTGATCTGCGGCTGGCTGCTGCTGCAGCCGGTCACCGGCACGATCGCCGATATCGCGGCCTCGGTGTTCGGGCTCTTCTATCTCGGCTTCCTTCCCAGCCACTGGATCAAGCTGCGCGGCCTGGGCGACCCCGCCCTGATCCCCCACCTCGTGGAGCTGGGCTGGCCGGGCAGTGCGGGGCTGGCGCTCACGTTGCTGGCCTGTTTCCTGATCGTCGCCACCGACATCGGCAGCTACGTGATCGGCCGCCGCCTGGGGCGCCATCCCCTCTCGCCGATCTCCCCGGGCAAGACGGTGGAGGGGGCGATCGGCGGCATCGCCTGCGCACTTCTTGTGGGCAGCCTGGGCGGGGAGCTTCTGGGCTGGCGGCTCGGCTGGCTGATCGGTGGGCTGCTCGGTGCCGTGGTGGCGCTGTTCGCCCTGGTGGGCGATCTCACCGAATCGATGATGAAGCGCGATGCAGGCCTGAAGGATTCCGGCGACGCCATCCCCGGGCATGGTGGCGTTCTCGACCGGATCGACAGCTACCTGTTTGTGCCGGCGGTGGTCTATTCGCTGGTCACCCTGCTGCTGCCGTTGCTGCAGCGCGGGTCAGGCTGATACCAGGGCCACGCCTGCCAGCTCGAGCCGGCCGCCGCCCAGGCTGGTGCGCTCGATGCTGATGGCCGGATCGATCGGCAGCTCAGCGCTCTGCTCGCCCTCCAGGCAGGAGAGCAGCAGGGCACCCTGGACAGGCGCCAGCCGGGTGGCCCGCTCCACCAGCTCCTGCTCTCCGGCTCCGCGGGCCTGCAGGATCAGGCGATCCTCCTCGATGCGCAGGCCGGCCAGGGGCGAGAGGCCCAGCAGCTCTTCGGCCAGGCTGTCGCCCAGGTCGCTCCAGCGGGGTCCGCAGAGTGAGCGGTTCAAGCCCTCGCCGCTGAAGCAGACGCTGCCGCGCACCTCGAAGGCATTCTCCAGCTCCAGGCTGCGGCGGCGCAGCAGCGTGCCCATCCGCACCCGGATCGTGTCGCTGCTCAGCCGCACCTCCTCCAGTTCGAGCCCCTGGTAGCGCACGCGCCGGGCCTGCAGGCTGACGCCGGCCAGCCGGCCGCGCAGCAGCTGTTGCGCCGAGCCGCCCAACCGGATCTCCAGCCGTTCGATTGTTTCGCACTGCTGCCGCAGCCAGAACTCCAGAGCCCTCGACAGCAGCTGCAACACCGGGCCGGCATCGGCCATCTCCGCTGGCATCGATGGGATCGCTTCGAATCGGGCCGTCCTACCCCATCACGGAGCCGACTCGATCAGGGCGCGATGCAGGGTTTCGAGCCGGCGGGCGTTAACGCCCAGGTCGGAGTCGCCGAGGCGGGAGAGCGAACGGGCCTCGACCACCCCGCGCTCGCGATCGGCATGCAGCTCGAGGTCGTCGACAAAGCCGAAGATGCGGCTCGTGACCGTGGCGTGCAGGTAGTCGCCACCGGTTTCCACCAGCGTCACGCCGTCGAGGGCCAGCACCGCCGGCAGCAGCGCTTCAAGGGCGGCCTTCGGGTCGTCTGCCGGCCATTCGGCCCGGCTGCAGTGGGCCGGGGTGGCGCAGGCGGACAGCCGGCCGGAGCGCAGGCCCAGATCAGCGGGCACCGGTCCTTCGAGATGCAGCAGCGCAGCGGCCGCTGGCGCGGCCGGCATCAGGGCGAGCAACAGCATCACAACCGGGACGGCGCACCAGCCGATCAGCCGGCCTGCCAACGTCAGCAAGGGATGGCGAGGCAACATCGACGGGGCGGGCGGCGGGATCGGATCAGCATGGCCTACCCCTGCCGCTTCTTCTGCAGCCAGGTATCGGCCACCAGCGCGGGTTGGTCGAGGTGGGGCAGGTGGCCGCAGTGTTCCAGCTCCCGTACCCGATCGCCGAGCAGGGCCAGGGCCGCCCGCTTCTGGGGCGGTCGCAGGATGCGGTCGTTGGCGCCCCAGAGGGCCTGCAGGGGTTGGGGCGGCAAGGGGCTGCCGCAGCCGGCGAAGCCTCCGGAGCGGGCGAAGCGGCGCAGCGAGTCGGACCAGCCGGGCGTGCGCAGGTGCAGGGAGGCGATCTCCAGCTCGGCGGGGCCGACGCTGGCATCCGGGTCGGCAAAGGCGCTGCGGCACAGCCCGCGTCGCACCCCCGGGAGCGACAGCAGGCGCACCCCCAGGGCGTCGAGCACCGGTGGCAGGGGCATGGGCCGACCATTCAGGCCGGCGGGGGCCAGCAGCAGCAGCCGGTCGATCCGCTGCGGGCAGCGCCGCGTCAGTTCCAGGGCCACCGAGCCGCCCATCGAGGCGCCGATCAGGCCGACTGATCCGGGGATCCGCTGGTCGGCAACGGCCAGCAGCCCCTCAAGATGGCGCAGCACCCCCGCCGGCGCGTAGTCGCCCTGGGGCGAGCGGGGACTGAAGCCGAAGCCGTACAGGTCGGGGATCAGCAGCCGGTGATGGGCCGCCAGCAGCGGCACCAGCCGCCGGAACTCGAGGAAGGAGCTGTCGAAGCCGTGCAGCAGCAGCAGCGGCGGCCCCTCACCGAGCACCGCCACCGGCCAGGTTCCCTCCTGGTCGGGGATCTCCCACCACTGCACAGCGGCCGCCAGGGTGCGGCCCTGGGGATCGAGCAGGCCGGTGGCGGCCTGCTCCACCAGCTCCCTGCCCCCCAGCACGCCCCCCTGGCTCACGACAGACGCAGCTCGGCGGTGGTGCTCACCAGCGCCGCCAGCAGGTCGGTGGGGGCCACCGGGAAGGGCAGATGGTGCAGGTCGGAGCCATCGCGGCAGGCAAAGCGGCAGACCCGTTCGAGATCATTGAGGCTGGCGGTGCCCAGCCCCAACTGCTGCAGGCTCACGGGCAGGCCGAGCCGCTCGAACAGCGGCAGCAGCTGGCGCCGGGCCTGCTCCGCCAGCCTGTTGCCCCCGAGCTGCTCCTCCAGGCGCAGCTGCACCAGGATGCCGAAGCCCACCTTTTCTCCATGCAGGTGGCCATGGCTCGCGGCCAGCTGGGTGAGGCCGTTGTGCACGGCGTGGGCCGCCACGGTGCGGCAGCGGGCGCCGCCGATCCCTCCGATCAGGCCGGCGGTGAGGCCGCAGGCCTCCGCTACCCGCGCCCAGGCCGCTCCACCGGGTTCGGCCTGGGCGGTTTCGGCATCGAGCATGAGCTGATCGCGCAGCACCCGCGCCATCTGCACCGCCTGTTGCACCAGGCCGTCGTCGCTGGCGCCGCTGCCCACCGAGGCCTCGTACCACTTGGCCATGGCGTCGGCGATGCCGCTGGCCAGGGTGCGGCCCGGAGCCCTGCGCAGCAGGTGGTGGTCGAACACCAGCAGATCGGGGCAGCGCGCCAGGGCCACATCCTCCTGGAATGCCCCATCCGGGCTGTAGAGGTTGGCCAGGGCTGTCCAGCCGGCGCAGGTGGCGGCACTGGTGGGAACGGTGACGCAGGGCAGAGCGAGCCGGTGGGCCAGCAGCTTGCCGGCATCGAGCACCTTGCCCCCGCCGGCGGCCAGCACCAGATCAGCACTGCAGGCGCTGGCTTCAGCGGCGAGCCGGGCGAGGTCTTCCTCGCAGCAGTCGAAGCGGAGGTTGGCTGCGGTCACCGCGAGACCGCCTGCCGTCAGATCTGCGGCCAGATCGGCCCGCAGGCCGGCGGTGGCGTCGCTGCGGCCAAGCAGCAGGGGCCGGCTGCCGAGCGCGGAGATCGGCTGCAGGGCCTGCGCCCAGACGCCGGGGCCCCGCAGCACGTGCGCGGGGGCGATGGCATGCCTGGAGCCCAAAAGTTGCACAGAAGGCGGCAGGGGCTCAGGCTCCGGCGCCGGCCAATGAGGGCAGGGCATCGGGTACGACCAGCTTGCGGATCACCACCTGCTTGCTGTCGTCGATATCGACGACGGCGGCATCTCCCTCGCCGATCCGGCCGGAGAGGAATTCCTCGGCAAGGGAATCTTCCAGCAGGCGCATCACGGCCCTGCGCAGCGGGCGGGCGCCGTAACTCGGGTTGTAGCCCTCCTCCACCAGGCGCTCCTTGAAGGCCTCGGTGACCGAGAGGTCGATGCTCTTGTCGCGCATGCGGCCGAACACCTCGCGCAGCATGATCTCGGCGATCTCCTTGACCTCGTCGCGGGTGAGCTGACGGAAGACGATGATCTCGTCGAGACGGTTGAGGAATTCAGGGCGGAAGTATTGCTTCAGCTCCTCGTTGACCAGCGAACGGATGCGGTTGTACTGGGTTTCCTCCGCGTCGCCGCCGCCGAATTCAAAGCCGAGGCCACCGCCGCCCTTCTCAATCACCTTCGAACCGATGTTCGAGGTCATGATGATGAGGGTGTTCTTGAAATCGACCGTGCGGCCTTTCGAATCGGTGAGGCGGCCGTCTTCCAGCAGCTGCAGCAGCAGGTTGAAGACGTCGGGGTGGGCCTTCTCGATCTCGTCGAACAGCACCACGGTGTAAGGCCGACGCCGCACAGCCTCGGTGAGCTGGCCGCCTTCATTGAAGCCCACGTAGCCAGGAGGCGAGCCGATCAGCTTGCTGACCGTGTGGCGCTCCATGAACTCCGACATGTCGAGGCGGATCATCGCCTCTTCGCTGCCGAAGAAGTAGGAGGCCAGGGCCTTGGTGAGCTCCGTTTTGCCGACGCCGGTGGGGCCGGAGAAGATGAAACTGGCGATCGGCCGGTTGGGGTTCTTGAGGCCGACCCGCGCGCGGCGGATGGCGCGGGAGACGGCCTTGACGGCTTCGTCCTGGCCGATCAGCCGCTGGTGCAGGGTTTCCTCCATGTTGAGTAGCTTCACCGACTCGCTCTCGGTGAGTTTCTGCACCGGTACGCCGGTCCAGGAGGCGACGATCTGGGCGATGTCCTCCTCGGTGACCACCGGGGTGCGGCCAGCCTCCTCGGCTGGGGCTTCCATCAAGGCCACCTCCAGGCCTGCCGATCCCGGCTCGGTTCCCGCAGCCTCCGCGGTGGAGGAGTCATCGTCGCGGCGGCTCTGCAGAATGGTGCGGATCTGCTCGCGCAACTCCACCTCCTTGTCGCGCAGCTCGCCGGCCTTGGTGAAGTCCTGATCGCGAACGGCCTCTTCTTTCTGCTTCTGCACGTCGCGCAGTTGCTTGTCGACTTCCTTGGCGGCAGGCGGCAGCTTGGAATTGAGCAGGCGCACGCGGCTGCCTGCCTCATCGATGAGGTCGATTGCCTTGTCGGGCAGAAAGCGGTCGGAGATGTAACGGTCGCCCAGGGTGGCGGCAGCGACGATCGCCTCGTCGGCGATCCTGAGCCGGTGGTGTTGCTCGTAGCGCTCGCGGAGGCCGCGCAGAATCTCGATCGTGTCATCCACGGAGGGCTCGCCCACCATCACCGGCTGGAAGCGGCGTTCCAGGGCGGCGTCACGCTCGATGTGCTTGCGGTATTCATCCAGCGTGGTGGCGCCGATGCACTGCAGCTCACCGCGGGCCAGGGCGGGCTTGAGGATGTTGGCTGCATCAATCGCGCCTTCGGCGGCACCGGCACCGATCAGGGTGTGCACTTCGTCGATCACGAGAATCACATTCCCGGCCGAACGGATCTCCTCCATGATTTTCTTGAGCCGCTCCTCAAACTCGCCGCGGTACTTGGTGCCGGCCACCAGCAGGCCGATGTCGAGGGTGAGGACACGCTTGTCCTCGAGGATGTCGGGGATGTCGCCCGAGGTGATCCGCTGGGCCAGGCCCTCGGCGATGGCGGTTTTGCCGACGCCGGGTTCGCCGATCAGCACCGGGTTGTTCTTGGTGCGGCGGCCGAGGATCTGAATCACGCGCTCGATCTCCTGCTGGCGGCCCACCACCGGATCCAGCTTGGATTCCGCCGCCATCTGGGTGAGATTGCTGCCGAACTCGTCGAGGGTGGGGGTTTTGGTGGAGCCCTTGCCGCCGCCGCCGGCAGCCACCTCAGCGGTTTCTCCGAGCATGCGGATCACCTGGGTGCGTACCTTGGCCAGGTCGACGCCAAGGTTTTCCAGTACCCGTGCGGCAACGCCTTCGCCCTCACGGATCAGACCGAGCAGCAGGTGCTCGGTGCCGATGTAGTTATGCCCCAGTTGGCGGGCTTCCTCCAGGGAGAGCTCCAGCACTCGCTTGGCCCGTGGGGTGAAGGGGATCTCCACGGCAACGAAACCGGAGCCGCGGCCGATGATCTTCTCAACCTCCACGCGGGCGTCTTTGAGATTGACCCCCATCGACTTGAGCACCTTGGCGGCCACGCCGGTGCCCTCGCCGATCAGGCCGAGCAGGATCTGCTCGGTACCCACGAAGTTGTGACCGAGGCGGCGGGCCTCCTCCTGGGCCAGCATGATCACCTTGATGGCCTTCTCGGTGAACCGCTCGAACATGGGCCGGGCCTGGTGCAAGTGCACCCAACCTATCAGGATTGAAGGGGTCCGTGGGGTGCGGGCTTCAGGTTGGAATCAGCAACCATGAGATCCCTGTGCTACCAGTTGTTTAAGGGATTCTTGCCTACAACAATCGCAGCGTGATTGCCGGGCTGCACGATAAAGAACATCGGTTATCCGCACCCCGGCTGCGGGCGTAGATCCAGCCATTCGATCAGGCCATCGTCACCATTGCGGTAGTAATGGCGACGGATGCCCGCCTCCTGGAACCCCAGCGCCGCATACAGGGCCCGGGCGGCGCTGTTGCCGGCCGCCACCTCCAGGGTGGCCCGTTCGGCTCCCTGTCGCCGACCCGTCTCCAGCAGGGCCTCCAGGGCGCGGCGGCCCAGGCCGCGGCGTCGCCAGGTGGGAGCCACCACCACGGCCGTGACATGCAGCTCGTCCACCACCAGCCAACCGCTGGCCAGGGCCAGCAGGGCCCCGGCGCGCCAGAGGCCGACGCCGGGGCGGCGTGGATCCCCCAGCTCGCTCTGCCACTGCTGGTGGTTCCAGAGGCCGCCGAGGCCGCTGCGGTCGAGCGCCAGGCAGGCCTCGAGGTGCTGGGGGCCCAGGGGTTGCTCTCGCCAGGCCAAGGGCTCGGGTTCACGCTCCACAGTCGTTGCCGGTGGTTCTCGTTAACATCGAAAATCCCTTCTTTGCCGCGGGCCCCATGGTCATCAGCGCCCAGCCTGCCACCGGTGCCGGGGCCCCTGCGGCGGTCGGCCGCGGCCGGCCGTTCGAGAGCGGCTGCGATCCACTCAGTCCGAACCGCAATCTCACGCCGATCACCACCCGCCTCGATGGCGAGGATCGCCTTGAGGTGGGTGGCTGCGGGTTGAGCGAACTGGCCCGCAGCTTCGGTACGCCTCTCTACGTATTGGATGAAGCAAGCCTGCGGGCCGCCTGCCGGGCCTATCGAGAGTCTCTCGAACGTTTCTACCCGGGGCCGTCGCTGGCCCTGTATGCCTCCAAGGCCAACAGTTCCCTGGCGCTCACGGCCCTGGTGGCCTCCGAGGGGCTTGGTCTTGATGCCGTCTCGGCGGGTGAGCTGCTCACCGCCCTGCAGGGCGGCATGCCGCCGGAGCGGATCGTCCTGCACGGCAACAACAAGTCTCTGGAGGAGATCGAGCTGGCGGTGAGCAGCGGTGTCACGGTGGTGCTCGACAACTGGCACGACCTCGAGCTGCTCGCCCGCGCGGCTCCGGCTGCCGGCCGGCCGGTGCGGCTGCTGCTGCGCTTCACCCCCGGCATCGAGTGCCACACGCACGAGTACATCCGCACCGGCCATCTCGACAGCAAGTTCGGCTTCGACCCCGATCAGCTGGAAGCCGTGCTGCGGCACCTGGCCGGTTGCCCCTGGGCCTGGCTCGATGGCCTGCACGCCCATATCGGTTCCCAGATCTTCGAGCTCCAGCCCCATCAAGACCTGGCGGGGGTGATGGCCGATGCCCTCGCTCTGGCCCGCTCGCTCGGCCACCCCTGCCGCGATCTCAATGTGGGCGGCGGGCTGGGCATCCGTTACGTGGCGGATGACGATCCGCCCACGATCCAGGAATGGGTGCGCACCGTGGCGGAGGCGGTGGCTGCGGCCTGCCGCGAGCGGGGCCTGGAGCTGCCGCGGTTGCTGTGCGAGCCCGGCCGTTCCCTGGTGGCCAGCGCCGGCCTCACCCTCTACGCGATCGGCAGCCGCAAACCGGTGCCGGGCCTGCGCACCTACCTGGCGGTGGATGGTGGCATGAGCGACAATCCGCGGCCGATCACCTACCAGTCGCAGTACACGGCCCTGCTGGCCGACCGCCCCCTGGCTGAGGCCACGGAGCTGGTAACCGTTGCGGGCAAGCACTGTGAATCGGGCGATGTGCTGCTCAAGGACGCCCGCCTGCCCGAGGCCGGTGCCGGTGAAGTACTGGTGGTGTTCGCCACGGGGGCGTACAACGCCTCGATGAGCTCCAACTACAACCGGATTCCCCGGCCGGCGGCGGTGCTGGTGCATGGGGGCGTTGCCGACCTGGTTCAGCGCCGCGAGCAGCCGGAAGACCTTCTGCGCTACGACGTTCTGCCAGCCCGGCTCAGCCCGGTACAGTGATGGGAAGGGATTGCGCGGGTTTCGCCCGCCACCCTGCGTCCCCATCACCGTGCCAGCTCCGTTCCAGCGGAGCGCCCTGAGTCTTCCTGTGCCGGCCCTCACCACCTGGCTGCTGAGTTCCGACGCACTGCTTCTGTTGCTGGATTTGGTGGCGGCCACGGCCCTGGGCCTGGTGCTGCTCAACCGCATCACGGAGCCGCGCAGTTTCTGGCTGCTGCGCGGTTATCTGTTCCTGGTGGCGATCGCCTGGCTGGTGCAGCGTTACTCCAGCCTGCCGCTCACCAGCAAGCTGCTGGATGCCCTGGTGCTGGCCTGCAGCCTCGCCCTGGCGGTGCTCTGGCAGGGCGAGCTGCGGCGGGTGATGGAGCTGCTCGGCACGGGTCGCATCGGCGTGCTGTTTGCCGACCGGCGTCGCGACCAGCTGGCCAGCGGTTCGGTCAGCGTGCTCACCGAGGCGGCCGGCCGCCTCTCCCAGGCGCGCCGTGGTGCCCTGATCGTGCTGGATCTGGGCAGCGACCTGCGTCCGGAGGATTTCCTCAATCCCGGCGTGCGCCTCGATGCCCACCTGACGGTGGACCTGCTCCTCAACCTGTTCGCCGCCGACACGCCCCTCCATGACGGTGCCGTGCTGGTGCGCAAAAACCGGATCATCGCGGCCGGGGTGATCCTGCCGCTCTCCCGTCAGGGGCTCAATCGCTACGGCACTCGCCATCTGGCGGCGCTGGGGCTCACCGAACGCCACGATCACTGCCTCTGTGTGGTGGTCTCCGAGGAGACCGGCACCCTTTCGCTGGCCTGTCAGGGGCGGCTGGAGCGGCCGATCACCAGCAGCCGGCTACACGATCTGCTCACCGATTCCCTGGCGGCCGTGCCGGTGGGACGTAGCGTGGCTGTGGACACGCCGGAATCCCGCGGATGAGTCGCGCCCTGGCGACCACTCCCTCCCTGCAGCGAGCGCCGCTGCCGCCCCAGCTGGATGCCCAGCGGCTGCCGGCCCATGTGGCGGTGATCATGGACGGCAACGGCCGCTGGGCGCGGCAGCGGGGGCTGCCGCGGGTGATGGGCCACCGGGCCGGTGTGGAAGCGCTCAAGCGCACCCTGCGGCTCTGCAGCGACTGGGGCATCGGCGCCGTCACCGCCTACGCCTTCTCCACCGAGAACTGGAGCCGCCCCGGCGAGGAGGTGACGTTCCTGATGACCCTGTTCGAGCGGGTGCTGGCACGGGAGCTGGAGGGATTGATCAAGGAGCGCGTGCGGATCCGCTTCCTCGGCGATCTGGAGCAGCTGCCCGAGGGTCTGCAGGCCCTGATCGCGGATGCCACGGCGCGCACGGCAGCCAACAGCGGCATTCACTTCAACGTCTGCACCAACTACGGCGGCCGCAGCGAGCTGGTGCGGGCGGCCCGGCGCCTGGCCGAGCGGGTGGCCACCGGTGCGCTTGAGCCGGCGGCGATCGATGAGCAGGCGTTCGCCGCCGAGCTGCACACCGCCGGCGAGGTGGATCCCGACCTGTTGATCCGCACCAGCGGCGAGCAGCGCATCAGCAACTTCCTGCTCTGGCAGCTGGCCTACGCCGAGCTGCACATCACCGAGGTGCTCTGGCCCGACTTCGACTCCGCTGCCCTCACCGCCGCCCTGCTCGATTACCAGGGCCGCTCGCGCCGGTTCGGAGGCGTCGCCCCCCCCGCATGAACAAACGCCACGACTGGAGCCGCGCCGAAATTCAGGAGCTGCTGGAACTACCGCTGCTGGAGCTGCTCTGGCGGGCCCAGGCGGTGCATCGCGAGGCCAACCCCGGCTACCGCGTGCAGCTGGCCTCCCTGCTCAGCGTGAAGACCGGCGGTTGCGAGGAAGACTGCGCTTACTGCCCCCAGTCGATGCACCACAGCAGCGATGTGGCCGGCCGGCCCGAGCTGGAGGTGGAGCCCGTGCTGGCGCGGGCGCGGGCGGCCAGGGATGCCGGTGCCCACCGCTTCTGCATGGGCTGGGCATGGCGCGAGATCCGTGACGGCGCGCCGTTTGAGGCGATGCTGCAGATGGTGCGCGGCGTGCGCGAGCTGGGGCTCGAGGCCTGCGTGACCGCCGGCATGCTCACCGACCAGCAGGCCGAGCGGCTGGCGGAGGCCGGCCTCACCGCCTACAACCACAACCTCGACACCAGCCCCGAGCACTACGAGCGGATCATCAGTACCCGTACCTACCAGGAGCGGCTGGAGACGCTTGAGCGGGTTCGCAGGGCGGGTATCACCATGTGCTGCGGCGGCATCATCGGCATGGGTGAGGGCCTTGGCGACCGGGCCTCGCTGCTGCAGGTGCTCGCCGCAATGACTCCCCATCCTGAGAGCGTGCCGATCAACGCGCTGGTGGCTGTGGAGGGCACGCCGCTGCAGGAGCAGCCGCCGCTGGATCCGCTGGAGCTGGTTCGGATGGTGGCCACCGCCCGCATCCTGATGCCCCACGCGCGGGTGCGTCTCAGTGCCGGGCGGGAGGGCATGAATCGTGAGGCCCAGATCCTCTGCCTGCTGGCCGGCGCCGATTCGATCTTCTACGGCGACACGCTGCTCACCACCGGCAACCCGGACGTGGCTGCCGACCGAGAGCTGCTGGCGGCCGCAGGGGTGCGGGCCTGGCAGTGAGCGCGAGGCAGCCCAGCGTGCTGGTGGCGGCCTTCTACCGCTTCGCACCCCTCGATGGCCTGCCGGCCCTGCGGGGGGAGTTGCTGGAGCTGGCGGCGGTCGGCGCGGTGCGCGGCACGATCCTGCTGGCGGGCGAAGGGGTGAACGGCACGATCGCCGGGCCGGAGGTGGGCGTGCGGGCGGTGTTGGAGCGGCTGCGGTCTGTGCCTGGCCTCGAGCGGCTGCAGGCGAAATTCAGCCAGGCGCCTGCGCAGGCGTTTCAGCGGCTGAAGGTGCGGCTCAAACGGGAGATCGTGAGCATGGGCCAGGCGGATGTGGCGCCCTATCTGGCCTCCGAAGTCGGCACCCATGTGCCGCCCCAGCAGTGGAATTCCCTGATCGCTGATCCCGGCACCCTTGTGATCGACACCCGCAACGGCTATGAGGTGGCAATCGGCTCGTTTGAAGGGGCGATCGATCCGGGCACCGCCAGCTTTCGCGAGTTTCCGGAGTGGGTGGAGCGCCAGCTCCGGCCGCTGGTGGCCGAGCGGCGGCCCCGGGCGATCGCGATGTTCTGCACGGGCGGTATCCGCTGCGAGAAGGCCACGGCCTACCTGATGCAGCAGGGATTCGCGGGGGTGC
>JBIIJS010000180.1:0-5668 GCA_044233605.1 Cyanobium sp. | reverse complement strand
CCATGGCTCAGCCTCCCGCCTGCTTCGGCCGGAAGCCGGCCTGCTCCAGTGCCGCCAGGGTCGGCGTCACCTGGTCTCCCTGCAGTTCGATCACGCCATCCTTGAGGTTTCCGCCGGTGCCGGCGCTTGCCTTCAGCTGCTTGAGCAGTGCCCTGAGCTCCTCCTCCGGCAGCTCCAGCCCGGTAATGGCCGTGACCAGCTTGCCCCCCTTGCCGGCCTTGGTGCGCTGCACCCGCACCCGCTGCTGCCCCTTCGGCGTGGCGGAGACGGCCGCCGCCGGCCGCACCGTGCTCTCGGGCCGGTTGAATTCCCGCCAGCCGCCCTTGGTGGCCATCGCTCCTGCCTGCGCCTGCCTGTGATTCTGGGGCTAGCGGAGTGAAAGGGTGATTTCCGCTCACAGCCCCTGCAGCAGTGCTGTCTCCATCGCCGCCCGAAACACCAGCGCATGGCGGGCCACCAGAGCGGGCAGGGCGTCGTAGCCACCGCCGATCACTGTGGCGACGGGGATCCGCCGCCGCAGGCAGGTTTCCAGCACCATGCGGTCGCGCAGCAGCAGGCCGGTGTCGCTGAGGGCCAGCCGGCCGAGGCGGTCGTTGCGATGCGGGTCCACACCTGCGTTGTAGATCACCAGCTCGGGTCTGGCCTGCTCCAGCAGATCGGGCAGCAGCGAACCCACCGCCCTCAGGTAGGCGTCGTCGTCGAGGCCGTCAGCCAGCGCGAGATCGTGGTCGCTGGTCTGCTTGCGGAGCGGGAAATTGCTGGCGCAGTGGGCGGAGAAGGTGAACACCCGCGGCTCCGCCGCGAAGATCGCCGCGGTGCCATCGCCCTGGTGCACATCGAGGTCGACCACCATCAGCCGTTCCACGACGCCTTGGGCAAGCAGCAGCCGAGCCGTGACCGCCACGTCGTTGAAGATGCAGAAGCCACTGCCGTAGTCGGCGAAGGCATGGTGGGTGCCGCCGGCCAGGTGGCAGGCCAGACCATGGCGCAGGGCCAGCTGTGCCGTGAGCAGCGTGCCCCCCACCGCCAGCCAGCTGCGCCGCACCAGCGGCCGGCTGGCCGGCAGGCCGATCCGCCGCTTCTCCTCCGCACTCAAGCGATCGCGGCAGAAACCCTCGTGGTAGGCGCGGTTGTGCACCAGCTCCAGGGCCCGGCGCGGGATCGGCAGGGGCTGGTGCAGCTGGCCGGGCCGGGCCAGGTCGTGCCGCAGCAGATGCTCGTGCAGCAGCTGGAACTTGGCCATCGGGAAGCGGTGGCTGCTGGGCAGCGGCGCCGAGTAGGCCGGGTGGTAGACGAGCGGTGGTTTCAATTCAGGGCCAGCACCCGCAGGCCGCCGCGCGGGCTCGGGCTGGGCACCAGCTGCAGGCTGAGGTCCTGCTCCGGCACCAGTTGCAAGCGCACCTGCTTGAGCAGCCCCACGGCCATCAGGCGGATCTCCAGCTCCGCCAGGGCCTTGCCCAGACACACCCGTTCGCCGCCGCCGAAGGGCAGCAGCATCAGCCCGCAGCCGTCGCCGAGATGTCGCTCCGGGCGGAATGCATCGAGGTCGCCTGTGTCGGCGCAGCGGTTGGAGGCGGCCAGGGCCACCTGCACCACCCGGCCGGCCGGCACCGCCACGCCGTCGAGCACCAGATCCTGGGTGGTGCGCCGGAAGAAGCCGCCCACCGGTGGATTCAGCCGCATCACCTCCTGCACCACCGCCGCCAGCCTCGGAGCGGCGGCGCCGTCGTAGGCGCCGACAGCCTGATCGGCGGCCGGCGGCCAGGGGAGCTGCCGCAGTTCCTCCTCCAGCCAGTCCAGCGTTTGGGGGTGCTGCAGCAGAGCGGCCATCAGGCAGCTCAGCGACGAAGCGGTGGTTTCGTAGCCGGCGAACAGCAACAGCAGCAGCTGCTCCACCAGGTCGTCGTCGTCGAGGGGCAGGCCGGCCTCATCGAGGCCGCCGCTGAGCAGATCCAGCCCTCCCGCCAGCGGCAGCCCCGCCGCCGCCCGCTCGCGGGCCTCCGTCAGCACCCGCCGCAATCGCGCCAGCAACCGGGCGCGTGCCTGCAGAGCCCGCGCGAAGGGGGTGCCAGGAATCGCCAGGGGGAGGGAAAACAGAGCGCGGGTCCAGATTTCGAAATCGCTGAACAGAGCCTCGCGATCGTCTCCCTTCAGCCCCAGCACCACTTCGGCGATCACGCCGAACGCAAAGCGCCGCAGACGATCCACCAGCGGCGTCGATGTGGTGCTCTCCCGCAGTTCCGCCGCCAGTGCGTCGACCTGCGCCACGACGGCTGGGCTGTAGCGCCGCAGGGCGGCGGCGGAGAACAGCTGCCCCACCACCCGCCTCCGGGCGCGGTGGTCGGCGCCGTTGCGATTGGCCAGCGAGCGGCTGCCCAGCAGCTGCTTCACGCTCTCGGGCCACCAGCCTTCGGTGGCCTCCGGCTGGGCCAGCAGTTCGCTGATCGCCGCGCCGCCACGGATGAACACGAGCGGCTGGCCGAGCAGGCGGGTTTCGAACACGTTGCCGAGGCGCTCGAAGCGTCGCTGGGCAAAGCCAGGGTCGCGGAAGAAGGCGAGCGTTTCCAGGGCACCGCTGATCGCGCCGGTGCTCGGCAGGGGCCGGGGGGAGGGCATGGCTCAGGCGTTGGCGGCGCGGCGCTGCTGCAGGCCGAAGGCCACGGCTCCGCCGGCCACCAGCACCAGAAGCCCGGAACTGGCCAGGAAGATCAAGGTGAGGAACAGCCCGATCACGGTGCCCAGCAGCGACATCTTCAGGCGCAACAGCTTGCTCTTGAACAGCAGGATCAGCAGCAGCACCACCGTGGCGCGCAGCCCTGCGATGCGGGCGGCGGTGAGCGGACAGGGCACCGGCAGGAGCAGCGGCACGGGCAGCGGGATCATGACCTTGGGATCGGGGGGCGTTCAGTCTGAAGAGGAAGGGGGCGGTTGCGTGCCTGCTGGGCTTCAGCCTGTTGGCTTATGACATCCGCAAGGAGCGGCTCGAAAGCGGATCGGCGCTTACAGCGTGATTCGGATGGCCATCCGGCCGTCATGTTGCCTGGAGATCAACAGTTTGCCGGCCCGACGTGGCAGGCTGGACCTCTGGCAATCACGGGCGGATCAAAGCAGCATCAGCAAGTGAAGCGGAAACATTCTCATAACGCTTCAAAAGCGAACTTGCTGAGACAATTTGCTCTTGGAGCACGAAGGGCAATTGAACGACACCGCGTTCAATAAAATGCAGCGCCAACGCTGAATCGAATCCAGAGCGCCTGAGCAGAAAGCAGGCTTCCGCAATGACAGCCTCACAGCTCAGCAAAGGAGGCTGGAGAAGCCGAAACTGTTCAACTGCCCATTGATGATGGGTGGCGTGACGACTCCACAGGTCAACCCAATGGCCTGTATCCAGCAGCACCATCGTATTCAGCGTGTGCCGAAGTCAGACATGTAAGCAGGATTGGATGACAGATCTACTGGTCCATCTTCACAACAACCCACCAAATCGGCCAGCAGATCAGCTGCTGATTGTGGTGCTGAGCCTTCCACACCCTGCTCTGTGAGCTGCGCATCAAGGGCTTCGGTCAACTTGAGTGAGATCACCGTCATGGCAGGCCAGTCTCTGCTGCCTTATCATCTTACCGGCTGCCAAGCGGTATCACGTGCATCGTTGGCGTGCATTGTTCTGAATTGGCTGTTGGGTGTACTTATGCCAACAGTGGCCTCCTCCACGGGACATTTCAGCTCGCTCTTACCGATTCTTCCAACGTTCTCGCCCACCCGCCTCAGACAACTTCTCGGTCGCCTCGACAACTGATGTTCGGTCGGTGTGCAGTGGGATTGTTTGTTGGCAAAACCAACGTTGCCCGTTCACGACTTACCTCTACTCGGGACGGAAGATGGCATTCCAGTCCTGTTTCATGTCTACCACGAACCAGCCGCGGGCGGGGGCCTCCCGAAGGGCTTCGACAAGCTTGCCGGTGCTCGTCGTGTTGGCGTCATAGGCATATTCGCGTTCATCGTCGGTATGGTGGACAATCAGACCGAAACTCGGGCGCGGGTTGTTGATCGTGGTGTACTGCAACATTGCTTGGTCGCCGTCACTATTCCCACAACAGATGATTGGTCGCCGGCCGATAAACTGATGAATCCCAACTGGCTTGCCTGTCTTGTCATTCACGAACAAGTAGTCGAGAGTTTTTGTGAGTACTGGGCCGCTGTCCCGTAGCTCGAAGGTGGTCCGGGCTGTCGAGCCAACAACCTGCTCAGGTGGGATGCCGTAAACACGCTCCACCCAGACGCGCATGAAGTCGACGCCACCACCGGAAACGATGAAGTTTTTGAAATCATTGGCCCGCAGATAGCTCAGAAGTTCCTGCATTGGTAGGTAGGTGAGTTCGTCATAAGGCCTGCCGTAGCGCGGATGTTTGGCCGAGGCGAGCCAGGCCTCAACGGCGTCACGAAACTCGTCGCTCGTCATCCCGGCATGGGTGAGCGCCAGGATCTGCATCAGGCCATCAAAGTGGTCGCCTTCCAGGAGTTTGGCAAGATCCCCGGCTAGGGCGGCTTGCACCATTGGATCGGAGGCAAGCGTGGGCTCAGCAAGGATGCGCCGGTTCAGTTCGTCGATGGCAAAGGCTGCCTGAAACGGCATCGGATTCTCCGGCCAGAGACAGCCGTCGTTATCAAACACGGCGATGCGCTCTGCCCGTGGCAAGAAGTCGGGGGATCCAGTTGTTGTCACCCTGGCGATGAAGGCGAGGATCTGCCGTTTAGCGGCGCCATCGTTCCAGGAGGGTAGGGGATCGGCAGCGGTGGAGAGGTCATAGAGCTTGTTCTGGGCGACGCCGTAATCCCCCACCTGATAGAGGCTCACGGATACGGCCCGGAAGCTGAAGACCTCGAAGGGCTCCGCTTTGAGAGCGTCCACGAAGCTACGGGTACCAATACCCACGGTTAGATGAGGGTGGTAGTTCTGGCCCGTGCGCGGTCCGACAAAGTTGTTCACGTAGTCCACTGTCGGCTGGCTGATCGCCCCGCCATCGGGCCGGGGCGCAAAGGCCTCGCCTGTGCCCTTCTCCACAGCGAACGGGGCGATCGCGTCAATCATCCGTTGCTGCAGGCGAATCAGATCCTCGGTTGGTTCGATCACGATTCCCACTAAGGCGAGATTCTTGTAGGCAAGGTCATACAAGCCAGTCGCCTTGCTTTGCCAATGCAGCGACTGCTCCGTACGCAGCACATCGACCACGGCCTTCGCGACATCATTGAGGTCTGCCGTGTGCACAAACCGCTGGAGGAGGGTGATGTGCGGCGCGTGGTTGGCATCGAGCGCGAAACCGCCTGGATAATCTGTGCGTAGGCGAGCGTTTGTCGCCTGTGCCCTCTCAACAGTGGCTGCATCTGGATCCAGCAGGATGTTGATTGCGATCAGGGTCATGGGGCTTTTCCTTTCCTAGAAGTTCATGGTGTGTGCGTTTAGCTAACGCTGCCTCTGAGTGGCAGGCAGGGACTTTGCATCGAGAGCATAAAATCGATGGAGGCCTGTCCACTCGAGGGGCTGGTTGGACTAAGCCGCTGCGCGGCAGATTCAAAACCACTATAGCCTACTTTGCCCAGTACGCGTAAAGAATGCTGGCTTGATTGGCGCAGGCATGGGCTGGTGAGCGGATGGCGATCGCCCAGGAGT
>JBIIJS010000018.1:0-21281 GCA_044233605.1 Cyanobium sp. | reverse complement strand
GACGTCTGGCCCTACCTCGGCGGCCTGGCCGGCACCCTGCGCGGCCGGCTGGCCCGCTGGTTCGGTGTGCCGCCGGCACGTGTCGCCTTCACCGAAAACGTTACCTCCGGTTGTGTGCTGCCGCTCTGGGGGCTGCCCTGGGAGAGCGGCGACGAGATCCTGCTGGGCGATGCGGAACATCCCGGCGTGGTGGCCGCCTGCCAGGAGCTGGCCCGTCGCCAGGGCCTTCAGCTCGCCAGCCTGCCGCTGCGCGACCTCACCGGCGACCCCGGTGTCACCACCCTGGCGGCCCTCGATCGCGTTCTTACGCCACGCACCCGGCTGGTGGTGCTGTCGCACCTGCTCTGGAACACCGGCCGCATCCTGCCGATCGAGGCGGTGGCGCAACGGCTGGCCCAGCATCCGCGGCGGCCCTGGCTGCTGGTGGATGCCGCCCAGTCGCTCGGCAGCCTGCCCCTGACCCCTGCCACGGGAGACGGAGCCGCGGGCAGCGCAGCCGCCGCAGCCGCCGACATCTACGCCTGCACCGGCCATAAGTGGTGCTGCGGGCCCGAGGGACTGGGGGCGATGGTGCTCTCAGAGCGCCTGCTTGCGGAGGCGCGGCCCACCCTGATCGGCTGGCGCAGCCTGGCGGAGGAAAACTCCGGCACCAGCGCCTTCCATCGCGACGGCCGCCGCTTCGAGGTGGCCACCTCCTGCGCGCCGCTGCAGGCCGGCCTCAATGCTTCCCTTGCGCTGCTTGAGGCCGAGGGTGACGCTGGGGCACGGCTCGACCGGATCCGTGAGCGCAGCGGCCAGCTCTGGCAGGGTCTGCGGCGGCTCCCCGGCGCCCGCCCCCTGCTGGAGGAGCCGCCGCCGGCCGGGCTGGTGAGTTTCACCCTTGCCCGCTCCGACGGCACCACGATCGATCCGGCGGCCATCGTGCGCGCCCTCGGTGAGCAGGGCATCTGGTTGCGTTCGCTGCCCGATCCTGTCTGCGTGCGCGCCTGCACCCACCTCACCACCAGCCAGGAAGAGGTGGAGCGGCTGCTGGCCGCCCTTACCTCCCTGCGCCTCTGATCGCCGCGGCTGCCGCTCAGATCGGTTCCGAGGGGATCACGCCGGAGGCGGTACGCGCCTCGTGGGTGAGCAGGTTTCGGTACACCCAGCCGGCCAGCAGCGCACCCGCGATCGGCGCCAGCCAGAACAGCCAGAGCTGGCCGATCAGTTCAGGGCCCGCCCATACCGCGACACCGGTGCTGCGGGCGGGGTTCACCGAGGTGTTGGTGATCGGAATGCTGATCAGGTGGATCAGGGTGAGGGCCAGGCCGATCGGCACGCCGGCGAAGCCGCCGGGGGCCAGTTTGTCGGTGGCGCCGAGGATCACGATCAGGAAGAAGAACGTGAGCAGTACCTCAATCAGCAGTGCCGCCCACAGGCCATAGGCACCGGGTGAGTGGCTTCCGAAGCCGTTGGTGGCCAGCGGATTGCTGCCGGAGAGCGAGAAGCCCTTGCGGCCGCTGGCGATCTCGTAGAGAAAGCCTCCGGCGATGACCGCCCCCAGCACCTGGGCCACGATGTACGGCACCAGCTGGGAGCCGGGGAAACGCCCCCCGGCCCAGAGCCCGAAGCTCACCGCAGGATTGAGATGGCAGCCGGAGATGTGGCCGATGGCGTAGGCCATGGTGAGCACCGTGAGGCCGAAGGCCAGGGAAACGCCGAGGAAGCCGAGGCCGAAGGGGTTGCTGGGTTCGTTATAGGGAAAGGCAGCGGCCAACACCGCGCTGCCGCAGCCACCGAACACGAGCCAGAAGGTGCCGAAGACCTCGGCTAGAAACTTTTTGGAGAGGGGAACGCCAGACGCCATTCCAGAGGATTAAAGGCAAGCAACAGAGTGCCAAAGAATCTTCGCTTGATCTCCGCTTTGTAACGGTTCGAAGACGCATCCGGTCTCTGAAAAGCAAAAACACTCAATTCGTGCCATTTCTTGGCAGGTGCCTCTGTCATTGACCTTTCCTGGCAAGTTGCCTTTTTCTCATCCACGCATAGGTTGGGGGATGTCAGGTCACGCACTGACCACCCCCATTCCGCCTGAGCTGGAATCCATGTCGATCGTCTCCCCCCGCACCGGCTTGCGGCCGCTCCTGCTGGCCTCTTCCGCCGCCCTGGGCCTCCTCGTCTCCGGCGGTGCCGGCTTTGCCGCCAGTGGCGAGGAGATGCTGCGCACCGCCGAGGCCGCATGCCTCGATGCTGCCGTTGCCAAGGGCTGGCAGCGCGACATGGCCACGGTGGTCTCCAGCCGCGCCATCGATGCCGACAAGGTGGAGTTGGTCTTCGATCTCAGCCGCGACGGCAAGAACACAGCCCGTCTCACCTGCCCCTACAGCGCCAAGCAGGGCGTGATGGGCGACCTGGCCGCGGTGGGCGAGAAGCTCAGCGGTGACACCAAGCGCAACGACTTCGGCAAGGATTTCACCAAGTCGATGAGTACCGCCGGCGACGCCGGCAGCCCGGTGGATCGTGCCCGGGGCTGGTGGCTGCTGCTGCCGGTTGGAATCACCGCTGCCTGCTGGGGCTTCCTGCGCAGTCGCGAAGGCGACGCCGTCTGAGGCACCCTGCCCCGGGCCTGGCGGCGGCCTCAGCGCAGCCGGGCCCGCAGGGCCTTCTCCGCCTCCTCGCGGTCGTCGAAATGGATGCGGCTGGTGCCGAGGATCTGATAATCCTCGTGGCCCTTGCCGGCGATCAGCACCAGATCGTCGGCCCCGGCTGCCGCAATCGCCCCGGCGATCGCGGCAGCCCGATCCTGCTCCACCTGCAGCTCCGTTCCCGCCGGCACGCCAGCCACCACATCCTCAAGAATCCGCGCCGGGTCTTCCGTGCGCGGGTTGTCGGAGGTGACCACCACCGCATCGGCCAGCCGGGCGGCGATCTCCCCCATCTGCGGCCGCTTGCTGCGGTCGCGGTCGCCGCCGCAGCCGAACACGCAGATCAGCCGCCCCGCCGTGAACGGCCGGCAGGCCGCCAGGGCGCTCTCGAGGCCGTCGGGGGTGTGGGCGTAATCCACCAGCACCGCCGGGTTGCTCTCCGGAGCGGGCGCCATCACCCGCTCCATCCGGCCCGGCACCCCCCGGAAGCTCTCCAGGCCCGAGAGCAACAGATCAAGAGGCAGATTCTGCTGCAGCAGCACGCCCACCGCCTGCAGCAGATTCATCAGGTTGAAGCGGCCCACCAGGGGTGAGCGGAAGGCGCCGCGCCCCGCCGGGCTGATCAGGGTGCCGCTCACTCCGCCAGCGCCCATCTGCAGATCCTCGATGCGCAGCTCGGCGCCGGGATCCTCCAGGGAGCTCCGCCAGCATGGGCGCCCCGCCCCGCTGAGCCGCTCGGCCAGCCTGCGGCCCCAGGGGTCGTCGCCGTTCACCACAGCGAGGCCCTGCAGCAGGGCCGGTTCGAACAGCAGCGCCTTGGCCTCGAAGTAGGCCTCCATCGAGGGGTGGTAGTCGAGGTGGTCCTGGGTGAGGTTGGTGAACACGGCCCCGGCGAAGCGGCAGCCGGCCACCCGCTGCTGCTCCAGGGCGTGGGAGCTCACCTCCATCGCCCCCAGCCGTGCGCCCGCCTCCACCGCCTGGGCCAGCTGGGCCTGCAGCACGTCGGCGAAGGCGGTGGTATGCGATGCGGTGACGCTGTGGCCCGGCCAGCGGTTCTGCAGGGTGCCGAACAGGGCCGTGGTCTGGCCGGCGCTGCCGGCCAGGTGCTCGATCAGATGGGTGGTGGTGGTCTTGCCGTTGGTGCCCGTCACCCCGATCAGGGCCAGCCGCTGGCTCGGCTGACCCCAGAAGGAGGCGGACAGCTGGCCCGCCCAGGTCGCCACCGGATCCTCCACCACCAGTACCGCATCGCCCGCCGCCGGTGGGGCCGCCGCCGCCGCCGCCGGGCCGATCAACGCCGCACAGGCGCCATCGGCCAGGGCCTGCTGCCAGAAGCCGCCGCCGTCCACCGTGGTGCCCGGCAGACCGATGAACAGGGTGCCCGGCCCCACCCGCCGCGAATCGCAGCTGATGCTGCGCACCTCCACGTTGGCCATGCCCTCCGGAACGGCCAGGCCCAGCTCTGTGAGCAGTGGATGCAGCAGCGGTGCCATGGCGGGGCCGGGACGCGGCACCGGCCAACTCAACAATGGCGCTATTTCTAAGCCGGCACGTCGCCGCTGCCATGGCGGCGCAGCCAGTCGTGCAGCCGCGCTCCGGCCAGCCGCGGCGACACCCGCGGCAGTGGCAGCGGCTCCCCCCCGCTCGCCTCGGCCGGCAGGGCCAGCACCGGCACCTCCAGGCCGTAGCGGGCCTGCAGCTCCGGATCCCGGTCCACATCCACCAGGGTGATGGCGGGAGGCGGATCGAGCGCCCGCAGCCGCTCCTCCAGCCCCTCACACAGGCAGCAGCCGCCGCGGGTGTAGAGCACAAGCCTGAGCATCAGTCGGGCACCGGATCGCAGCCGCAGGGAGTGAACGGATGGCAGCGCAGCAGGCGCCGCGCGGTGAGCCAGCCGCCCCGCCATGGCCCGTGGCGGCCGATCGCCTCCAGCCCGTAGGCGCTGCAGCTGGGGATGAAGCGGCAGCGCGGGCCCAGCAACGGTGAGAGCCAGCGGCGGTAGGCGCCGATCAGGGCCAGCAGGAAAGCCGCTACGGCACGGTCTAGGATCGACGATCGGTCGTTCACCGCCCAGCTCCGGGATCCACCCAGCATGGCGCGGCGCCGACCGCATCGACCCTCGTACCCCTATTCATGTCTCGCTACCGCGGCCCTCGCCTGAGGATCACGCGGCGCTTGGGAGACCTTCCCGGTCTCACCCGTAAGTCCGCCAAACGGGCTTATCCCCCCGGTCAGCACGGCCAAGCCCGTCGCAAGCGCTCCGAATACGCGATCCGCCTCGAAGAAAAGCAGAAACTGCGTTTCAACTACGGCATCTCCGAACGTCAGCTCGTCCGCTACGTGAAGAAGGCCCGTGGCCAGGAGGGTTCCACCGGAACCAACCTGCTCAAGCTGCTCGAGAACCGTCTCGACAACGTCTGCTTCCGCCTCGGTTTCGGTCCCACCGTTCCCGGTGCCCGCCAGCTCGTCAACCACGGCCACGTCACCGTCAACGGCCGGGTGGTCGACATCCCCAGCTACCAGTGCAAGCAGGGAGATGTGGTGGCGATCCGCGAGCGCAAGGCTTCGAAGAAGCTGGCCGAGGGCAACCTGGAGTTCCCCGGTCTGGCCAACATCCCCCCCCACCTTGAGTTCGACAAGGCCAAGCTCAGCGCGAAAGTGAGTGGCCGGATCGAACGAGAATGGGTGGCGCTCGAGATCAACGAACTGCTGGTGGTGGAGTTCTACAGCCGCAAGGTCTGATTGCCGCTGCTGCCCACCGGCACCTGTTCCTCGCCCCCGCTGCCGCGGGGGCTTTTTCATGGCCTCAGGTGGTGGCGGCGTGGCGGAGCAGCGGCCCCGGCCAGGCGAGAATTGCCCGATCAGCCGTCAACAGGGTGGCACCCCGCGCCAGAGCGGTGGCCACGATGAAGCGATCGGCCGGATCGGCGTGAAAGGCATCCAGCTGGACTGCCGCCAGAGCCAGGGCCCCATCCAGGGCTGTCTCCTGGAGCCCGGCCTGCAGCCAGTCGAGCCGCCAGCTGTCGGGAGCCTGGTGCAGATCGATCCGGCCACGGGTTGCCAGCATGGCCACCTCCCAGAAGGAGACGGCGCACACCGCCAACCCACCCCCTGTCCAGGCCGTGCGAATGCGCTCACGGCTGGTGGGCCCCAGGGCCGGATCGTCCCGATCCAGCCAGAGCAACGCATGGGTATCGAGCAGGATCACTCCAGAGCCGTCCAGGGAACATCGATCGGTGCGAGCACATCGCCCAGGATCTCCACGGCTGGATGAAGACCGAACGGGCTGGCACGACGGACAGAGGCGCAGGGGTGCAGCTCCGCCACGGGCTGGCCGTTCTTGGTGATCACCAACACCTCACCCGTGGCGGCCACCTGGTCCATCAGTCCCAGACAGCGGGCCTTGAACTGGGAAGCGCTGATCGTGGCCGCCATCGTCGTCACCCCAGAGTTCCGGCCGTATGTTAGATGGGTTTCTGACCATGGTCAGCACTATGGGCCGGACCGGCAAGATCGGCTGCTTCGTGGCGATCGCCGGTGCTCAGGCGCAAGCTCGATTCCTTGTTTCTCAGTGCCGATTCTTCTCTCAGGCACCACCCGAAACAGAATCCAATTGAATGCGGACTTGGCGCTGCTGCTGGAGGAGTTATCCCGCGGTTCAGCCAGGTGTCTCACACCGTCCAGAGCTCCGCCAGATCCAGCCCCAGCCCCTCGGCCAGCTCTCCGCCCTCCACCCGGCAGGCATTGTCCAGCCGTTCGGCCTTGCCCGGCTGGCCAGCCCGCCAGATCTCCACCGCCCGCTCGTGGGGCAGAAGCAGCCAGCCGAGCTGGGAGCCATTGGCCTGGTAGAGCTCCATCTTGCGGCGCAGCGTGCTCACGCCGCGGGGCCCCTCGTCGCTGGGACTCGCAAGCTCGATCACCAGCTCAGGGCAGAGGGGCACGAAGCCACGCCGCTCTTCGACGCTGAGGGCATTCCAGCGCTCCTCCCGCACCAGGGCGGCATCAGGGCTGAGTACGGAGCCATCCGCAAGCCTGAAGGCACCAGAGCTGTCGAACACCATCCAACCTCCCCGTTGATCTGCCCAGAGGAGCAGTCTCATCGTGAGGCGAGAGTTACGGCGGCTGGTCTCTCCTCCCGTTGGTGTCATGGCGATCAGCGTTCCATTGGCGGCGAGTTCAAGCACTGCCTCTGGATTCGCCTGGCACACCCGCTCGAACTGTTCGGGCGTCAGCCGTAGATCGGAGGGGAGGCGCAGGGGCTCCAGCCCCAGATCCGAGGGGACAGCGGCGGGGGATCGTGCCAGGGCCATGGTGCGCAACCTGCCTCAGCGAAAACTGTATCGAGGTTCGGGCCTTACCCCCCGATCAACGTCTCCAGCGCCGCGGTCACGTCGCTCTGGCGCATCAGCGCCTCGCCCACCAGCACGGCGTCGGCGCCGGCGCTCAGCACCCGGTCGAGATCCTCGCGGCAGAACAGCCCCGACTCGCTCACCACCAGGGCGCCCCGCTCCCGCAGGGCGGCCCCGTGGCTCTGCAGCAGCGTCTCGGTGGTGGCCAGATCCACCGTGAAGGTGGACAGATCGCGGTTGTTGACGCCGATCAGCGGCCGCCCGCCGGCGGCGGCCAGCTCGCCCAGGGCCAGCACCCGCTCCAGCTCGGCCCCGTCGTGCACCTCGATCAGCGCCGCCAGGCCCAGGCCGCGGGCCACCTTCAGCAGATAGGCCAGATCTACATCGGTGAGGATCGCGGCGATCAGCAGGGCGGCGTCGGCGCCGGCGGCCCGGGCCTGAAACAGCTGGTAGGGGCTGAGGATGAAGTCTTTGCAGAGCAGCGGCAGCTCCACCGCCTGGCGCACCTCCACCAGCACCTCGAAGCCGCCCTGGAAAAACGGCCGGTCGGTGAGCACCGACAGGCAGCTGGCGCCGCCGGCCGCGTAGCCGCGGGCGATCGCCACCGGGTCGAAGTCTTCGCGCAGCACCCCCTTGCTGGGGCTGGCCTTCTTCACCTCGGCAATCACCGCCGGCTTGCGGCAGCTCGCCAGCAGGGCGGCGGTGAAATCGCGGCAGGGGGGCAGATCGGCCACCTGGCCGCGCAGCTTCTCCAGGCTCACCCGCTCGCGGGCGGCAGCCACCTCCCGATCCTTCTCCCAGACGATCTCTTCGAGGATGTGGCGTGGCTTGCCCTCGTCGTGGGGGATGCCGTATTCCAGGTGGGCCACCTTCACCGAGGGGTTGGGCGGACGGCGGCGGATCTCCATGCTGGGCTCGTGAAGGGGGGGGCGGGGAAGCGGGGAGGCTCAGGCGAGGGTGGCGGCGGCCTGCTTGTAGGCCACCTCCACCACCTCGCTGAGGGTGGGATGGGTGTGCACCTCGGTCGCCAGCTGCTTCACGCTCTGGCGGCGGGCCACCGCGTTGGCGATCTCCTGGATCAGGTCGGCGGCGTGCAATCCATAGATGTGGGCGCCGAGCACCTCGCCGGTGTCGCGGCGGAACAGCAGCTTCATCAGGCCGTCGCTTTCCAGCTCGGCCAGGGCCTTGGAGTTGGCCTTGAACCAGCTGCGCACGCTGCCGAGCTCGAAGCCCTCGCTGGCCGCCAGCTCCTTGGCTTCCGCCTCGCCCAGGCCCACCGAGCTGATCTCCGGGTGGGTGAAGGTGGCCGCCGGAATCGAGCGGTAGTCGATGCGGCGGGCGTGGCCGAGGATGTTGTCGACCGCCACCGTGCCCTGGGCTGCAGCGGTGTGGGCGAGCATCATCTTGCCGGTCACATCGCCGACGGCCCAGAGATGGGGCACCACCGGCGCGCCGGCTTCGGCGCTGGCCAGCACCCGCATCGAATCGTCCACCGGCACGAAGCCGCGCTGGGTGGTCACCCCGACGCTCGTCAGGTTGAGATCGGCGCTCACCGGCACCCGGCCGGTGGCCACCAGCACCGCATCCACCTCCAGGGTCTCCACCGGTTCGCGGGTTGCCATATCCACCAGTTCGATCCGCACCGGGCTGCCGGGGCTGACGCTCTTTGCCAGCACGCCGGCGCGGGCGTCGATGTCGCGGGCGTCGATCAGTTTTTTCGCCGCCAGCTTGGCGATGTCGGGATCGAAGGTGGGCATCACCCGATCCAGCGCCTCGATCATCGTGACCTCACAGCCCAGGGCTGTGTACACATCGGCGAACTCCAGGCCGATGTAGCCGCTGCCGATGATCGCGATCCAGCGCGGCAGCCACTCGAGATTGATCGATTCGTCGCTGGTGAATACGGTGCGGCCATCGGTCTCGATGCCGGGCGGCACGAACGGATCCGAGCCGGTGGCAAGAATCACCTCGCCGGCGCTGTACACCTTGTCGATGCCGTGGCTGTCGCGCACCCCCACCTGCTGGGGCCCCTCCAGCCGCCCCTTGCCGCGCAGGATCGTGACACCGGCGCGCTCCAGCGTCTTGGTGAGATTGGCGCGGATCGTCGCCACCAGCTGGGCCGCGTGGTCGGCGATCGCCTGGCGCTCGAAGCGCACCGGTGCCGCGTGGATGCCGAAGCCCTTCAGGTGCTCGGCGTCGGCCAGCTCCCGCACCCGGCCGGCGGCCGCCAGCAGCGCCTTGGAGGGCACGCAGCCGCGGTTCACGCAGGTGCCGCCCATGTCGCGGGATTCCACAATCGCCACCTTGAGGCCATGGTCCGCCGCGTGCTTGGCGGCATCAAAGCCGCCGTAGCCGGCGCCGATCACGATCACGTCGTAATCCAATGGGCTGGTGGAGGGTGGGGTGCTGGCGGATACGGTCACCGGCGGCGGCTGCAGTTGTTGTCGGTCATTGTCTCCCGTCAACACCCGACGATCCCCTGGCGCCATCGCTCCAGCAGCAGCGGCGCCGCCGCCACCGCCACATTCAGCGACTCCACCGCCCCGCTGTGGGGGATCGTCACCCGCTCGCTCGCCAGCGCCTCCAGCTCCGGCGCCAGGCCGGCGCCCTCGTTGCCGAGCAGCAGCACCGTGGGGATGGTCCAGTTGATCTCCCAGTAGGGCCGCGGCCGCGGCCCGCCCGCAGCCGGCGCCAGCGCGGCCACCAGCTGCAACCCCCGCCCCGCCAGCATGGCCAGCCGCGCCGCCAGCTGCCCCCCCTCCAACCGCCGCAGTGGCAGGGAAAGGGCAGCGCCGGCGGAGGCGCGCAGCACCTTGGGCTGGTAAGGATCAGCTCCCTCCGCCAGCCACAGCTCCTCCACCCCGGCCGCCAGGGCGGTGCGCATCAACGTGCCGAGGTTGCCCGGATCCTGCAGGCGATCGAGCACCAGCACGAAGTGCGGCCCCGGAGGTTGGTCGGGCGGTGGCTGCGGAGTGGCGAGGGTGAGCAGCACCCCGTCGGGGTGTCGGGTGGTGGCGACCGCCGCCAGCACCTCCTCGCTGGCCGGCTGCAGCGGCACCGCCGCCGGCAGGGCGGCGAGCAGGTGGCCGTGGGCCTCGATCCAGGCCGGGGTGGCGAGTACCAGATCGGGCCCCAGCCCCAGCCGCAGCACCTCCTGGAGCAGGTGGGTACCCTCCAGCAGCAGCAGGCCCCGCTCCCGGCGGGTGCGGGCCTCCTGCAGAGCGCGCAGCTCTTTCACCAACGCGTTGCGCCGGCTCTGGATCAGCTCCGGCCGGGTCGGGCGGTTCAGAACCTCTGGTGCTGGCGCACCTTCATCCGCTCCTGCAAGACCAGCTCAGGACGGCCTTCCCGGCTTTCCAGATCGAGGCCCTGCACGCTCGCCACCTCTCCTTGAAGGCCCTCAGCGGAGAGATTTTCCACCAGCTTGCGCAGCAGGATGTCTTCGACCGTGGTGGCGTCGAAGCCATCCGGCGTGAGACTTTCGAGAAACTTCCCAATCTTCGAGGCGACGACCTCAGATGAATTTGTGATCTTGAGGACGATCATCAGAAAATCTATGCGGATGGGGAGACTTGAACTCCCACGACATTGCTGCCACTAGTACCTGAAACTAGCGCGTCTACCAATTCCGCCACATCCGCGGGCGTGTGGCCGGCACGGCAATGCCGCATCGACCTTTGGATCGTAGAACATCGCCGTCCCGCGACCACTCCTGAACCGGCGCTTTTGTTGAGAACGGGTGAGACAGTTCGGGGCGCGGCCCCCTAGACGCAGCGGCGCCCCATTGTCAACATGTGCCCCTGTTCGTCCTTCCGGTACAGCCTGTATGTCCCAGATCTCCATGGAGACCGCCTCAGCCGCCCGGCACATCCTTAAGCCTCGTCTTGAAGTGAGCGGCGGCCGGCGTCTTTCCGGTCAGATCCGGGTCAGTGGCGCGAAGAACTCGGCCCTGGTGCTGATGGCCGCCTGCCTGCTCACCCGCGATACCCTGCGGCTGCGCAATGTGCCGCCCCTCACCGACATCACGGCCATGGGCGAGATCCTCGCCGCCCTGGGCGTGCAGGTCACCCGCGGCGGCGAAACCATCGACCTCGACGGCGACCACATCAGCAAGGCCGCCCCTCCCTATGAGCTGGTCAACAGCCTGCGGGCAAGTTTCTTCTGCATCGGCCCCCTGCTGGCCCGGATGGGCATGGCCCAGGTGCCCCTGCCCGGCGGCTGCCAGATCGGCAGCCGGCCCGTGGTGGAGCACGTCAAGGGGCTCAAGGCCCTCGGCGCCCAGGTCACGATCGAGCATGGTGTGGTCACCGCCGTGGTACCCGGCAGTGGCCATCGCCTCACCGGCGGCCACATCCACCTCGACTGCCCGAGCGTCGGCGCCACCGAAACCCTGATGATGGCCGCCGCCCTCGCCGACGGCGAGACGGTGATCGAGAACGCTGCCCAGGAGCCTGAGGTGGTGGATCTGGCCGGGCTGTTGATCGCCATGGGCGCCCGTATCCGCGGCGCCGGCACCCCCACCATCACGATCATCGGAGTGGAGCGCCTGCACGGGGCCGATTACGCCGTCATCCCCGATCGCATCGAAGCAGCCACCTTCCTGCTGGCCGCGGCGATCACCCGCTCCGATCTCTACGTGGGCCCCGTGGTTCCCGATCACCTCGGCGCCGTGCTCACCAAGCTTGAGGAGGTCGGCTGTCAGCTGGACCACGACGGCCACGGCATGCGCATCCGCGCCGATCGGATCCAGGCCGTCGACCTCACCACCCAACCCTTCCCCGGCTTTCCCACCGATATTCAGGCCCCGTTCATGAGCCTGCTGGCGACCGCCGAGGGCACCAGCTTCGTGGTGGAAAACATCTTTGAAAACCGGCTGCAACATGTGGCAGAGCTGCAGCGCATGGGTGCCTCGATCCGCATGAACGGCAACACTGCCTGCGTGGAGGGCGTGGCCCGGCTCAGCGGCGCCCCGGTGCGTGGCACCGATCTTCGCGCCTCCGCCGCCATGGTGCTGGCCGGCCTGGCTGCCGATGGTGTCACCACCGTGCGCGGCCTCGAGTTCCTCGACCGCGGCTATGCCGACTTCGAGGGCAAACTCAACGCCGTGGGCGCCTCGATCGTGCGCCTCAACGACCCCGACTGATCGGGGGCGCTTGCCCGGCGCGGGTGCGTACAGTCTCACCTGCGGGAGCGTGCCGGAATTGGTAGACGGACTCGACTCAAAATCGAGCGCCTTCGGGCATGTGGGTTCAAGTCCCACCGCTCCCATCACACTGCCGCCCGGCCGTGATGCGCCCGGCCCCTCCGCGGTGATGCACACCTACGCCCGCTTCCCGCTGGAGCTGGTGCGCGGCAGCGGTGTATGGCTGTGGGACAGCAAGGGCCGCCGCTACCTCGATGGAGTGGCGGGCATCGCCGTCTGCACCCTGGGCCACAGCGACCCGGTGCTGCGCCGCCGCCTCTGCCGCCAGCTGAAGCGACTGCAGCACGTCTCCAACCTCTACCGGATCTCCGAGCAGGAGCAGCTGGCCGCCGCGATCGCGGCGCGCTCCTGCCTCGATCGGGTGTTTTTCTGCAACTCCGGCGCTGAAGCCAACGAGGCGGCGATCAAGCTGGCCCGCAAGCACGGCCACACGGTGCGGGGCATCCAGCGGCCGCTGATCCTCACCGCTCAGGCCAGCTTTCACGGCCGCACCCTGGCCGCCGTCACCGCCACGGGCCAGTCGAAGTACCACGAGGGCTTCGAGCCCCTGGTGGAGGGCTTTCGCTACTTCCCCTACAACGACACCGCCGCCTTCGAGGCCCTGCTGGCCGAATGCGAGTCCGCAGGGCCGCAGGTGGCGGCCGTGCTGCTCGAACCGCTGCAGGGGGAAGGGGGCGTGAACCCGGGGAATCCGGCCTTCTTCCAGCGGGTGCGCCAGCTCTGCGATGAGCGCGGCATCCTGCTGATCCTTGATGAGGTGCAGATCGGCGTGGGCCGCAGCGGCCGCTGGTGGGGTTACGAACATCTCGGCATCGAACCCGACGCCATCACCATGGCCAAGGGCCTCGGCGGCGGCGTGCCGATCGGCGCCCTCGCCGTGAAGGCAGCGGTGGATCACTTCCGCCCCGGTGATCACGCCAGCACCTTCGGCGGCAATCCGCTGGCCTGTCGTGCCGGGCTCACCGTGATCGAGGAGATCGAGCGCCGCGGCCTGCTGGCGCACGTGAGCGCCATGGGCGAGCTGTTGGAGTGCCAGCTGGCCGAGCTCGTGGGGCGTCATCCGGCGCTGCTGGAGGGTTCGCGCGGCTGGGGCCTGCTGCGCGGCCTGGTGCTGCGTCCCGGTGCTCCCACCGCGCCGGAGGTGGTGAAGGCAGCGATGGCCGAGGGCCTGCTGCTGGTGCCGGCCGGGCCCACCGTGGTGCGCTTCGTGCCGCCTCTGGTGATCCGGCCGCGTCACATCCGCATGGCGGTGCAGCGCCTCGAGCAGGCCCTTGCCGGCCTTGCCGCCGCCGGCTGAGCGCGTGTCGCTGCCCGATCCGGTCGACCTCGATGACCTGCTCGAGCCCTTCGCCCGCCGCGGCGTCGACCTTGGCCTCGACCGTCTTCGCGCCGCCCTGGCCGAAGGGGGGCATCCGGAGCGGCGCTTCGCCGCGGTGCAGGTGGCCGGCACCAACGGCAAGGGTTCGATCTGCACCTTCCTGCACGCCATCCTGCGGGCCGCCGGCCTGCGCAGCGCTGTCTACCGCTCGCCCCATCTGATCAGCTGGTGCGAGCGGCTGCAGCTCATCGACGACTGGATCAGCCCCGAGCAGCTGCGCGCCGACTTGGCCCGCTGGCGGCCGATCGGCCAGCGCCACAACCTCACCCCCTTCGAGCTGCTCACGGCGGCGGCGTTCGATCGCTGCGCAATCGAGCAGCTGGATCCGGTGGTGCTGGAGGTGGGCCTCGGCGGTCGTCTCGACGCCACCACCGCCCACCCCGATCGGCCGGTGCTGGGCTTCGCCGCCATCGGCCTCGACCACCGCGAGCATCTCGGTGACACCATCGCCGCGATCGCCGCCGAGAAGGCCGGTGTGCTCAGCCCAGGCGCCGTGGCCTTCAGTGCCCCCCAGCACCCTGAGGCCGCCGGGGTGCTGGAGGCCGAAGCGCGGCGGCTGGGGGCGCGGCTGCGCTGGCTGGAGCCCCTTGCGCCGCCGGAGCAGGGCGGGCCGGAGCTGGGTCTGGCCGGCGAGCTGCAGCGTGCCAACGCCGCCGTGGCGGTGGCGATGGCTGAGGCCCTGGGCGAGCGGGGCTGGTCGATCCCGGCGGCGGCGGTGCGCGCCGGCCTTGCCGCCGCCCGCTGGCCGGGGCGCCTGGAGCGGCGCCACCACCGCGGCCGGCCGCTGCTGATCGACGGCGCCCACAACCCCCCGGCGGCGGCGGCCCTGCGCAGCGAGCTCGACCTCCTGGAGCCGGCGGGAAAGCCGGCGGCGGGGCGACGCTGGTTGCTGGGGGTGCAGGCCCACAAGCAGGCGCCGCAGATGCTCGCGGCCCTGCTGCGCCCTGGCGATCGGGCCGCGATCGTGCCGATTCCGGAGCACACCAGCTGGACTGCCGCCGAGCTTGCGGCCGCCTGCCCGGCCCTGGCGCCCCAGCTGCTGGGCCTGGAAAGCGTGGCCGCCGGGCTCGCCTGGCTGCTCGAGGCTCCGCCGAGCCCGCCCGAAACCGTGCCGCTGCCGGTGCTGGCCGGCTCGTTGGTCCTGCTCGGAGTGGTGCTGCCCCTGCTGGATCCCCCCGCTGTCCGTGCCCGCACCTGACGCCGCCTGCCGCCCTGGCCACAGTGGAAGGGATCCCAGCCCTGCCTCTGCGATGACGATCGAGCTCAGCGCCGACGACCGCAACCGCCTGATGGGCGGTCCGCTCGCCGCCGCCGTGGCGGTGATGACCGTCGATATGGGAGTTTTCTCCAGCGCCCAGGAAGCCATCGCCCTCGGGCGTGAACTGGCGGGTGCCGCCAAGCGCTACGGCGGCAACCCCCTGATCGCCAGCCTGTTCGATGAGGAGGCTCTGCGCCAGGGAATCCGACCCGAGAAGCTCCAGGTCACGCCCGACGACGTGCGCAACGGCCGCGTGCTCGACCGCGCCCTCGAAGAGGTGGACGCGGCGATGGCCCTGGCCCGCGAGAAGGCCGATGGGGAGAGTGTGAAGCAGTACGCCCAGCTGATCGTCGACGGCTGCATCGCCGTGGCGGAGGCGGCGGGGAAGGGCCTGTTCGGCTCCGGTGAGAAGGTTTCGGCCGAGGAGAAGGCCGCCCTCGACCGCATCCGCACCCACCTTGGCCTTGAGGTGGCGCTCTGATGCCCTCCCTGCCCTCCCTGCCAGCCCTGCTGCTGGCGCTGCTGATCGGCATGATCACGCTGGCGCCGCCCGGCTGGCTGCCGGCCTGCTGGCTGCCGGCGGCCCGGGCCGAGTTCAGCGGTGTCGACTACACGCTCACCAACCAGAACGGCAACGACTTCAGCGGCGAGCAGCTGGCCAACACCTCCTTCGCCGGTGCCCAGGGCCGTTCCGCCCGCTTCGCAGGCGCCGATCTGCACGGCGCGATCCTCACCCAGGCCGCCTTCCCGGATGCCGACTTCGCCGGCGCCGACCTCAGCGACGTGCTGATGGACAAGGTGGATTTCAGCGGCGCCGACTTCACCGGCGCCGTGCTGCGCGGCGTGATCGCCAGCGGCAGCAACTTCAGCGGGGCCACCGTCACCGATGCCGACTTCACAGGCGCGCTGATCGACCGGGCCGATCAGCGCGCTCTCTGCCGCGAGGCCGAGGGCACCAACCCCGTCACCGGCGCTGACACCCGCCTCAGCCTGGAGTGCGACTGAGCTGCCACCAGCCGCGCAGCTTGCCGGGGTTGAGCAGGCCCGCCGGGTCGAACGCCGCCTTGGCGGCCACCATGTCGGCGTCGATCACGCCCAGGCCGCCGTCCTCGACGGTGAGCACGTGCGGGTCGAACAGCAGCGCCCCGCCCTCGCGGCATTGCTCGATCAGCTGCCGCAGCGGCTCGACACCCTGCCAGCGCAGCAGTGGCAGCGCCGCCAGCCGTGCAGCGCCGCCCTGGCGCACGCCCTCCAGGTGCCAGAGCACGTCGTCACCCCAGCGGTGGCGCACCGCCGCCAGCAGCGGCAGTGGATCCTCGGGCAGCAGCATCTGCAGGTAGGTCCAGCCCTCCACCTGGGCACGCCAGTGCAGGGTGGTGTGATTCCAGCTCAGCTCCCGCAGCGGCACGCCGCGCGCCCCCTCCTGCGGCTCCTGCCAGATCAGCGTTCCGCCCCGTTGCGCCAGCCAGCCGGGCAGCACCTCCAGGCTATCGGCGGCGGCGAACAGCAGCAGCCGGTGCTCCCCCACCGCCGGCGTCGGGCAGCCCGGCGGCCAGGGCAGCCGGGCTGCCACCGGCGCCTCCAACAGGCAGAGGGCATTGAGCAGCAGCGCCGTGGCCGGCAGCTCGCCTGCCGCGGCCACGGCCGCCTCCCAGTGGTTGAAGCCCACCACCAGCGGCTGCCAGGCCACCGCTGCCGCCGTGGCCAGCCGTACCGCCGTGAGGATGCCGTTGGTGCCATAGGCGTGGTTGAGCGGCGCGGCGGCGGCAGCATCGAGCTGCAGCAGCCGCGGCCGGCTCTCGAGCGTCACGATCTCCAGGCCGAGCAGATTGCCCGCGTCGCGCAGGAAGCCCCAGCGCAGCGAACCGAGGCCGCCCGAGCCGCCGGCGATGAAGCCCCCCAGAGTGGCGCTGCGCACCGTGCTCGGCAGCAGCCGCAGCTGGCGGCCGTGGGGTGCCAAAGCCGTCTCCAGATCACCCAGCAGGCAGCCGGCCTGGGCCGTCAGCACGCCGCTGAGCGGATCGAGATCGCGCAGCCGGTTGAGGCCGCTGAGGTCGAGCACCAGCCCGCCCGCCAGCGGCACGCACTGGCCGTAGTTGCCGGTGCCGGCGCCGCGCACCGTGAGCGGCACCGCATGGCGGGCGCAGGAGCCTGCCACCGCCAGCACCTGCTCCACCGTGGTGGGCCGCGCCGCCAGCTGGGCCCGGCAGCCGGCCAGCAGGGACGTGAGCAGCGGCGAGTAGTCGTGGAAGTCGCGCGAGAGGCGGGCCAGCTCACCCCCCTCACGCAGCAGCGCCAGCTCCGGCGCGTCGCGGCCCAGCTCGGCCGCCATGGCGTCGAGGCGGGCCGCCTCCACGGGCTCGGGCAGCGGTGGCAGGGAGGTGGCGGGCATGGGTTGGCAGATTTCAAGGGGCAGGGGATCGGGCGGAGGCCTCAGGGGCCAGTAGCAGGCTCGCTCAGGCCGGCCAGCAGCGGTGAGGCAGCCTCCGCCTGCGGCGGCGGCAGCCAGCGGCCGGCCCGCAGCACGCGCCGCTGGGGGTCGCGGGCCAGCAGCTCCTGCCAGGAGCCTGCCGCCAGCACCAGCAGATCGGCCGGCGCGCCGGGGCGCAGCACCCCGTCCCAATCCAGGCTGAGCAATGCCGCCGGCGCCCGGCTGAACGGTGCCAGCCCCTGCCGCTGCCACGGCACCACGTGGCTGGCGATCGCCGCGAAGCGCAGCAGGGCCAGGGGATCAAAGTCGCCGCCCGGGAACCAGGGATCCTGCACGTTGTCGCCGCCCATCGCCACCGTCACCCCGGCGGCCTGCAGCTGGCGCACCGGCGCCTGGGCCCGCAGCCGCGGCGTGCTGCCCCGCGTGCGGCCCAGCAGCCAGAGGTTGGTGGTGGGCAGGGCCACCACGGCCAGATCCAACGCCGCCATCGCCTCCGCCAGCCGTAGGCAGTGCCGCTCGGCCAGCAGGCCCATGCTGGCGGCGTGACTGCAGGTGAGCGGCGGACCTCCGCCGCGACGCCGCAGGCGGCGCACCAGCAGTCGCACCCCCTCGCCGTGCTGCACGTCGCTCTCGTCGATGTGCAGATCGATGCCGCAGCCCAGCCGTTCGGCCAGCGCCAGCAGCCTCTCAAGATCTTCGTCATCGGCCTCGCCCAGAGGGAACGGACCGCCCAGCACGCCGCCGAGCAGGCCGCCGGCGGCGGCCACCCGCTGGGCCAGGACCTGCCCTCCGGCCGTGCCCCAGTGGGCCACCGGCACCAGCGCCACCAGCTGGAGATCCACCCGTCCGGCCCAGCGGCGCCGCAGCTCCCACAGTGCCTCCCAGCTCGCCTCGGCACCTGGGCCGTGGCTGTCGATGTGGCTGCGGATCGCCCGCAGGCCGTGGCGCCAGGCCCGCTCCAGCGCGCGTTCGCCCCGCTCCAGCACGGTGTTGCGGTCGCGCTCCTCGGCTTCGCGCCGGTTGGCCTGCAGCGCCCCCGCCAGGGTGCCTTCGCGGTTGGGGTGGGTGGCGCCGCTGTAGGCCTTGTCGAGGTGGGCGTGGGGCTCGACCAGGGGGGTGAGCGCCAGGGGCAGGGGGCCGGCCGCCTCCGCCTCGGTGCAGGGCTGAATCCTCTCGATCCTGCCGCCGCGCTGTTCCAGCCGCACGGCCACCAGGCCGTCAGCGTCAGCGGCGGGTAGGACGCCGGCCTGGGGGTCGAGCAGGCAGCGGGGGAGCCGCAGCGGCGGCAGCCATCCGGCCGTTGCCTCCTGAGGGGGCGGGGGATTCATCGGCCCGCTTCGGCGGGGAGATCCTCCTCGCTGTGCACCATCCAGAACCTGCCTGCCAACGCCAGGGTGGTGGCCCGGTAGCGGGGCACCCGCAGGCCTGCGAACAGCGATTGCCCACCGATCGCAGTGCTGTACAGGCTCAGCAGGCCCAGGTTGCGGCGGCGGGTGTGGGCCAGGGCCAGCCGGCCCAGGGCCGGATGCTGAGCGGCCACCAGGGCAGGGCAGTCGCGGATCATCAGCCGCATCAGCATCGGCAGCCCATCGTTGTCGCAGAGCTCGCTGCTCAGCAGTTGGGTGAGCTGATCGGCGGCGAAGCTTTCGAACTCCTTCGGTTCGGGGTTGGTGAACGCGAGCCCGGTCGTCGACGCTGCCGCGGCCAGTGCGATGCCCAGCAGCAGCCAGGGATGCTTGCCCAGCGGAGGCATTCTCAAGGCCCTGGAGAAGATCCGGGAAAGATGAGTCCAGGATGACAGAGATGGGCAACCGTCGCAGCGGCAGAACCGTCGCAGCCGCTGAACCGTCGCAGCCGCAGCGGTTAAGCTCAGGTTCCGAATCTGGCTCGGCAGCTGCGGGTGGGGGCCAGATCCATTCCATCTGATCCAGCCATGTCTGAAGCCGTGGTGGACAACAGCTGCGGCGTTCGACGCTTCCGCCCGGAGATCGAGGGTCTGCGGGCCGTGGCCGTGCTGGCTGTGATCACCAACCACGCTTCCAGGCAGATCCTGCCCGGCGGTTTTCTGGGCGTGGACATCTTCTTCGTGATCTCAGGCTTTGTGATCACCGCTTCCCTCGCCGCCCGTCCGACCAGCGAGCCGCGACGCTGGCTGGTGGATTTCTATGCCCGCCGGTGGCGGCGCCTGACGCCGGCCCTGATCGGCTGCGTGCTGATCACGGCGCTGGTGGCCTCGATGCTGATCGCCCCGGTCTATCGGGAGTACGAACGCATGCTGCAGGTGGGCCTGGGGGCGATCGTGGGCATGGCCAATCTGGTGCTCCATGCCGAGTCGGCCAACTACTTCGGCGATGACATCGAGCTCAACCCCTTCACCCATCTCTGGTCGCTGGGGGTGGAGCAGCAGTTCTACCTGCTGTTTCCGCTGCTGGTGCTGCTCAGCGGCCTGGTCACCGGCGCTCGCCGCGGCGCCCAGCGCTTCGGCCTGCTGGTGGGCTCCTTCACGGTCGCTTCGCTGATCCTGTTCCGCCACACCTACGAGGTCGACCAGCCCTCCGCCTATTTCCTGATGCCACAGCGCTTCTGGGAGGTGGGTGCCGGCTGTCTCGCCTGGCTGGCAGGGCGGCGGATCCTGCGCAACGGCCCCCTGCCCGCTGCCGTGGTGCAGCTGCTGCATGGCCTGGTTGTGGCTGCCCTGCTGCTGGGCTTCTCCGGAAGGCTGTCGGTTCCCGACGGGGCCCTGCTCACGGTGGTGATCACCTGCCTGCTGCTGATCACTGCCGACAGCTCCTCGCCGCTGGTGCGCCTGCTTTCGCTGCGGCCGCTGGTGGCGGTCGGCACGCTGTCGTACTCCCTCTATCTCTGGCACTGGAGCGTCTTCTCCCTGGCCCGCTGGAGCGTGGGCGTCAGCGCCGCCACGATCCCCTGGTTGCTGCTGTTGATCGCAGGCCTGTCGGTGGGATCCTGGTCCCTGCTGGAGCGCCCCCTGCCCAGCCTGGCGCTCTGGGGGCTCGGCGGTGCCGCCCTGCTGTCGGCGCTGGGCCCTGCCCATGGCCGCCTCTACCTCGGCGGTCCGGCCGACCAGCTGGCCATCCAGGACAACTACCGCATTCCAGGCCAGCGCACCGCCCGCCGGGATTTCACGAAGCAGGAGGCGAGGGCCGAGGCTGGGCCCCAGCGGCTTTTCCTGATCGGCGACAGCCATGCCGGCATGCTCAAACCGGTGATGCCGGCTCTGCTGTTCAACTCGGAGCGGCGAGTCACTGTGCTGCAGGAGAACAGCTGCCCCTTTCCCCCCAGCGGCCACGGCCATAGCCAGGAAGGCTGTTTCCGTTGGGTGAAGAGCAGCAAGCGTTTCCTGCTGCGCAATCTGCGGCCCGGTGATCTGATCGTGATCAGCACCTATGCCTTATCCCATCTCGGCGGCGGCCACGACAGTCGCGATGAGCTGATCGAGCGGGGAGGAGGGAGGGTGAGTGAGCCCGACCACAAGCAACGGCTCTACGGCCGGGCGCTCGACGGCTTCGCGGCCAAGGTGGAGCGCCGCGGCGGCACGATCGTGCTGGTGGCCCCCTTCCCTCGGTTCCGGCAACGGCCCGCCCACACCCGGCTCTGCGAGCCGGAATGGTTCCGTCGCCCTCCGGCCGACTGCGGGCGGGGTGAGCGGCTGGCGCTCAACGAAGTACGCCGCGACAACGAACCCATCCTGGCGATGATGCAGCAGGTGGCCGCGCGCCGGCGCAACGTGCTGATCTTCGACCCGGTGCCGCACCTGTGCGACGGTGATCTTTGCAGCCCAGTGGACAGCAGGGGCGAGCGCATCTTCCGCGACAACGACCACATCAGCCTGCGGGGGGCGGAGCGCCTGAGGCTGCCGCTGCTTCTCTTCCTGCGGCAGCGGGGCCTGCTGCACGATCAGACCAGCTGAGCGGCTCCCAGCCGGCCAGGCCCTGTGGTGGTAAGGTTCTCAAACCACGGCGGGCGTCGCCAAGTGGTTAAGGCAGCGGCTTGTGGTGCCGCCATCCGGGGGTTCGAATC
>JBIIJS010000017.1:0-21301 GCA_044233605.1 Cyanobium sp. | reverse complement strand
CACTACCGCACCCACATCAGCCGCTGCCTGCAGGCCGGGGTGCGGGTGCGCATCCTGCTGGCCTGGCCGTATTCCCTGGCCGCGGGGCTGCGGGAAGAGGTGTTGAAGCGCTATGCGGCCGAGCCGCTGGCGGAGGATTTCGCCATCCAGAGCAGCGTGATCGCCAACCTGGAAACCCTGGAGGCCACGATTCGCGCCAGCCGCCATTCCGCCCATCTTGAGATCCGGCTGTACGACACTCTGCCTTCGCTTTCCCTGTACCGCGCCGGGTACACCCTGCTGGCAGCGCCGTTCCTGCACGGGGCCCTGGCGATCCACACCTTCCAGCTGGAGCTCGATCTTCGCGCCAGTGATGCACTGCTCACCGGCACCCTGCTGAACGACTTCGAGCGGATGTGGACCGTGGCGCGCCCCTTCCTGCCCGCACCCGATCAGAACTGGCGCAATGAGCTGAAGATTTTATTCACTGATTGATCACCATGCTGGCCCCCCTCAACGCCCACGAGCGAACACGTATCGCCTGCCTCCGGGCCCACCCCCTGCTGGCCAATGTTGCCGCCCTCAACTGGGACGATCTGCTGGCTCTGCTGCTGCAGCGGCGCTTTCTGTCGCTGTCGATCGTCAATGTCTACGAGTTTGTGATCGACGGCCTGGAGAGCGAGGCGATCAAGGCCACGGTGCGGTTGATCCTGCATGAGGAATACCCGCGCAACACCCGTGGCGTGCCACTCGCCTCCCATCGCGAATTGCTGCTTCGCGATCTGCTGCATCTCGGCGCCTGCCGCGAGCAGATCCTCGGCACCCGCGAATCCGCTGAGACGCAGGATGTGCGGCTGGCCAGCCTGGAGGCGCTGCAGTGCTGCCTGGGCCAGCTCCACAGCGACCTGGCGCTGATCGCCTTTTTGCGCTTCTGGGCCGAGGTGCTGGTATCGGTTGAGTACGAATGTCTGTGGCCGCGTCTCTCGGAACGCCTGGCCCACGGTACGGCGGCGGAGGGAGTGCGATCTGAATTCTTCTATTACCACATGATTCATGATCGCCGCCAATCCGACATCGGCGGAGAGCAGCTCCTAGGTGGCCTTACCCACTCCCAGGAACTGGCCCGCCACATGGCGGAGCTGATTGACAGCAAGGAAGCCCTCCAGATCGCCATCAACCAGGTGCAGCAGGCCTGGGAGCTTAAGGATCACTTCTACCGACAGTTTCTGCCACTGCCGGCCATGAGTGAACGCATCGAGAGTGCACGGTAACTTCAATCATGTCAACATTGACAACATGTAGACAGACCATCGGAGGGAGATGATGCGATGTGGATAGAAAGAAGCTTCTTGAATTGAGAGATGATCAGCATCCTCATGCCGAGCTGTACGATGCAGTTCCAAGTGGCTCAACCTTTAATGCCGTGAAGCACCATATGATTTAGCCTTTGTTAGCAAGGCGTATGACAAGCCGCTCGGGGCAAATGTTCAGGAGTAAATCCCATCACAACAGCTAGTCGGTCGATTGGCACCAATTTGCTAAAGTTCTTCTCTCGCTATAGACCCGGTCATTTCCACGGCTATCGGCTGCCGCTGCCTACACCCCCGGCTGCCTTGGCTGAACAGCACTACGGTCTATCCACTCGTTGCAGCAATGCCACCCTCAAGGGCTTACATCTACAGCTCGATTGGCATGCTTGATGGCAAGGGCGGTGTCGAACTCACCAGCAACCTGAATCCTGAAGCAAGCAGCTGCGCCTTCCTGCTTGGTCGAAGGTTGCATCCTGGATCATCACCCAATCATTGATGGTATTATTTCTATGGAAGATCAGAATAACCACTTCCGCCTTGATGATCAGCGCGCCCTGGTTACAGGTGCATCGCGAGGTCTCGGCGCAGAAATAGCGATGGCTTTAGCTGCTGCTGGTGCCGATCTCGTAATCAGCGGTCGCGACACGACTGGGCTCGAGAACACTCAACATGCGATTGAACGGCTTGGCCGTCGATGCCATGCACTGCAGGTTGATCTGCGCAGTCCAGAAGAGACGCAGAGGCTGGCTGAACAAGCGCTGGTGCTGCATGGCACTGTCGACATCCTCGTTAATAATGCCGGTATTGTTTTTGTTGAAGATCTGCTGAATACAACCCTTGAGCATTGGGAAGAGACCCAGGCTGTAAACCTTCGTGCGCCCTTTCTGCTCACGCAAAAGCTTGTTCCTGGAATGATCAGCCAGAGACGGGGCAAAATCATCAACATCTCATCGGTTGCAGCTGTGCTTGCCCCAGAGGGTCACGCTGCTTATTCAGCTTCCAAAGGTGGGCTCAACTTGCTGACCCAGACGATTGCGGCTGAATGGGGTCGTTACAACATTCAGGCCAATGCAGTTGCACCCACCGTGATCCTCACTGAAATGGGTCAGAAGGTATGGGGAGAGGCTAGCAAGGGAGATCCAATGAAGGCCCGCATTCCCGCCAGACGCTTTGGGCAGCCAAAAGAAGTTGCAGATCTAGTGCTATTCCTGGCTTCCAACGCGTCTGATTTCATCTGTGGCCAAGTAATCCGCGTGGATGGTGGCCTGACTGCGGCCTGAAGTGATCTCGACGAAAACCGCGCCCAGCTCGAAGCTCCAGCAAGGATGATCTTATTTACCCATAAGCTTCAAGCCAATCTCCGCATTCTTTGCTAACCTGAATTCTCATCAGAACAGTCATCTGAGCAGTCATCGCTACAAGGATCAATCATTTCCCGATCGATCACGATTCAGCTCTCTCCTGCGTTGGACACCTCAGCCCTGGCCACCCGGCTGATCCGGCGACTCAACCAGCCGCGGCAGCAACTGCGCCAGATTGCAGGGCCGCGTGCCAGCATCCAACTGGGCGCGGATCAGCCGATCCCAGGCGGTTTCCACCGCATCGAGCGAGCCAGGCAGCACAAAGATCACCGTGCCGTTGGCCACCCCCGCCAGGCAGCGGCTCTGCAGGGTGCTGGTGCCGATCGTGTCAAACGACAGCACCCGGAACAGCTCCCCGAAGCCCTCAATCGTCTTGTCAAGCAGGGGAGCCACCGCCTCTGGCGTGCCATCGCGGCCGGTGAGGCCGGTACCGCCGCTGCTGATCACCACCTGCACCGCCGCATCGGCGATCCAGCGGCTGAGCTCCGCCCGGATCCGGTAGCGGTTGTCGGGCACCAGGGCCCGCTCCGCCAGCCGGTGGCCGGCCGCCCGCAGCCGTGCCTGCAGGGCATCGCCGCTGCGGTCGTCGGCGAGCGTGCGCGTATCCGACACCGTGAGCAGGGCGATGGCGAGGCTCACGAGGGAGCAGACGCAGGCATGGCTGCCATTGTGGCTGCGCGCGGGCTGCAGACTGGGGCACAGCCGCAGCGGCAGATGCCTGCGTCCCAGCCCGAGCCCGTCGCCCCCACCGTCCCACCCACCGTGAGGGTGCGGCTGTTCGCCGCCCTGCGCGAAGCGATGGGCTGGAGCGAGCAGCTGGTGACCCCGGATCCCGGCACCTGGACCCCCCTGGCTCTCTGGCTTCAGCTGGGTCTGAAGCCAGCCACACCCCCCGCCGGGATGCGGGTGGCAATCAACCAGCAGTTCGCCAGCTGGGATGCCCTTCTGAACAGCGGCGACGAGCTGGCTTTCCTGCCGCCGATCAGCGGTGGCTGAGGCCCTGCCGCCCATGCCCAACCAAACGCTCACCATCGCCCTGGAGCCGGCGCCATTTGAGCCGCTGCAGGCCCTGGCCGCCTGGCACGCCGCGCTGGCCGCCGCCCTGAAGGATCTGCCCGCTGCCGAGAGCCATTTCATCGGCCGGGCGCGCCCCACCGCCGCCGGCGGCGAACCCCTGGCGGCCCTGGAGCTGGAGCACTACCCGGGCATGACCGAAGCCCAGCTGCACGCGCTGGCCCAGGCTGCGGCCAGCCGCCACGGCGCCGCGGCGGTGCTGGTGCACCACCGGGTGGGTCGGGTGCTGCCGGGCGAGCCGATCGTGCTGGTGGCGGTGGCCGCCGACCGCCGCGGCCCGGCCCTGCGCTGCGGCCAGGAGCTGCTGGAGGCGCTCAAGCACGAAGCACCCTTCTGGAAGCGGGAGTGGCTGGCCGATGGGCGTGGCCACTGGGTGCAGGGCAACACGCCCCTCTGAGGTGTCAGAAGATCGGCAGCCGCAGCAACTGGGCCCAGAGTTCGCTGCCCGCCTCGAGCGGGCCCAGCTCGGCCGGGATCTCCAGCAGCAGGTCGGCGTCCTGCAGCGAGCCGATGCGGGAGGAGGCCTGGGAGCCCTCCACCCGGGCCAGCAGAACGCCATCGGCGGCCACCACCAGCCGGGCCCGGGCCAGTTCCGGCCGGCCGGCACCACGCCTGAGCTGCCGCTCCAGCCGCACCTTCAGGCGCGGGAGCGGCTGGATCGCGCCGCCCTCCAGCCGCTGCAGGGCCGGCCACAGCAGCTGCAGGGCGGTGATCGCCGCCGCCACCGGGTTGCCCGGCAACCCGAAAAACGGGGTGCCGGCCACCTGCCCCCAGGCAAACGGGCGCCCCGGCTTGAGAAACAGTTTCCAGAAGACCACCTCGCCCAGTTCCGCCACCAGCTGGCGGATCCAGTCGCTGTCGCCAGCCGACACGCCACCGGTGCTCACCACCACATCGCAGCAGCCCGCCAGCTCCAGCAGGGCCGGGCGCAGCGCCTCCGGCTGATCAACCACCACCCGCCGCTCGGCCACCCCATGGCCCAGCCGCTCCAGCAGGGCGGCCAGCAGGGCGGAATTGCTCTCCCAGATCTGGCCCGGCCCCCGCATCTGCCCGGGCGGAAGCAGTTCATCGCCGCTGATCAGCAGGCCCAGCCGCGGCCGAGCCCACACCATGAGACGCTCCACACCGCAGCTGGCCAGCCGGCCCAGCTCCGCCACCCCCAGCCGCTGGCCCGCCACCAGCAGCTCCTGGCCCGGAGCGGCCTCCTCTTCAGGCCCGCGGATCCAGGGGTTGGCGCCGCAGCTGCCCGTCAACGCGATCGCGCCTCGAGCGCCATCAACGCCAGGCTCAACCCGCACCAGCTCCTGAGGCAGCACCCGTGCGCTGCCCTCCGGCACCACGGCACCAGTGAGGATGCGCACCGCCTCGCCCTCTGCCAGCACCCCGGCATGGGGAGCCCCCGCCGCCGAGCAGCCCACCAGCCGCCAGCGCTCTCCCGGCTCCGGCACCGCCTCGCCGGCAATGGCGTAGCCATCCATGATCGAGGCCCGAAAGCCCGGCACCGCCGCCGTCGCTCGCACCGGCTCGGCCGCGGTGCGGCCCAGGCAGGCGGCCAGGGGCAGCTCCTCCCGGCAGCCCAGGGGCTGCAGCGCCTCAAGGATCCGGGCGCGGGCCTGCTCCAGCGGCAAGCCCTCGCGGCCGTAGGGCTCAACCATGGCCACCCTCCCCCGCCGGTTGGGCCTCTGGGCGCAGCCAATCCCCCCCACGCCCACCGGATTTGCGCAGCAGCCGCACCGGCCCGATCGTCATCGCCCGGTCGGCACTCTTGAGCATGTCGTAGAGAGTGAGCAGCCCCACCTGCACGGCGGTGAGCGCCTCCATCTCCACTCCCGTGGGGCCGGTGGTGCGCACGCTGGCCTCACAGCGCAGGCCCGGGCCCGAACCATCCGGCAGCGGCGCCTCACTGATCGCCACCTCGAGGCCGCTGAGGGGCAGTGGATGGCAGAGCGGGATCAGCTCAGCAGTGCGCTTGGCCGCCTGGATCGCCGCCACCCGCGCCACCGCCAGCACGTCGCCCTTGCCGGCCCGCCCCTCGCGCACCAGGGCCAGGGCCTCGGGGGCCACCGCCAGGTAGCCCTCGGCCACCGCCTCGCGCAGCGCCGCCGCCTTGCCGCCCACATCCACCATGTGCACCTCGCCAAGGCGGTTGAGGTGGCTGAGCTTGAGCTGGCTGGAGCCCGGTTCCATGCCGCCATGCAGGCAGCGGCGACCCTAGGAGCGGCTGAGCTACAACCGACAGCGCGCCCCCCTTCCCTTCTCTCCATGCCCCACGTCTGGCAGGCCGCCGGCCCCGGCGAACCGCTGCTGCGCCACGAGGGTCCCGCCCTGGAGCCGGGCCGCGACGAACTGGTGCTGGAGGTGCTGCACTGCGGCCTCTGTCACAGCGATCTCTCGATGCTCGACAACGCCTGGGGCATGAGCACCTACCCGCTGGTGCCGGGCCATGAGGCCGTGGGCCGGGTGGTGGCGGTGGGCGACGGTGTGGATCCGGCCCACCTGGGCACGCTGCGTGGCCTCGGCTGGATCGCCGGCAGCTGCGGCCACTGCCCCCAGTGCCTGGCGGGGCGCGGCAACCTCTGCCGCCAGGCCGAATCCACGGTGGTGGGCCGGGCGGGAGCCTTCGCCAGCCAGGTGAAGTGCCGCCAGGACTGGGCCATTCCGCTGCCGCAGGACCTCTCGAGCGCCGACGCCGGTCCGCTGTTCTGTGGTGGCATCACGGTGTTCGCGCCGCTGATCGATGAGGCGGTCTCCCCCACCGCCCATGTGGCGGTGGTGGGCGTGGGCGGCCTGGGCCACATGGCCCTGCAGTTCTGCCGCGCCTGGGGCTGCGAGGTGACCGCCCTCACCACCAGCCCGGCCAAGGCGGAGGAGGCGCGCCGGCTGGGCGCCCACCGGGTGGTGCCGCTGGCGGAGCTCGGCGGCGAGTCCGGCCGCTTCGATCTGATCATCAATACCGCCAATCAGCCGCTCGACTGGCCCGTCGTGATCGCCTCGCTGGCGCCGCTGGGGCGGCTGCACCAGGTGGGGGCGGTGCTGGAGCCACTCACGATCAGCGCCTTCGATCTGATCGTGAGCCGCCGCTCGATCACCGGCAGCCCCACCTCCTCACCCGCCAGCCTGCTGAAGATGGTGGAGTTCTGCAGCCGCCACGGCATCGCCCCGCAGGTGGAGCATCTGCCGATGGCCGAAGTGAACCAGGCGATCGAGCGGCTGCGCCGCGGCGACGTGCGGTATCGCTTCGTGCTCGACGGGCCGGCCTGATCGCCCGCTCCCATCAGCGCCGCACCGCCAGCACCAGCCGCAGCAGCCGCTCGGCCGCGTCGGCCATCAGCTCGGCGGCGCGCACGATCGCCTCCGTCCGCCCCATCGGCCCGGGCACCAGGGTGATCAGCCCGCCCACCCCGAGGCGCTGCAGCGCCTCGGCGCCGGGGCCGATCTCGCCGGCGATCGCCAGCACGGGCACTCCGGCGGCAGCGGCGGCGCGGGCGACGCCGCTGAGTGTCTTGCCGTCGGCGCTCTGTCCGTCGATGCGGCCCTCGCCGGTGAGCAGCAGATCGGCGCCGTCGAGGGCGGCGGCGAAGCCGCTGGCGGCCAGCACGATCTCGATGCCCGAGTTCAGCTCCACGTTGGCCAGGGCGAGCAGCATCGCCGCCATGCCGCCGGCGGCGCCGGCGCCGGGCCGATCGCGCACGCGACGGCCGGTGACCGCCTCGAGCTGATCGATCAGCGTGATGAAGTGGGTTTCCAGGAGCGCCTGGGTCTCGGCCGTGGCGCCCTTCTGGGCACCGAACACCGCCGTCGCGCCGCGCTCACCCAGCAGCGGGTTGTCAACATCGCAGGCCAGCTCGATCCGGCACCGGGCCAGGCCCGGATGCAGGCCCGTGAGCTGAAGCGCCGCCACCTCGGCCAACCCACCGCCCGTGAGCGGCGCCTCGATCGGGCTGCCATCGGTCCGCAGGAAGCGCACCCCCAGCGCCTGGGCCATGCCGGCACCCAGGTCGTTGGTGGCCGATCCCCCCAGCCCCACGATCAAACGCCTGGCACCGCCATCGAGGGCAGCGGCGATCAACTCGCCGGTGCCGAAGCTGGTGGTGTGAAGCGGATCGCGCTGCGGCGGGCTTACCAGCGGCAGGCCGGAGGCACTGGCCATCTCCAGCACGGCGGTGCCATCGGCCAGCCAGCCCAGGGCGGCCTCCACCCGGGGCCGCTCGGCCGGCAGCGGTCCGGTCACCCACACGCTCTGGCGGCTGCCACCGGCAGCCGCCAACAACGCCTCGGTGGTGCCCTCACCCCCATCGGCCAGGGGCAGGGCGCGGATCTCAGCCTCGGGCAGCACACGGCGAATCCCCGCCGCCATGGCTTCGCACGCCTGCGGCGCGCTGAGCGAACCCTTGAAGCTGTCCGGGGCCAGCAGGATGCGCAGCGCGGATCCGCGACAAGAATTGCCGCAGCTGGCGGGATGAGTCCTCCCCATGCTGCAACGCTATCGCCGACGGAAAGCCAGGTCCGTCACCCCGATCGGCTGGGGCTACCGCCCCAGGGAGGCGCAGTGCGCGGATGGCGCAGCAAGCCTGAAGACCCGCCGACGCAACCATGGATGGCAGCCTTGGCAGCGTTCTGCAGCGACCGCCACCGAGAACAAGCCAACCGGTGTCGAGAATGGTGACCCTCGAACCGTCGTGGCCCAATCCGCGCCCCACCAGACCCATGCCAGACGCTGCCGCCCCGATCCCCCCCAGCGAGCTGCTGGCCAGCTACCGCGCCGCCGCGGCCGAGCGTGAGGCCCTCGGAGTGCCGCCGCTGCCCCTGAGCGCGGCCCAGACCCAGGCGCTCACGGTGCTGCTGGAGCAGCCGCCCGCCGGCGAGGAAGCATTTCTGCTGGAGCTCCTCTCCGAGCGGATCCCCCCCGGCGTGGATGAGGCGGCCTATGTGAAGGCGGCCTGGCTGAGCGGCGTGGCGAAGGGCACCGCCACCAGCCCTCTGTTGAGCGCAGTGGAGGCCACCCGGCTGCTGGCCACAATGATCGGCGGTTACAACGTCGGCGCCCTGATCGAGCTGCTCGGCAGCGGCGATGCCGCGGTGGCCGAGGCCGCCGCCGCCGGGCTGAGCCGCACCCTGCTGGTCTACGACGCCTTCCACGACGTGCTCGAGCTGGCGGCCACCAACCCGCTGGCCCAGCGGGTGGTGGACAGCTGGGCCAATGCCGAGTGGTTCACCGCCAAGCCGGAACTGCCAGCTGAGATCACCGTCACGGTGTTCAAGGTGGAGGGCGAAACCAACACCGACGACCTCTCCCCCGCCACCCACGCCACCACCCGGCCCGACATCCCCCTGCACGCCAACGCGATGTTGGAAACGCGCATGCCCGGCGGCCTGGAGCTGATCGCCCAGCTCAAGACGAAAGGTCATCCCGTGGCCTACGTGGGCGACGTGGTGGGCACCGGCAGCTCACGCAAATCCGCCATCAACTCGGTGCTCTGGCACACCGGCACCGACATCCCGCACGTTCCCAACAAACGGGGCGGCGGCGTGATCCTGGGAGGCAAGATCGCGCCGATCTTCTTCAACACCGCCGAGGATTCCGGCGCCCTGCCGATCGAGTGCGACGTCACGGCGCTGAGCAGCGGCGATGTGATCACGATCCGCCCGTACGCCGGCACGATCGAGCGCGCCAGCGGCGATCCGAACGCCGGCGAGATCGTCGCCCGATTCGACCTCAAACCCAGCACGATCGCCGATGAGGTGCGCGCCGGCGGCCGCATCCCCCTGCTGATCGGCCGCTCCCTGACAGACAAAGTGCGCGCCCAGCTGGGCCTGAGCGCCAGCGACCTGTTCATCCGCCCCGTGGCCCCGGCCGACACCGGCAAGGGCTTCACCCTCGCCCAGAAGATGGTGGGCAAGGCCTGCGGCCTGGCGGGCGTGCGCCCCGGCACCAGCTGCGAGCCGCTGATGACCACCGTGGGCAGCCAGGACACCACCGGCCCGATGACCCGCGATGAGATGAAGGAGCTGGCCTGCCTGGGCTTCTCGGCGGATCTGGTGATGCAGAGCTTCTGCCACACCGCCGCCTATCCCAAGCCGGTGGATCTCAAGACCCACGCCGAGCTGCCGGATTTCATGGCCTCGCGCGGCGGCGTGGCCCTGCGCCCCGGCGACGGCATCATCCACAGCTGGCTCAACCGCATGCTCCTGCCCGACACCGTGGGCACCGGCGGCGACAGCCACACCCGCTTCCCCCTGGGCATCTCCTTCCCGGCCGGCTCCGGCCTGGTGGCCTTCGCCGCCGCCATCGGTGCCATGCCGCTGGACATGCCCGAATCGGTGCTGGTGAGGTTTTCAGGCTCGCTGCAGCCAGGCGTCACCCTGCGCGATGTGGTGAACGCCATTCCCTACGTGGCCATCCAGCAGGGCCTGCTCACGGTGGCCAAGGAGGGCAAGAAAAATGTGTTCAACGGCCGCATCATGGAGATCGAGGGGCTGCCCGATCTCAAGCTGGAGCAGGCCTTTGAGCTCACTGATGCCACCGCCGAGCGCTCCTGCGCCGGCAGCACGATCAAGCTGAGCGTGGAAACGGTGAGCGAATACCTGCGCAGCAACGTGGCACTGCTCAGGAACATGATCGCCCGCGGCTACGCCGACGCCCGCACCCTGGCCCGCCGCATCAGGGCGATGGAGGCCTGGCTGGCCGATCCGGTGCTGATGGAGGCCGACGCCGATGCCGAATACGCCGCCGTGATCGAGATCGACCTTGATCAGATCACCGAGCCGATCCTGGCCTGCCCCAACGACCCCGACAACGTGAAAACTCTGAGCGAGGTGGCCGGGGCGCCTATTGATGAGGTGTTCATCGGCTCCTGCATGACCAACATCGGCCACTACCGGGCCGCCGCCAACGTGCTCAACGGTCAGGGCCAGAACACCGCCCGCCTGTGGGTGTGCCCGCCCACCCGCATGGACGAGGAGATGCTCAGGGAGGAGGGCTACTACGCCATCTTCGAGGCGGCGGGTTCACGCATGGAGATGCCGGGCTGCTCGCTGTGCATGGGCAACCAGGCCCGGGTGGAGGACAACACCACCGTGTTCTCCACCAGCACCCGCAACTTCAACAACCGCCTTGGCAACGGTGCCCAGGTGTATCTGGGCAGCGCCGAACTGGCCGCCGTGTGCGCCCAGCTGGGCCGCATCCCCTCCAAGGAGGAATACCTGCAGGTGGCCGCCGAGAAGATCGATCCCTACGGCGAGGAGCTCTACCGCTACCTCAACTTCGACCAGATCGAGGGCTTCGGGGATGCCGGTCGGGTGGTGAGCGGCGAGGAGGAGGCGAAGGTACTGGCGGAGGTGTGATGCCCGGGAACATCCATCCCCGAAGCGGTGAAGGTGGAGGCAGGCGATGCGCAGGCGGCAGCGCCCATCCGGGGCTTTCCGTATCGTTCGCTACAAATTGCCACGGTTGCTGGTCGCCCCGAACGCCCTGCCTACCGTGCGCCTGAACCCTTTTTCTCGCTCCCCTCTGCCATGACCCGTCTCACCCCGCTGAAGCGCCTGGGCCTGGCCCTGGCCACCGCCGGCGCCCTCAGCCTCGCCGCCTGCGGTCAGGCCCCCAGCGACACCGCCAAGCAGGCCGCCGAACAGGCGGGCGAGGCGGCCAAGGATGCCGCCACCGCCACCGGCCAGGCCGCCCTCGCCCCGGCCGTGCAGCCGGTGCTCGATCTGCTCACCAAAAGCGAGGGCGACATCAAGGCGGGCAACCTCAGCGGCGCCGTGGCCGCCATGGGTGGCTTCAAGTCGCTCTGGGATAAAGCCGCTCCAGTGATCCAGCCCCTGGCCGGCGACAAGTGGCCGATGATCAACACGTCCGCCAACCTGGTGATCTCCACCTTCGACAAGGGCGCAACTCCCGACGCCGGCGCCGCCGGCTCGGCGATCAGCGGCCTGATCGGCCCCCTGAGCGGCCTGCTGGGCAAGTGACCCCCTGAACCACGAAACCCTGCTGTTTGAGCCGGCCGCTCCGCGGCCGGACGCCCTGCGCACGGTGCTGGCCTTCCCCAGCACCTACTCGGTGGGCATCACCAGCCTGGGCTACCAAGTGGTGTGGGCCACCCTGGCCCAACGGCCGGATGTAGACGTGCGGCGCCTGTTCACCGATGGCGGTGATCCACCCCACGGCGGCTCGCGCGGTCGCGGGCAGGCGCTCGATCTGTTCGGCCTGTCGCTCAGCTGGGAGCTCGACGGACCGGTGCTGCTCGATCTCCTCGAGGCGCAGCGGATCCCGCTCTGGGCCGATCAACGCGGTGACGACGATCCGATCGTGTTCGGAGGCGGGCCGGTGCTCACCGCCAACCCCGAGCCGCTGGCCCCCTTCCTCGATGCCGTGCTGCTGGGCGACGGCGAGCTGCTGCTGCCGGCCTTCCTCGATGCGCTGCTCGCCCAACGCGGTGCCCCCCGGGCCGAACGGCTGCGGGGCCTGGCGCGGGTGGAGGGGGTGTACGTGCCGTCGCTCTACGCCCCTCGCTGGGACAGCGAGGGGCGGCTGATCGGCGTGGAGCCGATCGAGGCAGGGGTGCCGGAGCGGGTGGGCCGCCAGACCTGGCGCGGCAACACCCTCAGCCACTCCACCGTGATCACGCCCGAGGCGGCCTGGCCCTCGATCCACATGGTGGAGGTGGTGCGCAGCTGCCCCGAGCTGTGCCGCTTCTGCCTGGCCAGCTATCTCACCCTGCCGTTCCGCACCGCCAGCCTCGACGACGGTCTGATCCCCGCGGTGGAGAAGGGGCTGACCGCCACCCGGCGCCTGGGCCTGCTGGGAGCGTCGGTGACCCAGCACCCCCAGTTCGATGAGCTGCTGCGCTGGCTGGATCAGGAGCGCTTTGAGGGCACCCGCGTCAGCGTGAGCTCGGTGCGGGCCGCCACCGTGACACCGGAGCTGGGCCGCATCCTGGCGAAACGCGGCAGCCGCTCGCTCACCATCGCGATCGAGAGCGGCAGCGACCGCATGCGCGAACTGGTCAACAAGAAGCTGGAACGCGGACAGATCTTCACCGCCGCTCGCCATGCCAGGGATGGCGGCCTCAGCGGCCTCAAGCTCTACGGCATGGTCGGCCTGCCCACCGAGGAAGAGGCCGACGTGGAGGCCACCGCCGCGCTGCTGCTGGAGCTGAAGAAGGCCACGCCGGGCTTGCGGCTCACGCTCGGCGTGAGCAGCTTCGTGCCCAAGGCGCACACCCCTTTCCAGTGGGAACCGGTGCGGCCCGAGGCCGAGAAGCGGCTGAAGCTGCTGGCAAAGCGGCTGAAGCCCAGGGGCATCGAGCTGCGGCCGGAGAGCTACGGCTGGAGCGTGATCCAGGCCCTTCTGTCTCGCAGCGACCGCCGCCTCGCACCGGTGATCGCCACCGTGCGCAGCGAGCCGGCCAGCCTGGGCAGCTGGAAGCGCGCCTACCGGGCCGTGCTTGCAGGGGAGATCGAAAACGAAGACGCCGGCACCCTGCCGCCCCCACCACCCTGGGCCGCCGTGGTGCACGAGCCCTGGGATCCGGCCGCCACCGTGCTGCCGTGGACGCACCTGCGCGGCCCGCTCGACTCGGATGTACTGCGCAAGCACCGGCAGGAAGCGCTGGGCTGATCAACCGCTGCCGATCCGCCCAATGCCGATCCTCCTACCGTCAGACTCCGTCTCTGCCCGCCAGGCTCGCAGGCCGGCCAGCAGCACCCAGCCGGCCACGTTGATGCGGCTGTCGAAGTAGGGCATGTCGGTGGCGTGCAGGGCCACCAGCACCAGCACCGAGGCCCACCAGGCCCGATCGAACACAGGCCCGCCAAGGATGCCGCCGCGCAGGCCGCGCAGCAGCAGCCACAGCACCAGGCCGACCACCAGCAGCGCCACCGGCAGGCCGTGGCTGAGGGACAGGTCGATCGGCAGATTGTGGGGGTGGCCATGCCAGTGGCCGGTGCGCCGCGGGTAGATCAGGCTGAAGGCGGCGGCGCCCCAGCCCAGCCAGGGCCGCTCGCCGATCAGGCCCGCAGCGGTGCGCCACTGGGCCAGGCGGGTGATCGCCAGCGGCCGCTCACCGGCAAACTGGAGATCGCTGAGCCGCCCCCAGATCGCTTCAGGCACCAGCTGGCGGGCCGGTGCCTGCAGCAGGGAGGGCACCGCTGGCACGCTGGCCAGGGTTACCAGGGCGAGCGCCACGGCCAGCAGCGGCAGCAGCCAGGGCCAGCTCAGCGGGCCGGCCACCAGGGGCAGGGCCAGCACCAGCGCCCCCCAGGCATTGCGCGAACCGGTGAGGTACACCGCCACCACCACGGCCACGGCCAGGGCCAGCACCAGCGCCCGGGCCGCACGGCTGAGCCCGCGCTGCAGCAGCACCGCCAGCAGCAGGGGCCACACCAGCGCCATCCAGGAGCCGGCGATGTTGGCGTAGTCGAACAGGCCGGCCAGTCGCCCCTCGGGATTGCCGCCAGGGTGCAGATGCCAGATGATCAGCCCCCCCAGGGACTGGAACGGCCCCTGCCAGCCCCACCACAGCTGGCCCAGACCGGTGAGCACCACCGGCACGGTGCCTGCCACCAGCATCAGGGCCACCCGCCGCCGGGCCGCGCCGCTCGCCAGGTAGGGCTGGTAGCCCCAGAAGGCCCAGAAGAAAGGAAGCCAGTTGGCCAGGCCCACCCAGGCCAGCCAGCCGCTGGTGGCGCCGAAGCAGCCGAGCACCATCAGGACGGCGGCAGCCAGCAGCACCCGGTTGGCCCCATCGGCCAGCGGAGCACGGCGACCGCGACTGCCAAGCAGCAGAGCCACAAACAGCAGCAGGCCGGCCAGAAAGGCGCTGCTGGCCAGGAGCAGCAGGCCCAGCTGAAAGCAGCACCAGCCCAGCGGCGAGGCCTCCGCAGGGCGGTGCCCCCGCAGACGGACCACGAGGCGGCGGACCAGACGGCGGACCGACGGGCGATCGGAGGCGGCGGCAGGCATCAACGGATCGACCGTCGCCTTCAATCAAACACAGCCGTGCGCCCGCGATAGACCATCACCTGCCGGCGCAGCACCAGGCGCACGGCACGGGCCAGGGCCAGCCGTTCGCAGTCGCGGCCCTTGCGGATCAGGTCTTCCACCTCGTCGCGGTGGCTCACATGGGCGGTGGTCTGCTCGATGATCGGCCCGGCGTCGAGCTCCTCGCTCACGAAGTGGGCGGTGGCGCCGATCAGCTTCACGCCCCGCTCCCAGGCCCGGTGGTAGGGCTGCGCCCCCTGGAAGGCCGGCAGAAACGAATGGTGGATGTTGATCACGTTGGCGAAACGCGCCAGGAAGGCCGGGCTGAGCACCTGCATGTACTTGGCCAGCACCACCAGCTCGATGCCGTGCTCCGCCAGCAGCTCCAGCTGGGCCCGCTCCACCTCGTCGCGGTCGGCGGCGGTAACGGGCAGATGCACGAAACGGGAACCGAAATCCTCGGCGATCGAACGCAGCTGGGGGTGGTTGCTGATCACCAGCGGCACCGTCATCGGCAACTCGCCGGCGCGGGTGCGCCAGAGCAGATCGAGCAGCCCGTGCTCCTGGCGGCTCACGAAGATCGCCACCCGTGGGATCTCATCGCTGAAATGCAGCTGGGCCTCACCGCCGAGCCGCGCCGCCAGGGCCAGGGCGGCCGGGCGGATCGCCTGCCGGGGCAGCCCGAAGCCCTCGAGGCTCCACTCGATGCGGCTGAGGAACAGGCCGGCGCCGGCGTCGGTGTGATGATCGGCGTGACGGATGTTGCCGCCGTTGCTCGCCACCCAGCCGGAGAGCTCGCTCACCAGAGCGGGCCGGTCGGGGCAGATCACCTGCAGGATCGCGCTGGGGCTGGCCATGGGCGGGCGGGGAGCGCGCCAGGGAGCGCTCAGAGCATGTGCAGGCGCAGCGTATCGGCGGTGGCCCGCCGCACCCGGGCCCGGATCGTGGGCAGGCCGAGGCGCTCATGGGCAGCGACCCGGTGGCAGCCGTTGAATCCCCAGAGGCGGCCATCCACCTCGAGCACATCAATGGGCTCCTTCTGGCCCTCGGCGGCGATCGACGCCATCAGGGCCGCCACCTTGGCCTCATCGAGGCTGCGCTGCAGGGGCCGGCGGATCGAGGCGAGGGGCAGGGCGGCGATGCGCATCGACAAACCTTCTAACTCGGAATGATTCCGTTTTAGCGCGTTGCGCTGCCTGGCTGGCAGGAGCGCGTCCTGTGGCGAGCGGTTACAGCCTGGCCGGGGCAGGGGCAGGGGCCTGCGGGGGCTCGGTACAGTCGCCCTCGCCAGCATCCGAGCCGTCCCATGGCCGTCTCCAGCCCGCAGCCCACCTTCGAGCCTCGGCCCTCGCGGCTCCGGCCCCTTGAGCAGCTGCGGCGCCAGCTCTCCACCGTGCTGCGCAGCCTGATGGTGCTGGCGATGGCGGCCCTGCTGAGCCTTTCGCTGGCCGCCTGCAGCGGCGCTCCCAAGGCGGCCCCCTCGATCAGCCCCGACGACATGGCACTGATCACCCGCCAGGCAGAAGGATTCCTGGCCGCCCGCGACCGCCTGCCCGAGCTGGCCGGCCTGGTGAACGATCGCAACTGGGTGTTCACCCGCAACCTGATCCACGGACCGATGCAGGAGGTGAGCCGCGAGATGCTTTACATCAACCAGCGCCTGCTGCCCGCCGACCGCGCCGAGGCGCAGAAGCGCAGCGAGAAGCTCAAAACCGCCCTGGCCCAGCTGGATGAGGCCGCCCGCCTGCAGGACGCCGAGAACCTGCGCAAGGCCTACATCAAAGTGGCCAGCGGCTTCGGGCTCTACGCCCAGGTGTTCCCGCCTGAAGTACAGGAAGCTCTTAAGCAGGTGTGAGCCATGCCCGCCTCTCGCACCGTGCTGGTGCTGGGGGCGGGCATGGTTGCCATGGGCTGCGCCTGGCTGCTGCAGCGTCGCGGCCATGCCGTGACGCTTGTGGCCGCCGATTACGACGTGCCGCTGCTGCCACCGCAGGGGGCCTGCGGTGGCAGCCAGGCGGCGCTCGGGGTGCAGATGGGCAACGTGTTCCACCGCCGCAGCGGCCGCGCCTGGCACCTGCGCCAGCGCAGCGTGGCGCTCTGGAGCCTCTGGCGGCAGCAGCTGGCCGAACGCGGCCACCAGGTGCCCTGGCGGCCCGGCCTGCTGCTGCTGGCCGCCGACGCGGCAGAACGCCAACGCCTGGAGCGCCTGGAGCGCGATCCGAAGGGGATCGGGCTGGGCATCCGTCTGCTGAATGCCGACGACTTGGCGGCCCTGACGCCCCCACTGCCGGGCACCGGTGGATCCGGGGCGGGCAGCCTCTGGGGCGGGCTGTTCTCCCCGTGGGATGGGCAGATCGATCCGCTGGCGGCCCTGAGCGCCCTGCGCCGGGACGCCCTGGCCGCCGGGATGGTGGGCCGCGCTGGACTTGCCGGCGCTCTGGAACAACGGCCCGGCGGCTGGCGCCTGCAACTGGACGGCGGCGGCACCCTGGACACTGAGTGGCTGGTGTTAGCGGCCGGCTGCGGCACGAACGCCCTGCTGGCACCACTTCTTCACCACACCGCAACTCCACTGGAGGCCTCGACGCTGGAGCCGGTGCTGGGCCAGGCGCTGGAGCTGGAGCTGGAGAAAACCGACGCGACTCTCTGGCAGGGTTGGCCCGGGGCAGTGGTGTGGCGCGGCATGAATCTGGTGCCACGGCCGGATCTGCCGGGCGGGCGGCGCTTCTGGCTTGGGGCCACCGTGGAGCCCGGCAGCGCAACCGATCCGCAGGCGCTCGATCGGCTGCGGACGCTGGAAGGCAACGCGCCCACCTGGCTGCAGCGGGCCAAGGTGGTACGCCATTGGCACGGGCTGCGGCCGCGGCCGGTGGGACGGCCGGCGCCGCTGCTGGAGGAACTGGCGCCAAGGCTGCTGCTGGCGAGCGGCCACCACCGCAATGGCGTGCTGCTCACCCCCGCCAGTGCCGCATGGGTGTGCGATCGAGTGGAAAGCACGGAGAGCCCAGGCGCAGCGCCAGCAAAAAGCCCCCCTTGCGGGGGGCCATGACCTCGGCCTGAACCAGGCTCACTTGGACTCGGTGAACTCAGCGTCGATCACATCGTCGCTGCCGGCCGATCCGGCACCATCACCTCCGCTGCCGTTGCCCCCGGGGGCACCGGCGGAGGCGGCATCAGCCGCGCCGGCCTGCTGATACACGGCGGCACCGGCGGCATAGAGCGCCTGCTGCAACGACTCCAGGGTGGTACGCATCAAGGCGGTGTCGTCTTTCTCGACGGCCTCCTTGAGATCGGCGGTGAGCTGTTCCACCTTGGCCTTGTCTTCGCCGCCCACCTTATCGCCGAGTTCGGCGAGCTGCTTCTCGGCCTGGTAAATGAGAGTTTCGGCCTGATTCTTCAGGTCGATCTTCTCGCGCTTCTCCTTGTCGGCGGAGGCGTTGGCCTCGGCATCCTTCACCATCTTCTCCACCTCGGTGTCGCTGAGGGTGGAGGCGCCGGTGATCGAGATGCTCTGCTCCTTGCCGCTGCCCTTGTCCTTGGCAGTGACGCTGAGAATGCCGTTGGCGTCGATGTCGAAGGTGACCTCGATCTGGGGCACGCCACGGGGGGCCGGCGGGATGCCATCGAGACGGAACATGCCGAGCGACTTGTTATCGCTCGCCATCTCACGCTCGCCCTGGAGCACGTGGATCTCCACGTTGGTCTGCCCATCCACCGCAGTGGAATACACCTCGGTTTTCTTGGTGGGGATGGTGGTGTTGCGGGTGATCATCTTGGTCATCACACCGCCGAGGGTCTCGACGCCAAGCGACAGCGGCGTGACATCGAGCAACAGGATGTCTTTCACCTCTCCGGCCAGCACGCCGCCCTGGATGGCGGCACCCACAGCCACCACCTCATCGGGATTGACCGTCTGGTTGGGCTCCTTGCCGGTGACGCGCTTGACCAGCTCCAGCACCGCGGGGATGCGGGTGGAACCTCCCACCATCACGATCTCATCGAGCTCGGAAGAACTGAGCTTGGCGTCCTTGAGGGCGTTCTCGACGGGCACTTTGCAGCGGTCGATCAACCTGCTGGCCAGCTCCTCGAACTTGGCCCGGGTGAGGGTGACGTCGAGGTGCTTGGGGCCCTCCGGGGTGGCGGTGATGAAAGGCAGATTGATCTCGGCCTGGGTGGCACTGGAAAGCTCGATCTTGGCCTTCTCAGCGGCCTCGGTGAGGCGCTGCAGGGCCTGCTTGTCGGAGCGCAGGTCGATGCCCTCGTTGGCCTTGAAGGTGTCGGCGAGGTGGTCGACGATCACCTTGTCGAAGTCGTCGCCGCCGAGATGGGTGTCACCGGAGGTGGAGAGCACCTCGAAGACGCCATCGCCCACCTCCAGCACCGACACGTCGAAGGTGCCGCCGCCGAGGTCGAAGACAAGAATGCGCTCGTTGCTTTTCTTGTCGAGGCCATAGGCGAGCGCCGCGGCAGTGGGCTCGTTGATGATGCGCAGCACCTCGAGGCCTGCGATCCTGCCGGCATCCTTGGTGGCCTGGCGCTGGGAGTCGTTGAAGTAGGCGGGCACGGTGATCACCGCCTGGGTGACGGTTTCACCGAGATACTTGCCGGCGTCTTCGGCGAGCTTGCGCAGCACCTCGGCCGAGATCTCCTCGGGAGCGAACTGCTTATTGAGAACGGGGCACTTGATCTTGAGGTTGGAGCCCGCCTTCTCCACCGTGTAGCTCACCTCCTTCGATTCCTCATTCACCTCATCGACGCGGCGGCCAATGAAGCGTTTGGCGGAATAAAAAGTGTTTTCGGGGTTCATGACCGCCTGACGTTTGGCGATCTGCCCGACCAGCTTGTCCTGGTTCTTGGTGAAGGCCACCACCGAGGGGGTCGTACGGAACCCCTCGGCATTGGCGATCACCGTGGGTTTGCCACCCTCCATCACGGCGACGCAACTGTTCGTGGTGCCGAGGTCAATGCCGACAACCTTGCCCATGGATTCCCACCTCCTGGAGTGGATGAAATGCGGACTGAAAGCATCTTCATCAGCCGGGACGGCTCCAGGCGAGGTGTGGTTCCCGAACAGGGCAGGGGCGGGCAGAGGGGCAGAGGCCAGGCGCCACCTACGATGTGGCGGTGTCAAAACCTCTGATCTCGGGAACGACGGCGCTGGCCGGGGTGCTGGGGGATCCGGTGCGCCACTCGCTCTCACCGGCGATGCACAACGCCGCCCTGGCCGAGATGGGGCTCGATTGGATCTACCTGGCCCTGCCGGTGTCCGCCTCCGGCCTGGCTGCAGCGCTGCGGGGTCTGGAAGCGCTCGACTGCCGCGGCCTGAACGTGACCTTGCCCCACAAGCAGGCGGCGGCGGCGCTGGCCACCGAACTGACGCCTCTGGCACAGCGCCTCGGCGCGGTGAACACCCTGATGCGGCGCCCGGGCGGCGGCGAGGAAGACGGCGGCTGGCTGGGAACAAACACCGACGTGGAGGGCTTTCTGGCCCCCCTGCGCGAGGCCCGGAGCGAAAGGGACTGGCAAGGCGGACGGGCGCTGGTGCTGGGCTGCGGCGGCAGCTCCCGGGCGGTGCTGGCTGGCCTGGCAGAGCTGGGCCTGGAGCAGATCGGGGTGGCCGGCCGGCGCGCCGCCGCGCTGGAGGATTTTGTGGCCGACTGCCACCCCTGGACACCGGGCCTGGCGGGGCTCGCCTGGGAGGGAGAGGGCGATGCGTCGGGATCGCTGGGTGAGGCGCTGGCGGGCTGTGATCTGGTGGTGAACACCACGCCGGTGGGCATGGCGGGTGCTGCGAGCGGCGACTCCGACTCCGGGGCCTGCCCACTCACGGAGGGGGATCTCGATCGACTGCCGGCCGGCGCCACGGTGTACGACCTGATCTACACGCCGCGACCCACACCTCTGCTGCAGCGAGCGGCGGCACGGGGCTGCGCGGTGCTCGACGGGCTGGAGATGCTGGTACAGCAGGGCGCCGCCAGCCTGCGCCTCTGGAGCGGCCACACCGACGTGCCAGTGGAGGCGATGCGGCAGGCGGCGCTGCAGGAGCTGAGCAGGCGCCAGGGGAGCGCGGCTACCAGGAGCGGCTACCAGGAGCGATAGAGGGTGCGGCCCATCACTTCGCGCAGAGCGCGGCTGCTGCGGTCCAGGCCAGAGGCAGATGGGATCCAGAAGAGCGGGTTGGCCAGGGGTTGGCCGGCCCAGGCGCCACTGGCCTGAAAATCAACGGGATAGGGCAACACCCGCATCCCCTGCCGTTCGAACAGCCTCACGGCACGCGGCAGATGGAACGCGGAGGTGACCAACACAATGCTGCTGCCCGCCGGCAGGAGGGCCGCCACGGCGCGGGCCTCCTGCGCGGTGTTGCGCACGCGGCCGGTGGTGGCCAGATCAGCGGCCGGCAGGCCAAGCTCGATCGCCCGCTGGCGCAGCACCTCCCCCTCCGGTGGCATGGACGGCATGGAGGGCCACCAGCCGCCGGTGAAGATCAGCTGGGGGCGTTGGTTTTGCCGGCGCAACTGTTGGTAAGCCTCCAGGCCGCCGAAGAAGCGGTCGGCGTCGATCCACTCGCTGGCGCGGGCGGGACCGGGGGCAGGATG
>JBIIJS010000179.1:0-5699 GCA_044233605.1 Cyanobium sp. | reverse complement strand
GGGCCCGTCGACCGTGGAGCTGCGCTGCAGAGCCTCTTCGAGCCCCGGTTCGGTCCAGAAGCTGCCGGTGAGCACGCTGCCGCCCTCGAAGCAGCGGTTGCCCTCGCCGCGGTCGCAGCCCAGCAGCGGCACCAGGTAATTGTCGGCGTCGGGGTAATCGCCCACCCACTCGAGCTGGATCATCGGGAAGACACCCTTGTCGAGCTGGGCATAGGCGGTGGTGGATTCCACGCCGCTCACCTCCAGGCTCACGCAATCGCCCAGGTCGCGGCGCAGCTGGGCCTGCCAGGTGAGGGCGAACAGGCGGTCGCTGGGGATGTCGGAGCGGAAGGTGAGCGGCAGGCTGAGCACGCGCCCGTTGCAGTAGCCGGCCTGGCGGTAGAGGGCCCGGGCGGCGGCGGGGTCGTAGGCCGGCCAGGCATCCGGGTCGGAGCCCGGCAGGCTGGGGGGCAGCATCTCGCGCAGCGGCGCCCGCAGGCCCAGGCTCACCCGTTCGCTGATCCGCCGGCGATCGAGGCTGCGGGCCACGGCCCGGCGCAGGCGCGGATCCTTCAGCGGCGGCTGGTCGCTGAGCAGGGCGAGGAAGCCGATTTCCATCGCCGGCCCCACCGCCTCGCGCAGGCGGCCGGCGCCGGCCTCCCGTTTGAGCGCCTGCTGGTGGTCGATCTCGAGGCTGCTGGAGAGCAGCACGTCTACCTCGCCGCTTCGCAGGGCGCCGAACAGGGCGGTGGAGTTGCTCAGGGTGACCAGATTGAGGCCGCGGTTGGCGGGCCGTCGGCCCCAGTAGCGCTCCCACGGGCTGAGCCGCTGCTGCTGGCCGCTGAAGAAGCTGAGTCGGTAGGGGCCGGTGCCCACGAAGCGGTCGTTCAGCGGCTTGTCGCGGTGGGCGGCGTAGGCCTTCGGCGAGATGGGGGTGAGGAAGATCGAACTGAGCAGCCGCGGCAGCGGGCTGAAGGGGCGCTTGAGCTCCAGTTGGATCGCATGGCTGCCGCTGGCACGCACCTCCTTCACCCGGCCGCTGAGCTGGTAGCCGAGGGTGCCGATCGCCATGAAGCGCTTCAGCGAGAACACCATCGCTTCGGCGTTGAATGGGGTGCCGTCGTGGAACAGCACATCGCGCCGCAACGGGATGCGGGCGGTGAGGCCGTCGGCGCTGAGGCTGGGCAGGGCGGTGGCCAGCCGCGGCTCGATGCGGCCGTCGGCTGCGATCGCGTAGAGGGGGTCGCCCAGGGCGCTGAGCACCTGCATCTGGCCGACGCGGGAGACCTTGGCCGGATCGAGGCTGTCGATGCGGTTGCGGCTGGCGACGATCAGGGTGCCGTCAGGCCTGGCCGGCTGGCAGCCGGCCAACAGGGCCATGACCAGGGCCAGGGCCGGCAGGAACGGAAGGCGGCTGCGGATCGGTGGCAAGCCCTGGAGTACGGGTGGCCCCATTCAAGAGCAATGGGGCCAGCCCTGCCCCTGGTGCAGCGGCCAGGGGTGCTCAGAGGGTGCGCAGGCAGGCGGCGATCGTTTCCACTTCGGCGAGGGCCTCGATCGCCGTGAGGGCTTCGCGGAAGCTCGATTCGCGCACCTCGTGGGTGATCACCACGATCTCGGCTCCCTCCCCCTGCCCCTCGAACTGCACGATCGACTGGATCGACACGCCGGCGTTGCCGAAGCAGCTGCCGATGCGGCCGATCACGCCGGCCTCGTCGCGGGTGCGCAGGCGCACGTAGTTGCGGTGGCTGGTGAGCGCCGAATCCACCAGGCGGCAGCGGCGCCAGCTGCTGGCCGCCAGCAACGGATCGAGGCCGCCGCCGCTCTGGCCGCCGGTCACCTCGCGGATGCCGGCGATGTTGAGGATGTCGGCCACCACGGCCGAGGCGGTGGGGCCCGCCCCGGCACCGGGGCCGTAGAACATCACCCGGCCCACCGGGTCGCCCTCCACCAGAATGGCGTTGTTCACTCCGTGCACCCCGGCCAGGGGGTGCTGGCGCGGCAACAGGGTGGGATGCACGCGCACGGCCAGGGGCAGGGCATCGCTGCCTGCTGCCCCGCTGCCGTCAGCGCGGGCATCGGCGGCATCTTCGATGCGCTCGGCCACCGCCAGCAGCTTCACCACGAAGCCCAGCTGGGCGGCGTAGGCCACATCGCGGCTGTCGAGCTGATCGATCCCCTCGGTGGGGATCGCCTCGCGTGGCACCGGGCCGCCGTAGGCCAGGCCGGCCAGGATGGCGATCTTGTCGGCCGCATCGCCGCCTTGCACATCGGCCGCGGGGTCGGCCTCGGCGTAGCCGAGGCGCTGGGCGTCGGCGAGCACGTCGGCGTAGGCCGCCCCCTCGTCGGCCATGCGGCTGAGGATGTAGTTGGTGGTGCCGTTGATGATGCCGCTCACCCGCTGGATGCGGTTGCCCCCCAGCGACTGCTTGAGCGGTTCGATGATCGGGATTCCGCCGCCCACCGCGGCCTCGATCAGCACGTAGACGCCCTTCGCGGTGGCGGCCGCTGCGATCTCCTCGCCGTGGCGGGCGATCACCGCCTTGTTGGCCGTCACCACGGGCTTGCCGGCGGCGATCGCCCGCAGGATCAGGGAGCGGGCTGGCTCCAGGCCGCCCATCACCTCCACCACGATCTCCACGGCCGGGTCGTCGACCACCGCCTCGGGGTCGGCGCTGACCAGCTCCGGCGCCAGAACGATCGGGCGGGGCTTGCCGGGATCGCGCACGGCCACCCGCTTCAGGGCCAGCGAGCCCACCAGCGGATGGCGGCCCTCCGGACTGGCCAGGATCGCCGCCACGCCGGCTCCCACCGTGCCCAGCCCGAGCAAGCCGACACCGATCACCATGGAGTTGTTCGCCGCAGTGGGGTGATCCTAGAAATCAGCTCCGCCCTGGCTGCCCGGGGCCGGTGGCTGAGCGGTTTCGACCAGGCGTGCGGCCTGGCCCTGCATCATCTTCAGGATGTTGAGGAAACCGTTGGCCCGCGACGGCGTGAGGCTGGCCTGCAGACCGGTGGCGGCCAGGAAGGCCGGATCGATCGCCGCCGCTTCGGCCGGGCTGAGGCCTTCGAGACCTTCGATCAGCAGGGCCAGCAGACCCTTGGTGATCTGGGCGTCGGAATCACCCCGCCAGTGCAGCTTGCCCTTGTCGAGACTGGCCACCACGTACACCTGTGAAACACAGCCCTTCACCTTGAAGGGCTCCTGGCGCAGCTCGTCGGGGAAGGGCTCGAGCTTCTTGGCCAGCCAGAGCACGTATTCGTAGCGGCGGCGCGGATCGCTGGTGCCGCCGAGTCGCTCGACGATCCGATCGAGCGCGGGACTGCCGGTGTTCATCGGTTCAGCGGCGTTGGCGGCTCAGGCAGCGCGCTCCCAGCCCCAGGCCGCCGAAGCCGAGGGCTCCGATCGCCACGGCGCCTATGAGGCCCTTATCGGGAAGCCGTCGGCCCATCTGCCGCAGTTCGCGCGCCAGGGGGAATCCGGGGGTGGACCGGGCGCTGGGCGCCGCGCTGACCGCCGGCAGCTCCAGGTAATCGCGGTGGCCGGGGCCGCCATCCACCTGCAGCTCCCAGCCGGCCCCGGTCAGCTTCGGCAGGGCGAAGGTGAGCTGGCCGGTGGCGTCGGTGCGGCCCAGATCGATGCTGGTGCGGCCGTCGGGCGACACCAGCCGCACGGCCGCGGCTGCCACGGGCTCACCGGTGGAGAAGCTGGAGTCGAGACGCAGGTTCGACGCGCGCAGGGCGTCGAGGCGCTCCAGGCTGCTCTCGATTCCGTGGGCGCGGACAGCGAGCGGCGTGAGCAGCAGAGCAGCGCTGCCCGCCAGGGCCGGCAGGCAGCAACGCATCGGAAAGGAGCGCAGCATGACGGGCTTCAAGAAGCTTTCCAGCGACTGTCGCGCGTTTTGCCGGCCTGCACCATGCGGGCGATCGAGCTCACCATCATCGAGAGGGCATCACTGCTGTCAGCGCGGGCTTCGAGTTCGGCGGCCAAAACCCGTTCGCTGGCCGTGAGGGACCTGGGGCCGGCCTCGGCCGTGGGGCGCTGGACCTGCTCGGGGGTGGCGGCGTGGCTGGCGATCCGCTGCTGCAGGGAGGAGAGGTCCAAGGAAGAGAACGTGCTCGTGAGACTGATCCTGGCAAATCCCTGCGGCTGGCGCGCAGCCGGGCCTCCAGCGTTACGAGGCTGCAACCTTTCCGGCAGGAGCATCCGGCGGCGTGCGGAGGCGGTGCAGGCCCTGCTCATCGAGCCAGCCGTCGAAGGGCACATCCCAGGGATCGCGCGGCAGGGCGGTGGCGCTGACACAGGCCGCCGGCAGCACCGCCAGGGCCGGCCGGTCCCGCCAGGCAGGATCGGCGCGCAGCCGGTCGTACCAGCCGCCGCCGGATCCGAGCCGGATGCCGCTGGGGTCGATCGCCAGGGCCGGCACCAGCAGCAGGGCCAGCTGCTCGGGCCGCAGGGGCGCTGCTGGGCCGGCGGCGGGCGCGGGGATGCCGCAGGCATCGGGGAGCAGCGCTCCGCCCGGCGACCAGGGCCGGTAGTGGAGCTGCAGCTGGGAGCCGCCGGGCGGCCAGGGTTCCACCACCGGCAGGGCGAGCGCATCGGGTCGCCGGCGCTGCAGCTCCACGGCAAAGGGCCGCAGGTCGGGTTCGGCGCCGATCGGCCACCAGAGGCCGAGGCGGCGGCCGGGGGGAATCAGGGCCGGCAGTTCGCGCTGGGCCGCCTCCAGCAGCCCCATGGCCGCGGCGGGCAGGCTGGCGCGGCGCTGCCGGCGGAAGTGGCGCCGCAGGACTTCCTTGGGCTGGGCGGGATCGGGGAGAGGATCGGCCACGGCGGTCTCAGCGCTGGAACCAACCGGTGAGGGCCACCGCCAGGGCGTCGGCGGCGTCGTCGGGCCGAGGCGGCTCCTGGAGATCAAGCTCGCGCATCACCGCTTCAAGCACCTCATCCTTGGCTGCATGGCCGTGGCCGGCGAGGGCCAGCTTGATCTGCATGGGCGGGAATTCCACCACGGGGATAGCGAAGCGAGCCAGGGTCATGATCACCACGCCGCGAGCCTGAACCACGGCGATGGTGGTGCTGGAGCGGTAAAAGAAGAATTTCTCCACGGCGGCCAGATCGGGCTGCCAGCGGCGGATCAGCCAACGCAGATCTGCGGCGATCTCCACCATCCGCTCGCCTTCGCTCCGCCCTGGATCGGTGCGGATCATGCCGCAATCGAGCAGCCGCTGAAAAGCGGCCGACGGTTGCCCTGGAGCACCGACGACCGCTGGTTGCACCTCGATCACGCCATAGCCCACGCGAGCCAGGCCTGGATCGATGCCAAGGATCACCATCGGAGGCCGGCCTGCTGGTGATGCAGTCTGATCGACGCCGTTCAACGCCCCGACCCCTGCAGCAGCGGAGTCGCCAGGGCCAGCGCCTGGTTGAGCAGGGCCCAAAGCACTCCGAGTGCGGTGCCCCAGCACCAGCTGGAGCTCAGCAGCCAGGCGCGCGCGGGGGCAGGATCGAGCGGATCGCGGCGCTGCAGCAGCCAGTGGCTCTGCACGGCGCCGTTGAGCAGCAGCAGCACCCAGGCCGGTACCTCCAGGTTGCCGAGCGGGAAGGTGATCACGCGTCCCTGGAGCAGGCTCACCGTGGCGGCCATGGCGATCAGCGCCGCCACCGCACCGCTGGCCCCCTGCCAGCTGCAGGCCTGCAGGCGGCCGTGAGCATGGTGCAC
>JBIIJS010000016.1:0-21409 GCA_044233605.1 Cyanobium sp. | reverse complement strand
CGCACCCCGGCAGCAAGCCGGAGTACGGCGGGCCCTTTTCACGCAGCGGTACCGAAGGCCACCTGGCAGGCGGCGTTCAGCAGTTCCGCTTCTGCGGCACTGCTGGGATCGCGTCCGTTGATCAGACCCCGTTGGCAGTCGGCGCTGAGCTGGTAGTTGTTGCCGTCGGCACTCACCACGAAGGTGACGGCAGAACTACCGCTGGGCTGCACGGTGCCATAGAGCAGCTGGTAGCCGGTGTTGGGCACCACGATGTAGGTCTGATTGGCGTTGACCGCATCGTTGACGGCGTCATTGATGATCGCCGCAGTGGCGAGGGTACCGATGCCCCAGGCCGCCGCCCGTGCGCCCCACCAGCCCCAGGGGGGATTCGACCAGCCGCCGTACCAGCCCCAGTTCCAGGGCCTTGCCACACCCCAGCCGGGCCGTGCCCAACCGGGATTGAGATTCACATCGCCGATGTTGATGTTGCGATTCCAGTCGCGATCAATCGAAAGGGATCGATCGCCGCGGTTGATGGTCCGGTTGCTCAGATCGAGGTTGCGGTCGCCGAGGTTGCGGTTGCCGAGATTGCGATCACCGAGGTTGCGATCGCCAAGGTTGCGGTCGCCGAGGTTGCGATCACCGAGGCTGCCAGTGCGGTTTCCGAGATTGCCGCTGCGGTCGCCGCTGAAGCGGTCGCCACCGGCGGGCCGGCTGGGTCGACGATCCAGCGAGGGGGAGCCGACGCGGCTGGTGCGGTCTCCGCTGCTGAAGCCGCCCTGGGGTCGACGGTCGCCACGGCTGAACGAGGAGCCGGAGCCCTGGAAGCCGCTGTGGGGCCGGCTGCCACCACCCCCACGGCTGCCACCGCCACTACGGCCCCCTCCGCCACCACGGGCGAGCAGGCTGGCCGACTCCAGGGCGAGGGGGGCCGCAGCAATGGGGAGGCAAGGCAGAGCGATCAGGGCGGCAAGGGCCAACGCGAGGGTAGAAGGGCGGCTCATGGCTTCACCCCCTGCACGCGCTGTGCCAGCAGATCACAGCCGCTGTCGTAACAGATCACATCGACGCGGCCGTCCTTGCCGAAGTGGGCGCGCACGTAGTCGCGGCCGCGCAGATCGGGACGATCCTCCAGCAGGCTGTTGAGGTAATTGGCGTTGACGGCACACAGATCACGGTTGTTGAAGCAGACCGTGTTGGTGGAAAAACGTGCCTCGGCGCTGCGCAGGTTCTGCCACTGCTTGCTGGCCGGATCCCAGATCGTCATCCGGCTCGGCTCAGCGGTGACCCGCACAGTGCGAACCTCCTGGCCAATCCTGTGGCGGTAGAGGGTGGCGCCCTCCTCGTTGACGGCTTCCACGGTGCAGCTCACGGGAGCGGTGCCGCGCAGCGAACACTTCGTTTCCAGGCTGTAGAGCACTTCGGCCCGGGCAGCCCTGGGCACCAGAGCGAAGAGCAGTGCGGAGGCGCACAGGATGGCCGCGGCCCGCTGGGGCCGGATCTGGAATGGCATGGGATCAGACATCGAGGAAAGGAATGAAATGGGAGGGACGAAGTAAACAGAAATCACGGAGCAATGACCGTGGAAGGAGAGAGAATGGCCCGGTAGTTGGTTCAGGCCGAAGCGGTCGACGGAGCCCGCACGATGCAGCGGAAGCCCATGTGACAGGTGGAGGTGTCGATGCCCTGGGCCATACGCGCCGCCGGCCTGTAGCGGCGGCAGTAACTGGGGGCGCAGAGAAACGAGCCGCCCTTCACCACCTTGCGCGCAATGGCGCCGTGCTGGGAGAGCGGATCGATGCTGGCCTCACGACTGGCGGCCAGCCGCTCCACCACGGCGCAGCAGCCACGCAGCTCCGACGCTGCCGCTGAGTGGGCACCCACGGCGGCGGCATGGTCCTGGTACCAGTCATCGGTCCACTCCCAGACGTTGCCGATCATGTCGAGCACGCCGAAGTCGTTGGGCGGGTAGGAGCCCACCGGCGAGGTGCGTTCCCAGCCATCGAGCCGGCTGTTGTGGTGGGGGAAGTCGCCCTGCCAGGTGTTGGCCAGCATGCGGCCACCGGGGTGGAGTTCGCCGCCCCAGGCGTACTCCGCATCCTCCAGGCCGCCGCGGGCGGCCCTTTCCCATTCGGCTTCCGTAGGCAGGCACTTGCCGGCCCAGTGGGCGTAAGCCTGGGCATCTCCATGGGCGAGGTGCACCACCGGATGGCGCTCCCGCCCCCTGATCGAGCTGCCCGGCCCTTCGGGATGGCGCCAGTTGGCCCCGGGCACGTACTGCCACCAGCGATAGGGATCACCGGGGCCAGTCGGCCCCGGCGGCGGCACGAACACGATCGAGCTGGGCTGCAGCAACTCCGGTCGGGCCTCAGGGTAAAGGGCCGGGTCGGCCGGGCGCTCCGCCAGGGTGATGTGGCCGGTGGCCTTTACAAACGCCTGGAACTGGGCGTTGGTGACCGGGGCGCGATCGATCCAGAACCCCTCCAGCCGCACCCGGTGGGCCGGAGCCTCCTCCGGGTAGTGATGGTCGGATCCCATCAGGAAGTTGCCGGAGGGAATCCACACCATCTCCCGCGCCGGGGGCCGCCCCGGAGGGCGGGCCGGGGATGGGCTGGTGGCGCGGACGGGCATGGGGGGACGGGCTCAGCTGGCAGGGGTTTAGGAGGCGCCGCTGGCAGCCTGTTCCAGCTTCTCCATCACCCGATCGAGCGAGAAGCTGGCGGCCTTCTGACGCGGCGGATACTCCACGAACGTCTTCAGGAATTCGCCCACGTAGGTCTGGGCAGGCACGAGTAGGAAGATGTGATCGAACATCCAGTCCCAGTAGGTATTGGAGGTGATGTCGGCGCGCTCGTAGGGATCGGTCAGCAGGTTGAAGATCTTGGGCACGCGCAGTTCCACAAACGGCTCGGCCCAGATCTGACAGGTGCCCTGCTCGCGCTGTTCCTTGAACACGAACTTCCAGTTGTCGTAGCGCAGGCCTACCAGGTCGCCATCGTCGGAGAAGTAAAAGAACTCCTTGCGCGGGCTCTTCTCGGCCTTGCCCGTCCAATAGTCGAGCATGTTGTAGCCGTCGAGGTGGATGCGGAAGTTTTTGTTCCCCACCTGATAGCCCGTCTTGAGCTTTTCCTTGATCTCCGGTTCGCCGGCGGCGGCCAGCAGGGTGGGCAGCCAGTCGAGGTGGCTGCAGATGCCGGTGATATTGGTACCGGCTGGGATCTTGCCAGGCCATCGCACCAGGGCGGGCACGCGGAAGGCACCCTCCCAGTTGGTGTTTTTCTCGCTGCGGAAGGGGGTCATGCCGGCATCGGGCCAGCTGTTCATGTGCGGTCCGTTGTCGGTGCCGTACATCACGATCGTATCGTCGGTGACGCCAAGTTCATCGAGCAGGTTGAGCATTTCGCCGATGCACTCGTCGTGATAGATCATCACGTCGTGGTATTCCGACTGCCAGCGGCCGCTGCGGCCCACATCCTGCGGGCGCGCATAGGTGCGGAAATGCATGTGGGTGGTGTTGAACCATACGAAGAACGGCTCGCCAGAAGCCACCGCATCACGGATGAAGCGCTTGGCCTCGGCCATGAACTCGTCGTCGGCCGTTTCCATCCGCTTGCGGCTGAGCGGGCCGGTGCTCTCGATGCGCTGGGTGCCGTCGCCGTTAGCCCAGCAGTGCAGCACGCCGCGGGGGGCGAAGCGCTTGCGGAAGTTGGGAAACTCGGGGTCGTCTTCCTTCGGGTAATCGCGCAGTTCCGGCTCCTCCTCGGCGTTGAGGTGGTACAGGTTGCCGAAGAACTCGTCGAAGCCGTGCATCGTCGGCAGGTGTTCGTCACGGTCGCCGAAATGGTTCTTGCCGAACTGGCCGGTGCGGTAGCCCTGGGGCTTGAGCAGCTCGGCGATGGTGGGATCCTCAGCGCGGAAACCCAGCTCGGCGCCGGGCAGGCCCACCTTGGAGAGGCCGGTGCGGTACACGCTCTGACCGGTGATGAAGGCGGCGCGACCGGCCGTGCAGCTCTGCTCGGCGTAGTAGTGGATGAATTTGGCGCCTTCCTTGGCCACCCGGTCGATGTTGGGGGTCTGGTACCCCATCAGCCCGTGGCTGTAGCAGCTGAGATTGCTCTGGCCGATGTCATCGCCCCAGAGGATGAGGATGTTGGGCTTGCCGTTGGGCATGGTGAGAGGAAATGGCAACAGGGAGAGATGCACCCAGCCGGAAGGCGAGCGCGCAACCCCCCACTACTTAGCCAGACATCGGCACCGGGCCCATTGGGCCAGCATTCAAAAAGGGTCGGTTCAGCGCGATGAGGGCGGTGGCGGGTAGGAACCGCTGAGCAGCGGCAGAGTGCCCTCCGGCCAGCGGGCCGACTGGCGATGCAGAGCGGCGATGGCCACGTTGTGCCGGCGCACGGCGCCCCGGTAGGAATCGGCGGCATCGCGCAGGGCGCTGGTGGTCTGCACCACCCGGGTGGCGTCGCTGCGGCCGGCACGGTAATCGCGGGTAGCTGCCGCCAGGGATCTGCGCGCCTCCGCCAGTTGTTCCGCTGCGGTATCCACCACGATCAGGCTGGTGACCAGGGCGGCATGGCTGTCACGCACCTGGCGGGTGATGCTCAGCTGATCGAGCTCCGCCTGGGCCTGGCTGGCGCGCGAGCGGCTGCGCAGGGCGGCGGCTTCAGCCCTTCTGATACCGCCGTCGAAGACTGTCCAGTCGAAACCCAGGCCGAACTGGCTCTCGACCTCCCGGTTGAGGCTGGTGGTGGCCTGAAACGGCCCGATCAGGGAACCGCTGGAGAGATTTTCGGTGCTGCCGCTGAGCTGGCTCGAGAGCGAGAGGGTGGGGAGGGTGGAGCGTTGACGGGCCCGGGCGCTCCAGGCCTCACCACCGGCGCGGGCCAGGCTGGCCTGGATCTCCTCACGCAGCGCCAGGGCCTGACGGATCGTTTCCTGCAGGGACAGATCCCAGCGTCCCTGCAGGCCGAGCGGATCGGCCGGCATCACCAGCTCCCCCGGTGGCAGGTTGAGGGCCTGGGCGAGCGCATCGGCCGCCTGGATCACCTGATCGTGGGCGCGGATCCGCAGGGTGAGCAGGGCGAGGCGCTGGGTCAGTAGCTGCTCGATATGGCCGGGATCCCGACCCGTCGGCGCACCGCCCTCCAGCAGGTCAGAAACGCTCTGGTAGAGGCTGCGGTAGTCCTGCTCCAGCTCGGCCTGCTCCTGCAGCACAAAGTAGGCCTGCTGGATCTGCAGGATCAGGTCGCGGGCATCCACATCGAAAAGGAAGCGGCGGGCCAGCAGTTCCGAACGGGCCGCATTGGTGAGCGAGGCGCGGCTTGGATCAAAGAAGGTCCACTCCAGGGTGAGGTTGGGTCCAGTCGCCTGGCCACCGCTGATCGTGAGCTCCCGTGATTCCTGCCCACCGTTGCGGATGCGTTCCCGGGTGGTGGTGGTGGTCCAGCCGAACAGTCCTGGATCGTCGCTGCCGACGCTCAGCTGCGGCCACCAGGTGCGACGCACGGCGCGCACCGACCAGTCGGCCTCCTCGATCGCGGCATAGGCGCGGTTGAGCAGCGGATGGCTCGCCAGCCCCTCGCGCAGGGCCTGCTCGAGGCTGATTCTGCGGGCGGCACGGATCTGCCCGTCGCGGTAGCGCTGCAGGCGCTCATGCAACAGATGAATCTGACGGGCCGGCGTGGGCAGGGTTTCGGCTGAGGAGGCGGGGGGCTGGGCGGCGCTGGTGCGCGGCGGCAGCAGGAGTGCCCCGACAAGAATGGAGACGAGAGCGCAGCAGGGCAGGGTCAGCGGGACGCGCACACCCGAAGGCGCCGGAGGAGCATCAGATTAGTAGGACCCTCCGCGCAGAGTGCCGGCGCCGGCGTTGCCCTCGGTGACGAGGATCAGGCGGCGCCGCAGGCTCAGGAAAGGAACGGTGAGCACGATCGTGAGCAGCAGATAGATCAGGATCGACAACTTCAGGCCCTCCATGCCACCGGCATGAATGCTGGCCAGCAGCAGCGCCAGGCCCGGGTTGCGCATCGATGTGACCAGGCCGATCGTGGTGCGCTCCACCAGGCCCTGGCCGGAGAGGAACCAGCCGATCGCGAGCGCCACCAGCACCATCAGCGCCATCACCGGCAGGGCGGCGGCGTTGTCGAGCAGGAAGCGCGCCAGCAACGGTGAGCTGATCACCAGCACCGCCACGGTGATCACCAGCAGCAGAAGCATCGCGAAGCGGTCGATCGGAGCGGCCAGGCGCTCGGCCAGGACGGGCCAGCGGTGCCGAACCAGCATCCCCAGGCCCAGCGGCAGGCCCTGAGCCAGCAGCACCTGACGAGCCACCTCACTGGCACGCACGTCCCAGCCGCTCACCTTGAAGATGTCGCGGAACAGATCGGCGAGCAGGGGCACCGACACGATCGCCACGGCCGCTGCCAGCAGCTGCAGGAGGGCCGCCAGATCGTGATCGCCCCCCTGCTTGGACGCCTTGCGGAGGGTGAGCGGCGCACTGGGGCAGATCGCCATCAGGGCGATCGCAAACCTCACCGGCCGGCTGAGATGGGTGGCGACGGGGCTGTGCAGCAACAGCAGGGCCACGAGGGGAACGAGCACGCACGTGCCGATCAGCACCCGCAGACAGAGCATCGGGCGCTGTCGCAACCGGTTGATGACCCCCACCTGCAGGCCCAGGCCGAGACCGAACATCAGCGTCAGCAGGGTGGCGGTGATCAGAATCTGCATGGTGTTGGAACGAGCGGGAGACGGGCGAGCGGGCAGATGAGGTTCAGCCCGAGAGGGAGCTCAGGAACAGCAGGAACAGGGCCAGCAGGCCGATCAAGGCGAGCGCCGCGGCGGTGGCCAGGGCGATCGAGGGCTCCTCGCGGTAGGTGTATTCCTCCAGGCGCAGGCGGCGGAGCACGCGGCGATGCTGGCGGATCGACGCCAGCATTGCCAGCAGGCCGGTGAGCACGAAGGCCACCGCCACTGCTCGCACGCTGGAGGGCACGCTGGCGTCACCGCCGCGGCCGCTGTCGATGGCGGCGATGATCTTGTCGAGGCCGAAGCCGAAGCTGATCAGCGACAGGCAGGTGCGGATCCAGGCCATCAGCGTGCGCTCGGCCGCAGCCCGGTTGCGCTCACGGGCCAGCTCATTGGTGACGTTGACGACCATCACTCCTCGCCCGTCAGATTCGGCGGCAGCTGGGCGTGCTCGCGCTCCAGCTTCTGCTCGAACTCGATCTCACGGCCGAGGAAGACATTGAGGAAGGTGCGGATCACAGCCACCGCGAACAGCTGCAGCAGGTTGGCCTGCGACGGGGCGGTGGTGGTGGAGACGATGTCGGCACCGAGCTGGAACTCCAGGGCCAGCGCGAGCCAGCAGCCGAAGGTGAGCCGGGCCCGGTTGGAGGGTCGCTGCGGCAGGCGCCGGCCGAACCGCACCATGCTGACCCGCAGGGTGGCCAGCAGCCCATAAAGCACGGTGAGCACCGACAGCGTCTCGAGCAGCAGGCGGGTGGCGGTCGCCAGGGGTTTGAGCACCTCCTCGACAATCTGAACCGGATCGCTGATCTCGCTCATGGGCGCGTTGACGGTGGGGGGAGAAGACGTGGACGGGGGGCCTGCAGGAGCTGCTGGGCGAGCCAGCCCGGCAACACCACCGCGGTCACCACGATGGTGAGGGTTGTGCTGAGCCGGCTGGAGAAAGCCCTCGCCCCCTCCAGCCCCAGATGCAGGAAGGCGAGCGTCACCATCAGGGCGAACATGCCGGTGGTGAGCGCGCTGGCCGACCGCAGCAGATCTCGAGGATGGCGTCGCTCCGGTTGTCGGGCATCGCGGCCGAGCCGCAGGCCGCCGATCAGCCCTGCCAGCCCCAGGGCCAGCAGCATGGTCAGTCGGCTGCCGCCATGGGCGGCAGGGGAGAGCTCATGGGCCCTCTCGGCCAGGCTGTAGGCCGTGCCCGTCATGGCTCCGGCCGAGAGGCCCACAAGCAAGCGGCGCTGCCAGGGCGCCAGCATGGCAGCGCCGGCGAAGGAAGCCCCGGCGCTGAGCAGCATCGAGGCAAACACGGTGGCGGGTACCGCCGCGAGCGAAGCTGCGAACGACCAGCCGACGGCCGCTCCGAGAAGCAGCCAGAGAACCGCCGGCCAACGATGGTGCGGATCGGGCCGGGCCGGATCGGGCAAAGGGCTGCGGGCTCCTGCGGCAAGCGTAGAAACGATGGGCGATCAAAACCAGCGGCGGCGAGGGAAATGGCCCTTCCTGGGGGTCGGCCGTCGATCGGAGCTACGGTTCGTAGTGCCGCATGTGCCCAGCGCGCACCACTGCTCCTCAGGAGATTGCCAAGCCATGGCCGTGGTCAACCGCTGCGCCGTTGCCGTCGCTGCCCGCCGGCCGATGCTCGACTGGAGCCGCCCGTTCTGGACCCGCGACGACATGGAAGGTCTCGGCGATGAGCAGAGTCTTTACCTGTTGCCCAGCTGGGACGATGGGCCGCAGCTGGAGCAGCGGCTGCAGGCGGGCTGGGCGGCGATCTTCGAGGCGGAACTGGAGCTGTGGTGCCGCGACAGCCAGCTATGGCCATCGCCACGCAGCTATGCAATGTTTCTGGAGTGGTTTGAACTGCGCTTCTTCCCCCTGGTGGAAGACCTGGGCGGCGAGCCGCTGCGCAGCTTCGAACTGGAGGATGGATTCGAAGCTTCCGTCCGCGACGCCCTGGGCTGACGATGCTGTTCCACATCCGCCACCAGCTCAGTTACCACTACGAGCGACCCGTGTTTCTCGAGCCGATGGTGCTGCGGCTCACCCCACGGCAGGATTGTTCCCAGCTGCTGCGGCGGCGGCGGCTGAGCCTGCAGGCCCCCCCGACGGGCCTGAGCCGGGTACTGGAGCCGGATGGCAATGCTGTGGAGGTGGCCTGGTTCGAACACAGCCGCCCTTCGCTCACGATCGAGCTGGAGCTGGTGGTGGAGACGCTGCGGAGCAATCCATTCGACTGGATCATCACCCGCGAGCAGGCCCGGCGGTTGCCACTCGTTTACAGCGATGCGGAGCGGAATTCGCTCGCCCCCTGCCTCGCTGGCCGGATCCCCGCGGCGGTGCAGGTCTGGGCTGACGGCCTTGCGGCGGAGGTGGAGGGATCGAGCAGCGCCTTTTTGATGCACCTGGCCGATCGGATCCACCACGATTTTCACCACATCGGTCGCCTCGACGGCGAACCGATGACCCCGGAGGAAACCCTGGCGGGGCGCCGCGGCGCCTGCCGCGACACTGCGATGCTCTACGTGGCAGCCTGCCGCAGCCAGGGCTTGGCGGCCCGCTTCGTGAGCGGCTACTCGATGCATCACCCCGAGGAGGTGACCGAACACGAGCTGCACGCCTGGGCGGAGGTCTACCTCAGCGGCGGCGGCTGGCTGCCTTACGACCCGAGCCTCGGGCTGGCGGTGGCCGATGGCCACGTCGCCCTGGCGGCGGCGCCCGACCACCGTCTGGCGGCGCCGGTCTCGGGAAGCTACCGGGGCACCGGCGTGGGCTCGACGATGGACTATGCGGTGAGCGTGCGAGCCGCGGAAAGCCTGTTGAAGCTGGAGGTGAACGGCGTGGAAGTGCCGAACTGACGGCAACCCGCCGGCCATGACCACGCCTTCCCTGCTGACCACCCTGCTGATCCTGCTGGGCGGCGTACTGCTGGCCCGTCTGCTCGCCGGGCGGCTGGCGCGCTGGGCGATCCCGGCGATCGTGCTCGAACTGGCGGTGGGCTTCCTGCTCGGCAACACGATCCTGCCGTTCCAGGCGGTGGAACCGCTCAGCGGCCTCACCGAGCTTGGGGTGCTGACGCTGTTTTTCCAGGTGGGGCTTGAGGTGCGCGGCGACCTGCTCGCATCGCGGCCGGCGACGCTGTTGCGCACTGTCGCCCTCAGTGCCCTTACGCCGCTGCTGGCCTACTGGCCGCTGCGCCTGCTGCTGGGCCTGGAGACCGGCCCCACCCTGCTGGCCCTGGCAGTGCTGAGCGCCACCGGTACGGGCGTCACCCTCCGGGTGCTGGCCCAGCGGCAGGCGCTGGGGAGCCCCAGCGGCAGGCTGCTGGTGGGCGTGTCGGTGCTCGACGATCTGCCGGCGATCGGCCTGCTCACCCTGGCCAGCTTCAGCGGCGGGCTGCCGCTGGGCGCCGCCGACCTGGGTTGGCGGGGGGTACTGCTGGCGCTGGCAGCCGGAGCGTTGAGCTACGCGCTGGTGAGCCTCTGGGCGCGCTGGGGCCGGGCGGCGCCGCAGGAACCTCTGGCCATCCTGCTGCTGCTGATCAGCAGCGCCTGGCTGGGCGAGGCCAGTGGCCTCACCAGCCTGCTGGGGGCCCTCTGGGGCGGGGTGCTGCTGGCCCGGCTGCGGCCTGTGGATACCGAGGTGCAGCGGGTGCTTTCGCTGCTCTCAGAGGTGTTCCTGCCGCTGTATTTCGTCTCCGTGGGGCTGCGGCTGCCGCTGGCCAGCCTGATCGAGCCGCGGGCCTGGGGTATGGCGGCTTTGCTGATCACCCTGGCGGTGCTCACCAAGCTGGCCTGCGGCCTGGCGATCAACCGGCGCGACCGGGCCGCCGGCATCGATCCGGCCCTTGTGGTCTTCGGCCTGATGCCCCGCGGCCTGCCGGGGCTGGTGTTCGCCACCACCGCGCTGACGGCTGGGCTGATTGATGCAGTGCTGTTCTCAGCCCTGGTGCTGATGGTCACCGTCACCACGGTGGCGGGCCTGGCGCTGCTCGAGCGGCGGCTGGCCCGGCTGGAGCGGGGAACGGCTGCCGACTCCGCCGCAGAGGAGTGAGGGGGCACGGGCGCGTCTGCGGCATTGACCCTTTTGCAATGGCCGGCCCAGCGCCGCTCCGGTACCGTCCGCACGTCTTCGGAGATTGGGAGTGACCGTCCGCCAGCTTGGGGGATCGATGCGGATGGGGCCCCTGAGCTCGGGCCTGGTTCTGGCCTCCTGCCTCGGGGTGGCCCGGGCCGCGGAGCTGCCGGTTGCGGCCGGGGAGATCCTCCCCGAGGGCGCCGCGCCAATGGCAGAGATCACTCTCGATGAGGGCGAGCGCTCGCGCTTCCAGCACCCCGCCGAGCTGGTTGACCCCATCGCCGCCAGCCCACCGGCAGCGGCCAGCCCCGCCCGGCCCCCTTCCGCCTGGGCCGGCACGCTGGAGCTTTACGGCTTCCTGCCCCTGAAGACCACCAACCGCACAACGATTGAAGGCTTCACCGCCGAGACCAACCTCAGCCTCGGCCAGCTGCTCGATGCACTCAGCAGCACCGTGTCGCTGCGGGGCAGCGTGGAGCGCGGCCGGCTCGGCCTGCTCACCGACATCAGCTACGTGAATCTGCAGAAGCAGGCGGCGATCGAGCGCACGCGCGACCGCTTCCGCATCGGTGACGGCAGGCTGAAGGCAGGTCTTGATACCTATCGGGCCCTGACCAGCGAGGAGGGCCGGGCCACTCGGCGTGGCCGGATCGCTGAGCGGCTGGCGGGTCTGGGTGAGGTCGAGCGGCAGCGCGGTGAACTCGCAGCCCGCCTGGCAGCGCGGGAACGGGGCTCCGGCAGTGTCACCCGCAGCTTCCGCACGGAAGTGGGCACCGAGCAGGGCATTTACGACGTGGCCCTGCGCTACCGCCTCGGCGCACGCGAAAGCGCCGTGGCCGATCCCGGCACCGTGACGGTGATTCCCTACGCAGGCATCCGCATCCTGGATGTGGGCCTGAGCATCGACTCGTTGCTCAGCAGCAGCCGCGGCCGCCAGGTCTCTAATGCGCGAGCGTTCGGTTCTCCGGATGTGCAACCGTTGCTGGGTACTCAGGCCCAGATGTTTGTGGCACCGCGCCTGCGCCTGTTCGCCCGCGGCGATGCGGCCGGCTTCGGCATCAGCCGCGCCGACAGCTTCTCGGCCAACGCCCAGCTGGGCCTCGGCTACGCGGTGGGCAACTCCACCCAGATCGACCTCTCCTGGCGGTACCTGCACATGAGCGGCGACAATGGCAGGCAGCGGCCCAACGCCTTTGTGGTGAGCGAGAACGGCATTGAGCTGGGCCTGAAGTTCTTCTTCTGACCTGCCTGCGGCTCCGCCATGCGCGGTCGGGCGTCAGCAACGAATGAGCGGAGCCGATCCCCCGCCAGCGCTGTGATCCTCTGGGTAGCGAACGCCTCCGCGGGTAGCGGTGTGGATCGCTTAGGCCTGACTTAACAAACAACGGCCAGGTTGAAGGCCCACCGGTTGCGCCCAACCCGCTGCGCCCGTTCCGCGCCGCATCCCACCACAACGATTCTCCCGACCATGACCCTTCCCTCCCTCCACCAGAGCGGCCTCGATCAGGCCGACCTGGAACGTGAACTCACCCTCACCGATGCCTGGTGGCGGGCCGCCAACTACCTGGCGGTGGGGATGATCTACCTGCGCGACAACCCGCTGCTGCGCGAGCCGCTGCGCCGGGAGCACATCAAGAACCGGCTGCTGGGCCACTGGGGCTCCAGCCCCGGCCAGGCCTTCATCTGGGCGCACGCCAACCGGGTGATCCGCCACCACAACCTCGACATGATCTACCTGTCGGGGCCGGGCCACGGGGCTCCAGGGGTGCTTGGGCCCGCCTACCTGGATGGCAGCTACAGCGAGTTCTATCCCGACAAGAGCCAGGACGAGGAGGGGATGCGGCGCTTCTTCAAGCAGTTCTCCTTCCCTGGCCACATCGGCAGCCACTGCACGCCGGAGACCCCCGGCTCGATCCACGAGGGCGGTGAGCTCGGCTACGTGCTCTCCCACGCCTGCGGCGCGGTGTTCGACAACCCCGATCTGATCGCCCTGGCATGTGTCGGCGACGGCGAGGCGGAAACCGGGCCGCTGGCCACCTCGTGGCACATCAACAAATTCCTCAACCCGATTACCGATGGTGCCGTGCTGCCGGTGCTGCACCTCAACGGCTACAAGATCGCCAATCCCACCCTGCTGGCCCGGATTCCCAGAGAGGAGCTGGCCAGCCTGATGCGTGGTTACGGCTGGGAGCCGATCTTCGTGGAGGGCAGCGACCCGATGCCCATGCACCGCGCCATGGCGGCGGCGATGGATCAGGCGGTGGGACGTATTCGGGAGATCCGAGCCGAAGCGCGCCGCAGCGGCGAGGCGATGCGACCGGCCTGGCCGATGATCGTGCTGCGCTCCCCGAAGGGCTGGACCGGCCCGAAGGCTCTCGGGGAGAAGAAGCTCGAAGGCTTCTGGCGCGCCCATCAGGTGCCCCTGCCGGCCCCAAACAAGGACCTCGAGCAGCTGGGCATGCTCGAGGACTGGATGAAGAGCTACCGGCCATGGGAGCTGTTTGACGCCGCAGGCACCCTGATTTCAGAGCTGCAGGCCCTGTCACCAGCGGGCCCTCGGCGCATGGCCTCCAACCCGCACGGCAACGGCGGCGTACTGCGCCGCAAGCTGCACCTACCGTCGATCAGCCACTTCGCCGTGCCGGTGGAGGCACCGGGCAGCATCGAGGTGGAGAACACCTACCCGCTGGGAGAGCTGCTGCGCGACACCATCGTTGCCAACCCGAACTCGATGCGCGTGTTCGGCCCTGATGAGACCTCCTCCAACCGACTGCAGGCGATCTACGAGGTGAGCAAGAAGGTTTGGATGGAGGATCTGCTGCCGGAGGATCTCAACGGCAGCGAGCTCTGCCGCGAGGGCCGGGTGGTGGAGATGCTCTCCGAACACACCCTGGTGGGGATGATGGAGGGATATCTGCTCACCGGCCGCTACGGCTTCTTCCACACTTACGAGGCCTTCGCCCATGTGATCGCCTCGATGTTCAACCAGCACGCCAAGTGGCTGGAATCCTGCATCCACCACGCCCCCTGGCGAGCGCCGATCGGTCCCTGGAACTGCCTGATCTCCAGCACCGTGTGGCGTCAGGATCACAATGGCTTCACGCACCAGGATCCAGGCTTCATCGACCTGGCCGGCAACAAGAGCGGCGAGGTGGTGCGCGTGTATCTGCCCGCCGACGCCAACTGCCTGCTGGCGGTGGCGGAGGAGGCTTTGCAGGAAACGAATGTGTGCAACATCATCGTCTCCGACAAGCAGAAACATCTGCAATATCTCAACCTCGAACAGGCCCGCCAGCACGTGGCCAAGGGGATCGGCCTGTGGAGCTGGGCCAGCAACGACGACCAGGGGCTGGAGATGGACGAGCCGGATGTGGTGATGGCCTGCGCCGGCGACATCCCCACCAAGGAAATGCTGGCGGCGGTGGAGATCCTGCGCCGCGAGATCCCATCCCTGCGCATCCGTGTGCTCAACGTGGTGAAGCTGTTCGCCCTCACCAACCCCAGCGAACATCCGCACGGTCTCAGCGACCGTGACTTCGACAGTCTGTTCACCACTGACAAGCCGGTGATCTTCAATTTCCACGGCTATCCATGGCTGATTCACCGGCTCACCTACCGCCGCACCAACCACGTCAACTTCCACGTGCGCGGTTACAAGGAGAAGGGCAACATCAACACACCGCTGGAGCTGGCGATGAACAACCAGATCGATCGCTTCAATCTGGTCATCGATGTGATCGACCGCGTGCCCACCCTCGGTTCGCGCGCCGCCCACGTGAAGGAGCGTATGAAGGAGGCGATCCTCAGCCACCGCTCCTATGCCCATGAGCACGGCCAGGATTCGCCGGAGGTGACCGACTGGCGCTGGAGCCTGAACGCAGGCAAGGGCTGATGGCCGATCTGCCGGCGCTGGTGCTCAACGCCGGAAGCTCCTCGGTGAAGGCCGCTCTCCTGGCGGCCGACGGGTCGGTGTTGTGGCGAGAACAGCAGACTTGGTCGCCCTTGGCCGCGCCGGATGCGGCTCAGCGGCTCCTGGAAACCTGGCTTCCCAGCGCGCTCGCCCCCTGGCTTGCGTCACCGGGAACGGCAAGCAGCCCCCCTCTGGCATTCGCCGGTCATCGGGTGGTGCACGGCGGCGAACGCTTCACCGCCCCCATCAGGCTGACCCCGGAGGTGGTGGCGGAGCTGGCGGAGCTGGCGGAGCTGGCGCCGCTGCACAACGGTCCGGCCCTGTTGCTGATGGACGCCCTGGCCGCCTGGCGGCCTGACCTGGAGCAGTGGGCCTGTTTTGATACCGCCTTCCACGCCACCCTGCCGCCGCAGGCCCGCACCTACGCGGTGCCGCTGAGCTGGCGGCAGGCGGGGCTGCGGCGCTTCGGCTTCCACGGCCTCAACCACCAGCACGTGGCCGAGACCGTGGCGCGCAGCCATCCCGGCGTGATGCGGCTGATCAGCTGCCACCTGGGGGCCGGCTGCTCGCTCTGTGCCATTGCCGAGGGACGCAGCATCGCCACCACCATGGGCTTCACACCCCTGGAGGGGCTGGTGATGGCCAGCCGCAGCGGCAGCCTCGATCCCGGCCTGATCCTGCACCAGCTGCGCGGTGGCATGAAGGTGGAGGATCTCGACCGCTGCCTCAACCGCGAGAGCGGACTGCTGGGCCTCTCCGGCCTGAGCGGCGACATGGCGGAGCTGCGCAAGGCGCGGCGGCAGGGCCATGCCGGCGCCGAACTGGCGATCGCAGTGTTCCTTCAGCGGCTGCTGCAGGAAATCGGTGCGATGGCGGCCAGCCTGGGGGGGGTGGATCTGATCGCCCTGAGCGGAGGCATCGGCGAACACGACGGTGAACTGCGCCGCGAGCTCGAGGAGGGCCTCGCCTGGCTTGGCGCTGTGCCGCTGCTGGTGGTGCCGGCCGATGAGGAGGGCCAGATTGCCCGCAGCTGCAGGGCGGCCGCCGCGGACGGGCCGACCTTTACTCTGCCGGTGCGAGGGTGAACACCGGCATGCGCAAGGAAGAGGGAAGCCGCTCCGACGAGCTCCGCGAGCTCGGCTGGTCGGCGGAGGACGTACGTCGCTACGAGGAACTGTGGGAGTACCGGCAGCGCTGGGGTGCGATCAACCTCGAGCGTGAAGACCGGGTGTTTCTGCGCCGCGCCGAAGCGGCGCTGCCGAAGCGGGCCACTGGCAAGTCGTCGCTGAAGAAGACGCTCAAGGAGAAGGCTCACCACCGTTGGCTGAGCTGTTTTCTGACGGCGATGCGTGCCGATCCGCAGCTTGCCGGCCTGGCCGCGGGTGAGCAGGCAGCCTGGGTGATCGTGCTGGAAGAGGAGCTGCGAGCGCTCGAGTGGTACGAGCCGGTGCTCGGCCTGCCCGACACGCTGCGGGCCCGCCATTTCGTCGCCGAACGCGAACGCTGGGTGCAGGAGGCCGCTGCTGAGGGCCGCAGCCTCAGCTTCGACTTCGCCGCCGTCCTGGAGCAGGCGAAACAGGAGGGCAACGGCAGCTGGAAGCCCCTGCGCGGCGACGCCCAGGCGGCCGCCACCGACTTCCCGGTGCTGCCTCCTGCCGCCGCCGCCGCCTTCCGCTCGCGGGTGCGACGGGACATGCTGGCCCTCACGCGCAGCTATCCCTCTCTCAAAGACAGCGACCGGCCGGAGCCGCCGCAAGACTGAGTGCCGATACCCGCCCTCACCGCTGTGCAGGCGAAGCTGGGACTGAGCGGCATCGTGCCGATGGGGGTGGGCACAGTGCTGCTGGCCGGCGGCGGTCACAGCCATGCCCTGCTGCTGCGGATGTGGGTGATGCGGCCCCACACAAGGCCGCGGCACTGCCGCATCACCCTGGTGAGCCGCCACGGCAGCGCCCTGTATTCGGGCACGGTGCCGGCCCTGGTGGCGGGCCTCCATCCCGCAGGCGACGGCCGCATCGACCTGCGCCGGCTGTGCCAGCTGGCACAGGTGATGTTTGTGCAGGCTGAGATCACGGGGTTGGATCCGCTGGGGCAGGAGCTGCAGCTGGCCGGCCGGCCGCCCCTGCGCTTTGATCGGCTCAGCCTCGACGTGGGCGCCACGACCGCCCCTGGCCCGACCGGCCAGGCGGGGCATGCCGCGGTGCCGGTGAAGCCGCTGGAGCCGTTCCTTGCCTGGTGCGCGGGGCTGCCGGCGGAGCAACCGATTCGCATCCGCGGTGGCGGTGCCGCCGCTGTGGAGCTTGCCCTGGCGCTGCGGGCGCGCCGCCACCCCGTGCGGATGTTGCTGCGCGATCGTGGGCTGCGGCTTGGCTCGGCGGCGGCGAACCGGGCCGGCGAGGCGCTGCTGGCCGAAGCGGGGGTGGTGTTGGAACGTCACGCCCCGGAGCAGGCCGGGGCCGATCTGATCTGCACCGGCAGCATCGCTCCGTGCTGGCTGGCGGCCAGCGGGCTGCTGGTGGAGGCCGCCAGCGGCCGTTTGCTGTGCGAAACCACCCTGGCTGTGAGAGGTCAGGATCGGATCTTCGCCGCCGGCGACTGCGGGCTGATCGCCACCGCTCCCCGCCCCGCCTCGGGGGTGTGGGCGGTGCGGGCGGCACCGGTGCTGGCGGCGAATCTGAGCCGCAGCCTGGCAGGGAAACCACTGCGGCACTGGCGTCCCCGGGCCCGGGCGCTGCAGCTGCTCGGTGATGGCGGCGCGTGCGGCGACCCCCGGGCCCTGGCGTTCTGGGGTCCGTTTGCGCTGGGGCCCAGCCGGCTGCTGTGGCGCTGGAAAGAGCAGCTCGACAGCCGCTTTCTGCGGAGGTTTGCCGAGTTGAAACCGATGGCCGGAGCAACGGGCGGGCCTGCAGCGGCTGGTGGAGGGGCAAGGGGAAGGAGGGCAGAGCAGTTGATGGCTTGCCGTGGCTGCGCTGCCAAGCTGGCGGCGCAGCCACTGCAGGCCGCCCTGCGCAGGCTGGCCGCAGGCCGCACCGCGGCCTGCGGCCAGCCCCCCATCAGCGAGGACGCGGCCGTGATCCAGCGCAATCCAGACGGCACCCTGCTGCTGCAGAGCATCGATGGCTTCCCGGCGCTCGTCGACGATCCCTTTCTCAACGGCCGGCTCACGGCCCTGCACGCCTGCAGCGACCTATGGGCCTGCGGCGCCGCGGTGGAATGCGTGCAGGCGCTGGTTACCGTGCCCGAGGGCGATGCCCGCCTGCAGGAGGAGCTGCTGCTGCAGAGCCTGGCGGGGGTCACCTCGGTGCTCGAGCCGCTCGGCGCGGCTCTGGTGGGGGGGCACACCCTTGAGGGCCGCGACGGCGCCGGTCTGGGCCTGGCCCTCACGGTGAACGGCCGAACGCCAGCGGGGCGGTTTTGGCCGAAGGGCCCCCTGCGGGGAGGGGAGGTGCTGGTGCTGAGCCGTCCGATCGGTAGCGGCGTTCTGTTTGCGGCGGCCATGGAGGGCGCGGCGCGCCCGGAATGGATCGATGCGGCCCTGGAGGTGATGCAGCGGAGCCAGGCGCCGCTGCTGGAGCTGCTGGCCGCCCACGGCTGCCTGGCCTGCACCGATGTGACGGGCTTCGGCCTGCTGGGCCACCTGGGTGAGATGCTGACCGGCGCGGCGCCTGGGGTGCGGGTGCGGCTTGATGCCACCGCCATCCCGTCCCTGGCGGGCGCCCGCGAGCTGCTGGGGCAGGGCTACGCCAGCAGCCTCGCCCCAGCCAATGCGTCGGCTCTGAGATTGCTGGAGGGTGCGGTGGAGCTGGTGGATGCGGCTGCGATCGGGGCCTTTGCGGTGGATGCGGCGCTTCTGGTGGATACGGCGCTTCTGATCGATCCCCAGACCTGCGGCCCCCTTCTGGCCGCCCTGCCGGCGGGTGCGGGCGCGCAGACCCTGGCGGCGCTTCAGGCGGCCGGATTCGCAGAGGCCGCCATGGTCGGCCGGGTGGAGCGCACCAGCCCCCGGGCCAGCAGCTGATCGGCGGCGGCGGCGGGATCCAGATCCCCCAGCTCCTCCGAGGCGACCACTGGATGGCGCTCGAGTTCGTGGTCGTAGCAGCGGTCGTAGTAGTCGAGCATCTGACGGCTGGCGACGGCCCAGTCGCGGGCGTCGATCGCGGCCAGGGCTGCGGCGGTGCGCTGGGGGCCGAGGCGGCGGGCAATGCGGGCGGTGGCCTCCGCCAGCCCGGCGGGATCCTGCACGCCGTAGAGCCGCACCAGGTGCGCCACCCGGGCCTCGATGGGCCGGCGCACCTCCAGCAACGGCGCCTGCTTCATCTGCCGCCAGAGTCCTGCGGGAATGCGGCAGCAGCCCACTTGCACGCTCTCAGCCTCAAGCCAGATCTCCGCCGCCCCCTCCAGGAGCACCAGATCGGCCGCCAGCAGGTTTTCGTAGTGCTCCGTGCTGGGCTGGGGGGGCTGGCCCAGGCCGCCGAAGCTGCTGCCGCGGTGATGGGCCCGGCCCTCCAGGTCGATGACCGCCACGCCGCGCTGGCGCAGGGCCAGCAGAAGCTCGGTCTTGCCCGATCCGGTGCGGCCGCCCAGCAGGCGCAGCGGCCAGGGCCGCTCGAACTGCCGCAGCACCCATTGGCGCCAGGCCTTGTAGCCGCCTGCCAGCAACAGCACCGGTAGATCGAGCGTGCCCGCCAGCCAGGCGACGCTGCCGGAGCGCATGCCGCCGCGCCAGCAGTGGATGCGCAGGGGCAGCCCTGGTGATTGGGCGGCCAGCTCCAGCAGGTGGCCGGAGAGTTCCGCCAGCCGTGGCCCCACCAGCGCCAGTCCGCGCCGCACCGCCTCGGTGCGGCCCTGCTGCTTGTAAAGCGTGCCGATCTCGGCGCGTCCGTTGTCATCGAACAGGGGCAGATTGACAGCACCGGGGATGTGCCCCTGCCCGTACTCGCCGGGGCTGCGTACATCCAGCACCGGGCCGTTGGCGGCCAGAAACGCCTCGATCGGCTGGGCCGGGATGCGGGCCGGCGGAATCAAAGCGCAGACAGCGGCATCTCCATCGATGCAGGCACCGATGCAGGCGGCAGGAGCTCGAAGCCCAGGGTCACCGCAGCACCCCCCAGAGCTGAGCGGCCGAAGTGGAGTGAAGCAGAGTGATTTTCAGCGGTGGTGTGGACCACATACAGGCCGATGCCGCTGCCGTCGGGCTTGGTGGTGATCAGGGGCAGTGCCTGGATCACGCCATCCTGAAAGCCGGGGCCGTTGTCGTCGATTGTGAGCAGCAGGCGATCGCCGGCGGCCCGCAGATCCACGCCGATGCGGCGGGAATCCGGGCAGGGGGTCAGCGATTCGATTGCGTTGCGCACCAGGTTGCTCACCGCCACCTGCAGCTGGTCGGCGTCGCCGCGGATCCAGGCGGGATCCGCGAGCCCCCGTCGCTGCAGCGCCACGCCGGCCTCATCGAGTCGCGGGCGCAGGTAGAGCAACGCGCTCTCCACCACGGCGGCCAGATCCACCGGAACCCGCTCGGTCTGCAGGTTGCGCAGCAGGCTGCGCATCTTTTCGGTGATCGTCACCATCCTTTCGGCCTCGCTCACCAGGGAGCTGAGGGCGCCATCCAGCTTGCCGTCCTGGGCTGCCAACCCCTGCTGCCGGGCCAGGCGGGCATGGAGCAGGATTGTGCTCAGCGGCTGGTTGATCTCGTGGGCCACCGCTGCCGCCGTGAGGCTGCTGCGCAGCTTCTGCTCCAGCCGCAGGCGCCGCTGCTCCTCCTGTCGCTTCTCCAGCCGGCGCCGTTCCGCCAGGGCCCGCTCCGCCTGGCGGCGCTCGGTGATGTCGAGCAAGGTGACCACGAGCAGTTTCTCAAGCCGGGTGCCACTGATCAGGACGTCAAGCTCGCGGCCATCGGCGCAGCGCACCCGATATTCGCCGGTGGGCACCAGGCCGCCGTTGGCATCCGCTTCAGCCACGGCCTGTTGCCAGCGCTCCTCCACCTCGGCCCGGTATGGCAGATCGGGATAGGCGAGGGCGAACCAGCCGGCCTGGGTGGCGATCTGATCGCGGCGGTAGCCGAAGGTTTCCAGGAAGCGCCGGTTCTGGAACAGCTCCTCCTCCGCCCCCTCGGTCAACGACAGGGTGGCGACCGGAATCGGAAGGTTGTCGAGGATGCGCTGCAGCCGCCGCTCGCTCTCCTGCAGCTTCTGCTGAGCCAGCACCCGATCGGTCACGTCGGTGAGCACCCCCTCCCAGACGGTGGAGCCGTCGGGCAGATCGCGCGGCACCGATTCGGCCGTGATCCAACGCGTCTGCCCCTTCACCACCACGCGGGTCTCACCGCGGAACGGGCGCTTGGCGGCGAAGGCCTCGGCGTTGAGGCCCAGCCACTCGTCGTAGTCGTCGGGATGGACGCAGGCGAATCCCTCCAGGGGGTTCTCCCGCGCTCGCGCCCGATCGAGGCCGGTGAGCTCCAGGAAGCGTTCGCTCATGAAGCTGAAATAGGCCACCGGCCGGTCGGGGGGCATCACCATCGTGTAAGTGCCCACCGGAATCGCTTCGGTGATCGCCAGGGCCATCTCCGCCTGGATGGCGCGGGCCTCCTCCAGCTCCGACTCGGCCCGGCTGCGGGCCGTCACATCGATCACCGCCACCAGCAGCTGCTCGCCATGGGCGGCTATCTGGAGCTGCACCTCACGCCGCTCTCCTGCG
>JBIIJS010000178.1:0-5720 GCA_044233605.1 Cyanobium sp. | reverse complement strand
GTTGCGCAGCCGCCCATCGGGATTGGCCAGCTCGGCCTTTGCGAGCAGCACCTGGGTGCCGGTGTTGATGGCGGGATCAATCGAGCGGATCGGCGCACGGGCGATCGGCTGACCGCCGCTGGGATCAAGCAGGATCACCGACTGGCCGATGCGCAGCCGACCGGCGTGCACCGCCGGCACCTCCACGCGCGCCAGCAAGCGATCGTTGCGGATGATGCGGGTGAAAGGTGCTCCTGACTGGATCACGTCCCCCTGGTTCACCTGCACATCTCCGACGATGCCGGCGATCGGAGCGCGCAGATCGCGGAAGGCAAGATCCGCCTGGCGGGCGATCAGCTCCTGTCGCGAAGCGATGGCTCGCTGGCGGTAGTCATCGCGCTGCAGCGCGCTGGCAGCCCCTGCACGCACCAGAGAATCGAAGCGCTCAAAGTTGAGCCGGTCGGCCTCGGCCTGGGCCCGCAGGCGCGCCACATCGGCACGGAGCTGGGTCTGATCGAGCACCATCAGCAACTGACCGGCCCGTACCGCATCCCCCTGCTTCACCAGCAGCCGTTCGATCCGGCCGGTGGCCTGGCTGGCCAGGTCCACCTCTTCCAGCGCTTCGAGGGTGCTCACCGTATCGACCAGATCCAGGAAGCCGCTGGCCGCCACCGGCTCACTGCGCACCGACTGGATCCGGGCAGGGGGGGATGCCACCGGCCGATCGCCACACCCCGCCACCACAGTGCCAGCCAGGATCGTCGCCAGCACCAGGGGCAGCGCCCGATGCCTTCGGGGCCTCCACCGCATCGATCGCTGCCCCATGCCCGGTACTGCGTTGCCGGAACGCCCGTCGCTGGAACTCGATCGTAGGGCTCGCGGCGTGGCAACGGTCCGGCTACAGAGCCTTTCGAACCGCTGCACGCTCCGCAGGCCATCCCTACGTTCGGAACAGATACGGGCCGATCCCCCGATGAACAGCGGCACACCCCTGAGCCCCAGCGATGCCTACCCTCGCCCTGAGCGGCTGGCCGCCGAGCTCGACAAGCTGCGCGGCCTCACCCAGACCGAGGGGATCCTGCTGATCGTGCTGGGGGTGCTTGCCCTGGGCTTCCCCCTGATCGCCTCCGCCTGGGTGACGGTGATGGTGGCCCTGGCCTTTCTGATCGGGGGCATCCTCGGCTGGATCGACAACCTGCGTCGCGCCCGCTGGCAGAGCCGCGCCACCAGCTTCTGGCGGCTGGTCATCGCCACCCTCTCCCTGGTGGCGGGGCTGTGGATGCTCAGCCAGTTCGGCTCGGGTGTGATCCCGGCGGCCCGTCAGATCGCTTCCCTGGCAAAAGCCCTGGGAATCATCTTCCTGTTTGAGGGGCTGTTCGCCACCATTCTCTCGCTCAGCCATCGCAGCGTGGCTGGCTGGGGCTGGGGCCTGGCCAACGGCCTGATCACCGCGCTGCTCGGCCTGCTGATCCTCACCATGAATCCGGCCGGCCTGCTCTCCGTGCTGGGTCTGCTGGTGGGCATCAGCTTCCTGTTCAGCGGCTTTGATCTGCTTCGCTTCGGCACCCGCCTGCACCAGCAGGGCAACGATGCAGCCAGCGCCTGAGCCGCAAGCCTTGCCCGCCGCTGAAGCCTCCGCCGCGTGAGCGACCTGTTCAGCCACCGCCGCGAGCAGACCCTCAGCCGCATCGCCCCGCTGGCCGACCGGATGCGGCCGCGCACGCTCGAGGAGTTCGCGGGCCAGGATGCGATCCTCGGTCCCGGCCGGCTGCTGCGACGGGCGATTGCCGCCGACCGGGTAGGCAACCTGATCCTGCACGGCCCGCCCGGCACTGGCAAGACGACTCTGGCGCGGATCATCGCCAACACCACCCGCGCCCACTTCGCGAGCCTCAACGCCGTGCTGGCCGGCGTGAAGGACCTGCGGGCCGAAGTGGAGGAAGCCCGCCGCCGGCTCGAACAGCACGGACTGCGCACAATCCTGTTCATCGATGAGGTGCACCGCTTCAACAGCGCCCAGCAGGACGCCCTGCTGCCTTGGGTGGAGAACGGCACCGTCACCCTGATCGGCGCCACCACCGAAAACCCCTATTTCGAGGTGAACAAGGCTCTGGTGAGCCGCTCACGGCTGTTCCGGCTGCAGCCCCTGGAGACAAACGACCTGCGCCAGTTGCTGCAACGGGCCCTGGCCGAGCCGGAGCGGGGCTACGGCGAGCGAGATGTGGTGCTCAGCCCCGAGGCCGAGGCGCACCTGCTGAACGTGGCCGGCGGCGACGCCCGCAGCCTGCTCAATGCCCTGGAGCTGGCGGTGGAGACCACCCCGGCCGATGCCGCCGGGAGGATCATGATCGACCTGGCCATTGCCGAGGAGTCGATCCAGCAACGGGCCGTTCTCTACGACAAGCAGGGCGACGCTCACTACGACACGATCAGTGCCTTCATCAAATCGATCCGCGGCTCCGATCCCGACGCTGCCCTGTTCTGGCTGGCACGGATGGTGGAGGCCGGCGAGAATCCCCGCTTCCTGTTCCGACGCCTGCTGATCTCCGCCGGCGAAGACATCGGCCTGGCCGATCCGATGGCGATCGTGGTGGTGCAGGCATGCGCTGCGGCCTTCGAGCAGGTGGGCCTGCCGGAAGGTCTCTATGCGCTCACCGAGGCCACTCTGTATCTGGCCGGTGCGGAGAAGAGCAACAGCGCCCTGGGCTTCTTCGATGCCGTCAATGCGGTGCGCCAGGCGCAGAAGCAACGGGTGCCGGCCCACCTGCGCGATGCCAACCGCGATGGCAGTGCCTTCGGAGATGGTGTGGGCTACCGCTACCCGCACGCCTTCGCCGAGCACTGGGTGGCGCAGCATTACCTGCCCGATTCCCTGCAGGGAGAGGTGTTCTGGCAGCCGGGATCGCTGGGCTGGGAAGGGCAGCTGCGGGGCCGGCTGCAGCAGCGCCGAGCAGCCCAGCTGGCCGCCGCGGCCGAGGTGGCGATCGACCAGCCGGAGCTGCTGAGCAGCGCTCCGAACGATCCCGTGCTGGAACGCTGGCTGCGGCGCCAGGCGGCCGCCGAAGGGGAGCGACTCGATCGGCTCCGCCGCCGCTTCTGGCAGGAGGCAGCGATCGGCCGGCTCGACCGGGTGCTGGTGCTCGAGGCGCAGTCACTGCTGTGGAGTCTCGATCCGCTGCACGCCGCCGGCGAAGGGGAGGTGGTGGTCACGGTGGGGGATGCGGCTGTGCTGGGTCGGCTGAAGGCACAGCTGCAGCTGCTCGATGAGCTGCGCCGCCCCCGGATTCTGCTGGTGTCAGCGCAGCAATCCCAGGCTCTGATCGACCAGCTGGAGGAAGGGGAACGCTTCGAATGGATCGTGGCCCGCCAGCCGTTCCGGGGCCTGACTGACGCAGCGCTGGAGGGCTGGCTCGATCGGATGGGGGAACTGATGGCGCCGGGGGGACGCGCCCGCCTGCTGTTCAGTCGGCCCCTGCTCGGACCGGCCAGCGCCATGGGCGAACTGCTCGAAAGCGACCGCAGAGGTGCTGGCGAACGACAGCGCCAACTGCTGGAGGCGGCCAGTGAAGCGGAGGCTGCCTGGCTGGCCGAGCAGGCCGGCCAGGATGGGGCGGTGCAACAGGGGCTGGAGCGGAGGGGCTGGACGCTTCGCAGCGACAGCTGGCAGGAAGAGCTGGGGCTTGCCCTGGGCGACGCCTTGCTGCAGCGATGGTTCGGTGACGAGGCGGAATACCTCAGTCAATTGGAGCCGCAGCTGAGCGCAGGCGAACGCAAGGCCCTCGAGAAACTTTTCCGCAGCCGAATCGGCTCCCTGCTGCCGCAGCGTCTCTGCCACACTCTGCTTTTGGCGAAACGCCCATGAAAAAAGCCCCGGCCTGAGCCAGGGCATGCAGAGGGATTGGGGGGCCGAGGCGCAAGCCTGGCGCCGTTCTCACCAGAGTCCGCGGATCGGCTCGGGAGCAGGGGCAGGGGCAGGGGTGGTCATCCGCACCTCGGCGACGGGGTCGGCCATCTGATTGGCCTGGACGCAGGCCGGCAGGAACACGTACCAGGAGAGCAGGGAGGTGCACTGGGCGGAGCCGGGCTGGCAGCGACCATCGGCGCAGATGTTCTGGGCGCCGGTGTAGGTGTTGCAGAAATCGGCCAGACGGAAGTCGGTCGGGAGGGCACGCATGATGCCGGCCGAGGAGATCGAGCCGTCGGCGGCGTCACTGATGATTGCGGCGCGCAGGGCCTGCACCGCGTACGTGTTCATGCTGTAGTAAGGGAAATAGCTGGCGGAGGCATTCTTGAGGAACTTGACGCCGGCATCCGAATACATGAAGCGCGAGACGCCGACGAGATCGACGTTGTAGGTCTTGTTCATGCCCTGGCGCACCTCGTCGGCGGTCCAGCCGGAGCGGCGCAGGCCGCCATCGAGACCGCGATCGGTGACATCACCGGATTCAAGAAAGGTGTCGAACGCTTCCTGGTTGGTCGACCACACGGCACCGCCGGTGTTCCAGCGGACGGGCAGGTCGTTGTCGACGGCGGCGGAAGCCGGAAGGGCGACAGCGGTCATGGCCGCTCCCACGGCGAGACCGGCGAGCAGACGCTTGAGCACGGATGGAATTGGAGAACTTCCTTGAAAACCTAGCCGTTGGCGATGCAACTGACCACAAGACAACATTGATTCGACAATCTTGATGGCGGCCGGGCAGGCACGGCCCAGGCCAGCTTTCCTGAAAGCTGCCGTGTGCAAGCGAGTGCCCCTAGGCTCTGCCGTCAGCAGCCCGCTCCCCATGGCCCTTCAGATCGGCGATTCCGCCCCCGAGTTCAGCCTGCCCGACCAGAACGGCGATACGGTGAGTCTCGCGGTCCTGCGAGGCCAGCGGGTGGTGCTGTATTTCTATCCGAAAGACGACACGCCGGGCTGCACCAAGGAGGCCTGCAACTTTCGCGACCAATGGAGCACCTTCAAGGCCGCCGGCATCTGCGTACTGGGGGTGAGCAAGGATCCGGCCACCAGCCATGGCAAGTTCATCAGCAAATACGACCTGCCCTTCACCCTGCTCACCGACGCTGAACCCTGTCCGGTGGCAACCGCCTATGAGAGCTATGGCCTAAAGAAATTCATGGGCCGCGAATACATGGGCATGATGCGCCACACCTTCGTGATCGATGCCGAGGGCCGGATCGAGCAGGTCTACACCAAGGTGAAAGCCGAAACCATGGCCGATCAGATCCTCGCCGACCTGGGGCTGGGCTGATCCGGTACAAGTGCGGCTAGGGCCTCCAGGGCCAGGGCCGGGCGGTGCCAAAGGCACGGCCCCAGCCCTTCGGCCTTCAGCCGCCTGTCCAGCCCCGGCAGCAGGAAGGGGCCATCGCCGCCGGTGAGCACCATCCGCAGCTGGGGCTCCTCAACCAGGGCCTGGCGCATGGCATCGACCAGGGCGGCACTGAGCCCCTCGATCACGCCATGACACATCGCCGCCTCCGTGGCGTGCGGCCAGAGCCCGCACACCTGCGTCTGTTTCAACACCAGTTGCGTCTGCTGCGGATCGAGGGCCGGCAGCAGAGCGGTGGCCATGCCCATTGCCCGCCACTGCAGCGCCGCCCCGGCCATCAAACGACCGCCGCCAAACGATCCATCGCTGCGCACCCGTGTGAGGCTGAGCACGGTGCCAGCATCGGCCACCAGCACCGGCCCGCCGGTAAGGCGCCATGCCTGCCACCCCGCCAGTGCCCGGTCGACACCAAGC
>JBIIJS010000176.1:0-5769 GCA_044233605.1 Cyanobium sp. | reverse complement strand
TCGTGCTTAGCCCGGAGCAGCTGCAGGCCACCACCTTCCCGCCGGAGCGGCTGTGGCTGGTGGCCTCCGGTGGCCTGCCGTTGGGTACGGCCCTCCCTACCAGCCTGGCGATCGCAGATGATCAGCCGCTGCGGGTGCTCGGCCTTGACCGGCCCGCCCTCTCGCATCTGGTGGATCCCGCCCCCGCCCTGGCCGCCGAGGGCAGCGACGGGCTCAGCTCCGCCCCAGGCTGGGAGGCCCTGCTGCTGGACCGCTGGGAGGACCATCGCCAGCAGCTCGAGGACGGCGCCATCGCCGACGCCCCCGAGTTGCCGCCCCCCGAGGTGGAGGAACCCGGCGATGAGAGCAAGCGCTCAGCTTCCTCTTACCCCTGGCATCGCGGTGTGGGTCCACTGGAGTCGCCGATCTCGGCGTTCCGCATGCTCAGCGATCAGCTGGGGCTGCCGTTCCGCCGCGAGTTGCTGCGGCGGGTGTTCACCGATCAGGTGAAGCGCCACGGCGAGGCCTCGCTAGCGCTCGCCGGTGCCGTGGCCGAGTCCCTGGGCCTGCAGACCCAGCTGCTGGAGATCAGCGCCGATGCGATCGGCCGACTGGAGGCTCCGTTGCTGGTGCGCTGGGGAAATGGCCTGGCCGTGATCTATCGCAGTGACAACAATGGCCTGGTGATCGGTATCCCCGCCGTCGGCAATCAGGAGCTCAGCCTGGCAGAGTTCAGCGAGCAATGGGGCACGGAAGGAGAGGTGCTCACCCTGCGCGTCAATGAACTCACCCCGCAACGCAAATTCGGATTCCGCTGGTTTCTGCCGGCCCTGCAGCAACACCGTGCTGTGTTGGTGGAGGTGTTGCTGGCCAGTTTCTTTGTGCAGCTCTTCGGCCTGGTGAATCCGCTGTTGATCCAGCAGGTGATTGACAAGGTGATCATCAACAACAGCCCCAGTGCCCTCGGTGTGCTCGGCACCCTGCTGGTGGTGTTTGCTGTCTTTGAGGGCCTGCTGCTGTGTCTGCGCACGTTTCTGTTTGTCGACACCACCAACCGCATCGATCTGGCACTGGGCACCCAGATCATTGATCACCTGTTGCGGTTGCCGCTCACCTATTTCGATCGCCGCCCCGTGGGTGAAGTAAGCAGCCGAATCGGTGAACTTGAAAAGATTCGCTCCTTCCTCACCGGTACGGCCCTCACCACCATCCTCGATGCGATCTTCGCCTTGCTGTACATCGTTGTGATGGTGATCTACAGCTGGCAACTCACCTTGCTCACCCTGGCGGTGATTCCCGTGCTGGTGGTGCTCACCCTGACGGTGTCGCCGATGGTGCGCAATCAGATCCAAAGTCGTGCGGTGGCCAATGCCCGCGCCCAGAGCCACCTGGTGGAAGTGCTGAGCAGCATGATGACGGTGAAGGCCCAGAACATTGAGCTGCGCAGCCGCTGGAAGTGGCAGGATCTTTACACCGATTTTGTGGCCGAGGGGTTTGATAACACCCTGCTCAGCACCACGGCCAACACCTTCAGCGCCTTTCTCAACAAACTCTCCAGCCTGCTGGTGATCTGGGGTGGCGCTTCGCTGGTCTTGAGTGGTGATCTCAGCCTCGGTGAGTTGATCGCCTTCCGCATCATTTCCGGTTATGTCACCGGCCCATTGCTGCGCATGACTTCGATCTGGCAGACGGTGCAGGAAACAGCGTTGTCCCTGGAGCGGCTCAGTGATGTGATCGACCACCCACAGGAGGCCCCTGAAGATAATGCCAACCGCATCATCATGCCGCCGATTGAAGGTAAGATCGAGTTTCAGAATATTCACTTCCGCTATAAAAATTCTTCACCCCTGTTGCTCAAGGGCGTCGACCTCACCATTCCCAGGGGGAAATTCGTCGCCGTCGTCGGCACCAGTGGTTCCGGCAAGAGCACCCTCACCAAGCTGGTGGCCCGCCTCTACACCGCCGAGCTCGGGTCTGTGTTGGTGGATGGCATTGACATCTCCAAGGTGGAGCTCTATTCCCTGCGCCGCCAGATCGGCATCGTGCCTCAGGACACCGTGCTCTTCGACGGCTCGGTGGAAGAGAACATCACCCTCACCAACCCGGAGGCCACCAGCGAGGAGATCATCGAGGCCGCAACGATCGCCGCCGCCCATGATTTCATCATGGATCTGCCGGCGGGCTACTCCACCCAGGTGGGTGAACGGGGCAGCGGTCTCTCCGGCGGCCAGCGCCAGCGCATCGCCATCGCCCGCACGATCCTGCAGAAGCCGCGCATGCTGATCATGGATGAGGCCACGTCCGCCCTCGATTACCAGACGGAGCGGGTGGTGAGCGAAAACCTGATGCAGGCACTCAGGGGCTGCACCGTGCTGTTCATCACGCACCGGCTCTCCTCGATCGTCAACGCCGACATGATCGTCTGCATGGGGCAGGGCGCCGTGCTGGAAGCAGGCTCGCACCAGGAGCTGATGGCGGCTCGGGGACCCTATTACGTGCTGTTCCGCCAGCAGGGCCGCTCCTCCTCGTCCTCCAGCGCCAAGCCCCCGATCGCCAAGGTGGGTCTGCCGGTCAACTACGCCCTCGGAACCTGAAACCTGCCGCCCGTGTCCTCCACCCCTCCGCCTGCGGCAGCCACTCCCGACACCACGGCATCCGCCGATTCCCTGGTCGCGGCCCAGCCACCCCAACCCGCCGCCGAGGCGCCAACCCCTGAGCAGCAGCCCCGCGGCCAGCGCCGCCGCCGCACCACCCTGCCCCGCAGCACCCGTGTCTGGAGCCGCGGCATCGTCTGGAGCCTGATCGGACTCACCAGTTTTGGCGTCATCTACGGCCTGATCGCCCGTATCGAGACCTCCGTCAATGCCACGGGAAAGTTGCGGCCCAGCGGTGGTGTCACCACGATCACGGCCCCGTTCAACGCTCCGGTGGTCCAGGTGCTGGTCAAGGAGGGCCAGGTGGTGAAGGCCGGCCAGCCCCTGCTCAAGCTGCGTGAGCAGACGGTGCGCGATCAGCGCGCCCATCTCGAAGATCAACGGGACCTGTGGCGCACCCAAACCAACCTCTACGCCCTGCGTCTGGGGCTGCCGGCGCTGCCACCGGGCCCCTCCGGCCGCCGTCAGTTCAACGTCGAGCAGCGGGAGGTGCTGTTGCGCGAGCAGGCGGCCCAGCAGGAGCGGCAGCGCAGTGTGATCAACCTGGAGCAGCAGGCCACGGATCTGCTGGCGCTGAAGCGCAAGCAGGCGATTGAAGCCAACATCACCGCTCGCATGGCCCGCCTGGTCAGGCAGGGCGCCATGGCCCAGCTGGAACTGGATCGCCAGGCCCAGCGCATGGCCGAGCTTCAGGGCACGATTGCCCGCACGGAAAAGGAGCTGAAATCGGCTCGCTATCGCGTGATGGAGAGCAAGCTCAAACAGCAGCAGATTCCGGCGGCGGAAGCGAAGCAGCTCTATTCCCAGTACAACAATGCCAAGCTACAATTATCTGCTGTTGATTCCAGCATCGATGAAATCAATGATCGACTCGACCTGGGTCGCATGCTGGCTCCGGTCACCGGTCGGGTGTTCAATCTCAACGCCAAACGCGGCGAAATCCTGACACCTGGCCGCATCGCTCTGCAGATTGTGCCGCTCACCCCCCTGGATGTGGAGCTGTCCGTCTCCAACCGCGACATCGGCTTTCTGGAAACCGGCATGCCGGTGGAAGTGCGTGTCACCTCCTTCCCCTTCACGGATTACGGCGCGCTCCAAGGCACGATTGTGCGCATCGGTGCCGATGCCCTGCCGCCCGATCAGCAGAACCCCCAGGAATCGTTTCCGCTGCTGGTGAAGATCAAGACCAGCGAACTTTCACGCAAGGGTCGTAGCTACGCCTTGCGACCCGGCATGGCGGTGACGGCCCTGATCCAGCTGGGTTCCAGGCCGGTGATCTCGCTGATCAGCGATCGCTTCAGCGGTTTCATGGAGTCGAGCCGCTCGATCCGCTGACGCTGGCATTGCCTTGACCCAGCAGATCACTGGGCAGGCCGGCCACCAGCTGTCCGGTGCCCTGTCCCTGGCTACCGAGCAGATACAACTGACCGCCGCCGCTGCCGTCCGAGGCAATCGCCAATTGCTGGGTGTCGCTGGCCATCCCCGCCAGCAGCTGCTCCAGCGGGGCGATCGGCAGCAGCCGGGCATCGCCGATGCCCTCCAGGCCAGAGGGGGTGAGGCGCTCGAAGCTCTGCTGGCTCTCCCCTCCCGGCAGCGTCTGCGTTTGCACCCAGCCGATCTCATCGGTGAGGGCGATGCCACTGGTGCCATTGAAACCCAGGTCGAGATCCAGCAGCTGCGGTAGGCCACTCAGCCCGTCCCAGCCCAGGGGTGCGCCCTGCTCCAGGCCACTGATCACGAACAGATCACGCCCGGCGCCGCCCCGCACCTGCAGCCCCGAATCGTCGGCACTCAGCCAGGGAGTCCAGCGCAGGTAGAGCACATCGTCGCCGGCGCCGCCATCGATGCCGGCAAAGGCCCCCGAGCTGGTGAGGCTGTCGTTGCCTAGGCCGCCCATCACCTGCTCGAACCCGACCAGCGAGCCGCTGGCCCCGCCGCCGATGGCTGTGGCGCTGCCCCGATCCAGATCCACGCTCACCGGCAGTGTCCAGTTGCTGTACTCCAGCCGGTCGAGCCCATCACCACCGAGCAGCTGACCCGTGAGGGTGCCACCGAGGTCGAGCAGAACCACGTCATCGCCCCCGCCCAGATCAACCGATTCGATGCTCCGGAAGCGCAGGCCATCGAGATTGCCGGCATCCGGGCCGTCCACCACCAGGAGTTCCCGGCGGCTGTTGGCCCCCGTCGGAGCCAGCAGGCTGTCGTTGCCGCCACCGCCATCCAGTTCTCCGGCCAGCTGCTGGTTTCCCAGGTTGAAGCGATCGTCGTTGCTGCCGCCCTGCACCAGACCACCGACCCCCTGATGGAAGCTGATGTCATTGGGGCCATCCCCCATCAGGATGCGACTGCTGCCCAGCATCGGGCCCTCCAGGATCAGGGTGTTGGAGCCACTGCCCAGGTCAATGGTGGAATCCATCAGGCTGCCGTTGATGCGCAGACTGTCATTGCCCTCGCCCATCCGCACGTCGGAATTGAGCAGGCCAATGCGCTCGATCTGAATACGGGTGAACGGGTCGTCATAGAGAACACCGAGATCGGCTAGCAGGTTTTCGTCGATGCGGGTGAAGATCGACACCCGATCATCACCAGCCCCCGTATCCAGCACGCTGTTGTCCAACCCCACGGCCCGGGCGTTGAGATTGAAGCGCCAGGTGCTGCCATCACCACGGCTCACCGGTGTTAGGCCCAGATCGAAGTTGAGCCCTCCCTGCTCCTTGCCTGCGCGTTGATCCGTAGCGATCTCGTAAAAGCCACTGTTGATCGTCACCGTGTCATCGCCCTTGCCCAGCAGGATTCCTGAATCCTTCAGGCCTTCGGCGAGCAGGTCGAAACTGAGGGCGGTACGCCGACTGCTGCCCAGCCCTATGAAGTCGAGCCTGGTGATGGCCTCCACACCCACCAGATCGTTGCCGCCGAGGCCCATCAGATCACTGTTGTACATACCGATGGTGCGGGACCCAAGCACCATGCTGGAGCTGCCGGCGGACTGCAGCCCGAGTTGCAGCTGATCGCCGGCGCCGATGATCAAGGCATCCGTTGCTGTGCCGTTCAGCACCGTGGTGTTCAGCAGTCCGACATGCTCCGCGATCATTTTCAGGTCGGCATCGTCGAGCTGGGAGAGGGCGAACGACTGCAG
>JBIIJS010000175.1:0-5787 GCA_044233605.1 Cyanobium sp. | reverse complement strand
GCATCGACACGCTGTTCAGGATGCACTGCAGAACGCCACCTCAGGCTGTTCGAACGCCTATCGAAAAGGCAAACGCTCCTATGAGATTCTGGGCAAATTGAATCCAGCCGTATTGGCCGGCCTGCTCCCCAGCTTCGCTCGGGCCATGGCCATTCTTGAGCAGAAGCTGTGAGTTACGCCACAAGGCTGCGAACCACCTGCGATGTAGCCAGCGTGATGCCTGAATGAGAGGCCATGCCAGCGGCCTGTCTTTGGTAACCCATACCGAAAGCCCGGCTTTTTCCATTGCTAGCCCCCATCCCCCAAACTGGTGTAAGGCTCCTCATCTCCCCGGCCCCATGCCCACCGACACCAGCGAGCAGGGCCTGGAAGCGCTGATCACCCGCACCATGACAGGGCGGACGCACCTGCTGGAGCCGCCCCATGTCGCCACCCCCATGGCTGTGCCCGTGAGTGGCGGCACCGGTTGGCTGCTGGGGGATCCGCGCCATTACGACCGCAGTTTCTGCCTGGATCTGGTGCAGCTGCAGGGCTTTCTCGAAGCCACCCAGCCCGCTGTGGCGGAAGCCGTGCAGATCGCCGTGGATGGCCCCACGCGGCGGGCGTTTCTGGCGCGGCTGGAGAAGCAGATCAGCCAACGCGGCGTGGTGGAGGTGCTGCGCAAGGGAATCCGCCACGGCCCCCACGACATCCAGCTCTTCTACGGCACCCCCTCCCCTGGCAACACCCTTGCCGGAGAGCTTTTCGGCCTCAACCGTTTCAGCCTCACCCGCCAGCTGGCTTACAGCACCGACCAGACCCGCCGCGCTCTGGATCTGGCCCTGTTCGTGAATGGGCTGCCGGTGGCCACGTTCGAGCTCAAGAACAACCTCACCTGCCAGTCGTTCAAGCACGCCATCGCGCAATACAAGGCCGATCGCGATCCCCGCGAACCCCTGTTCGCCTTCGCCCGTTGCCTGGTGCACTTCGCCGTGGATGAGCAGGAGGTGCATTTCTGCACCCATCTACAGGGCAAAGACTCAGAGTTTCTCCCCTTCAACAAGGGCACCAGCAGCGGCGGCTCAGGCAATCCACCCAACCCCGCCGGCCTTGCCACGGCCTACCTCTGGGAGCAGATTCTCACCCCCGCCAGCCTCACCGACATCCTCGAGAACTACGCCCAGGTGGTGGAGAAGAAACACCTCCGCACGGGACGCAAAACCTACAAGCAGATCTTTCCCCGCTACCACCAGCTCGATGTGGTGCGCTCGCTTCTCGCACACGTGCAAGCCCATGGCGCCGGCCACTGCTATCTGGCGCAACATTCAGCGGGGAGTGGCAAGAGCAACTCGATTGCCTGGCTCACGCACCAGGTGGGCGATGTGTCCCACAACGGCGAGCGGGTGTTCGACACGGTGATCGTGGTCACCGACCGGCGCAACCTCGATGAGCAGCTGCGCGGCAACATCCTCGCCTTCATGCAGGTGGGAGCCACCGTGGGGGCCGTGACCGGCCGGGGCAGCTCCAAAACACAGCAGCTGCGGCAGTTCCTCGAAGCCGGCAAGAAGATCATCATCTGCACGTTGCAGACCTTCCCCGAACTCAGCCGCCAGCTCGACAACGCCCCCGCCGGCCGCCGCTATGCGGTGATCATCGACGAAGCCCATTCCAGCCAGGGCAGCAAGGCTTCCGCCGCCCTCAACCAATCGCTGGCTGACGACGCCCGGCCCCTGGCTGATGACGCCGACATGGAAGACGTTGTGAATGCGGTGATCGAGGAGCGCATGCGCAGCCGCAAGCTGCTCGCCAATGCCAGCTATTTCGCCTTCACCGCCACCGCCAAGGCCAAGACGCTGGAACTGTTCGGCACACCCCTGCCGCCCGATGGCGAGGGCAAGATCGGCCGGCGGCCGTTTCATGTGTACACCATGAGGCAGGCCATCGAGGAGACGTTCATCCTCGATGTCTTGCAGTACTACACGCCCGTCAGCAGCTACTACTGGCTGGCCAAAACGATCGAGGCCGATCCGCTGTTCGACAGCAAACGGGCTCGGAGCAAGCTGCGCCGCTATGTGGAAAGCCACGACACCGCCATTCGCAGCAAGGCCGAGATCATGGTGGATCACTTTCTCGACGACGTGCTGCCGCTACGGGAAATGAAAGGCGAGGCCCGCGCCATGGTGGTGACGGGCAGCATCGAACGGGCTGTGCAGGTTTTCGGTGCCGTTCGCAGCTATCTGGAGGAGCGGCGCAGCCCCTTCCTGCCGATCGTGGCCTTCTCCGGCGAACACGACTTCGGCGCTGGCCCGGTGAGTGAAGCCTCCCTGAATGGCTTCCCCAGCAGCGAGATCACCAGCCGCATTCAGGAGGATCCCTATCGCTTTTTGATCTGTGCCGACAAGTTCCAGACCGGCTATGACGAGCCGCTGCTGCAGGCGATGTATGTGGACAAACCCCTGGGTGGCATCCAGGCGGTGCAGACCCTCTCGCGGCTGAACCGTGCTGCCCCCGGCAAGAGCAAGGTGTTTGTGCTCGATTTCCAGGACAACGCCGCCGCCGTGGAAGCCGCCTTCGCCGACTACTACAAAACCACCCTCCTGAGCCAGGAGAGCGACCCCAACAAGCTCCACGACCTCCGCGATGATCTCGACAAGCTGCAGGTGTACACCTGGCCGCTGGTGGAAGAGTTCGTAGCCCTGTTTCTGAGCAACAGCGATCGCGAGCTGCTGCAGCCGATCCTCAATCACTGCCGAGAGATCTACTGTGAGCAGCTCAATGAAGACGACCAGGTGGCCTTCAAGGCCAAAGCCAAGGCGTTCGTGCGCAGCTACGACTTTCTGGCCACGATCCTGAGCTATCCCCAGCCTGAGTGGGAAAAGCTCTCGATCTTCCTCACCCTGCTGGTGCGTGCCCTGCCCGCCCCTGAGGAAGACGACCTCACCAAGGGCATGCTGGAGCTGATCGACCTGGACAGCTACCGGATCGACAAGCAGAACCAGCAGCGCCTCGCGCTCCCGGATGATGACGCGACGCTGGATCCAGCACCCGTTTGCGCTGGCGGCTTCAAGCCCGAGCCCGAGCTGGATCCGCTCTCGGTGATCGTCACCAACTTCAACGACCAGTACGGCACGAGCTTCAGCGACGAAGACCGCATCCGTCGCCTGATCCGCGATGAGATTGCTCCCCAGGTGGCCCAGGATCAGCGCTACCGCAATGCCCGCGCCAACACGCCCAACACCGCCGCGATCGAACTCGATGCGGCCCTCAATCGCGTGGTGGATCCGCTGTTTCTTGATCAGACGGAGTTCTACAAGCAGTTCAAGGACAACGCTCTGTTCCGGAACTTCGTTCGGGAGATTGTGGAGAGGCTGGTCGCCAAGAACCCGGAGAATTCACCATAGGCCTGGCTGCGCCGAGCCATCGCTGCTTGCCGACTCCGATTCCGGCACAGCCTCCTTGGGCACCAGACTCCAGAAGCCATATTTGCGGCCGTGATCACGTCGCAGCTGGGCTGCATAGGTTCGGTGATCGCTGAGATCACCCCAGCTCTCGATTCTGCGGGCCAGGAGATGGCAGGTATTCAGATGGCGGGCGGCGTGGGGATAGCGCTTGCTGCGCCCCACCCGCAGGCTGAAATCGACCATCGCCCGCAGGCAACGGGTGGCCGCCAAGGGGTGATCCTTCTCCAGCAATTCCGCCAGCGGTGCCAGCAGCGTGTAGCAGTCCCCGTTGAGCGGCTTCGGGGTCGCCAGCACCAACCGGGCGGCGCGGCGCGGTTCGGGCCAGTGCAGCAGAAACCACAGCGCCTCCTGCAGGTCGTCGTGCTCGGCCACCAGATCGAGGGCCCGCTCCTCAGCATCCGCATCCTCGAAGGCCGGCAGGCGCTTGAGGTAGTCGCGCAGGTGGCGGCGCGACAGCTCCATCAGGGCGTACTCCCAGCGCTGGGCCTGCGCTTCGTCGCCGCGACCAAGGGACTCCAAGGCCGCCAGGCGGGCATCGCACCACTCCTCCGCCCCGGCCCGGCGTTGGGCCAGACCCGGATCAGCCCCCTGCAGCAGCGCCAGGGCCTCCTCGGCTCGCCCAGCCTGCGTGAGACGCTCCGCCACCCTGGCCGCGATCGCCGGCACCATCAGTGCCTGGGGATCGTGGTTGCGGTATTCCGCCCAATAGGCCTCGGCATCGCCCAGGGCATCGGCGATGTCGAGCATGGCGATGCGCACAATCAGATCCCGGTGGGTTTTCGCCCGATCGTTGCTGGTGTGGCGAGCGCGCAGGGCCTCCAGCCGCTGGCGCAGATGGACCAGGCCTTCCGGCCCCAGCGCCGGCGCCAGATCGCGCAGTACCGGATCGAACTGGCCAAAGCCGTTTCCCACGATCGCGGCATACACCTGGTCGGCGAGGGCCTTGCGATCCCCTGGCGCCCTCAGGGCCACGGCGCCCAGCGCGGCACTGCTCTGATGAAAGAAGTCGCGCACCACGGCGTCGCTGTCGTCGCAGCGGTCCATCAGCCCTTCGGCCAAGCCGAGCAAATCCCAGAACAGCTCCACCGCCCGAGCGGGATCGTGCTCGGCGATCGGTCCGCTGATCGCCTGGCGTTGCCGTTCCAGATCCTTCAGCAGCCTGTCGCGCTGGTCATCGTCGAGAAAGCTGCCGGAACGCTCGATCGTGGCCAGCCGTTTGCGCACCTCTCTCGCGATCTCAGCCGGCCCCTTCTGTTCAGCCAGGGCCAGGCGCAGCAGCCGCTTGGCGCCCGCATCGCCCTCGCTAAGGGTGAGCAGGAGCTCGGCCAGCCTGGCGGCCCCGAGAGCTTCCAGGTTTTTGGCATTGAGGCTGGATGAGCCGGCCATCGCCAGGATGGATCGAGACGCCGATCATCCCCTGGATGGGTTGGTGGTGGCGACTTTGCCGGCAGGTCATCCTGCTGAAGCCACTTCAGGTGCTCACACAATGAGCCGATGAACCGCTCCGCCGACTGGCTGCAGCAAGCCCGGGCCGATCTGGAGGTGGCAGCCGTGAACGCCGGTGCCGGCCATCACGAATGGGCTTGCTTCGCCTGCCACCAGGCGGTGGAGAAGGCGCTGAAGGGGCTGCATCTGCGCCATGGCCAGCAGATCTGGGGCCATGGCCTCGGCCGCTCCTGGCGCGAGTTGCCCCCGTCTGTTCACAACGCCCTGGCCGCCGCCGTGCCGGATCTCGACGACCGGCTGCGGATCCTTGACGCCCTGTACGTCCCCACCCGCAATCCCGATAGCTTCCCGGATGGAGCTCCCGCCGACCACTTCGGCCGCCTCCAGAGCGACGACGCCCAGCGCCATGCCCGTTCGATCGTTGACGCAATCGCTGCTGCGCTGGCCTGAGCCCGAGCTTGTGCTGCACCAGGTGCAGGAGTGGGCCGAACGTGTTGCAGCCGACCACCCCGGCCTTGTGCGGGTGGGCGTGTTCGGCAGCTACGGGCGCGGCGACGCCGGCGTGGGCAGCGATCTGGATCTGCTGCTGATCGACACCCGAGCCAGCGGACCCCAGCACCAGCGCCTGCTGGCCTGGCCCCTGGCGGAGCTACCGCTCAGCTGCGATGCGCTGGTGCTCACCCCAGCCGAACACCGCGAACTTCTGGCGGGCGGTTCCGCCATGGCCGCCGCGTTGGCCCGCGACAGCCGCTGGCTATGGGGATGACGCAGAAAGCCGCACGGCGGCGCCTTCCCCCAACGGCCACCAGCCTCAAACCAACAGCCCAACAACCGAACAGCCAGGGTTAAGAAACAGCCAAGTTTTGAGGGATTTAGGGATTAAGGGATAATGGAAGGGCCC
>JBIIJS010000015.1:0-21614 GCA_044233605.1 Cyanobium sp. | reverse complement strand
CATGATGCCGCCGGGTCTGAGCTTCGTGGCGATGAGCGAGCGGGCCTGGGCGGCCTATGAGCGCTCCAACCTGCCGAAGTTCTATCTGGATCTCGGCAAATACCGCAAATCGGCCAAAGCCGACAGCAACCCCTTCACGCCGGCGATCAACCTCTACTTCGCCCTTGAAGCCGCCCTCACGATGATGCAGGCGGAGGGGCTCGAGACGATCTTCGCCCGTCACGATCGCCACCGGCGCGCCACCCAGGCGGCGATGAAGGCGATCGGCCTGCCGCTCTACGCCGCCGAGGGCCACGGCAGCCCGGCGATCACCGCCGTGGCACCCGACGGAATCGACGCCGAGAGCCTGCGCAAGGAGGTGAAAAACCGGTTCGACATCCTGCTGGCGGGCGGCCAGGACCACCTGAAGGGCCACGTGTTCCGCATCGGCCACCTGGGCTTCGTGGGCGACCGCGACATCCTCACGGCGGTGGCCGCGATCGAAGCCACCCTGCAGGGCCTGGACCTGCACAAAGGAACGCCTGGCGCCGGCGTGGCGGCGGCGGCGGCCGAGCTGGCCCGGGGCTGAGCTGGCCTGCAGGAGGGATGTTGCAGTGTTTGCGGCTGGGCAACGGCCTGGTTGCCGGCGCAACAGAACTCCCTAGGGTTCACTCTGAACTTTTTGATCCGCGCCATGCGCCGCCCCCTCCTCGCCCTCACCTGTCTGATCGGCCTCGGTGTCGCGAGCTGCCAGTCCCAGGATCTGGCCAAGCGCGAGCAGAAGGCGGAACAACAGATCTGCACCCAGCTCGGCGATGCAGCGAAAGCCCTGGAGCAGGTGGCCGCCCTAAAGCCCACCTCCACCGTGGGCGAGGCCGTGGCAGCCGATCGCGCCCTGGGATCGGCCCTGGCCGCCCTCGAGCGCTCGGAGCAGAAACTCGAACAGCTCCGCCTGCAGAATTTCCGCACCCAGCTCAGCGCCTTCAAGGCGGAGGTGGCCACCGTGGCCGCCGACAAGAAACAGACCCTGGAGCAGGCAGCCGATGAACTCAAGGCCAAAGCCCAGCCGGTGATTGAAGCCCGTCGCGCCCTCACGGCCGCCGTGAAGTGCGAGGAGCCAGCCGCCACCGCCCCGGCGACACCCTGAACCCTCCCCGGGCCCTGGATCGTGGTACGTTGCAAATGCGCATTCGTGATCCAGGGCTCCGCCTCAATCACCTTTTGCGGGTGTAATTCAGTGGTAGAATGTCAGCTTCCCAAGCTGAACGTCGCCGGTTCGAGTCCGGTCACCCGCTTCTAGTTCGGTACTGAGAAATCGCTGAAGGCCAAGCGTACGGCCGTTCTCGCATCGGCTGGCAGAAGGCCAGTGGGAACCGGGCGATGACAGGCAATGCCAGGGAGTCGCAGGGACCTTCTCACAGAGCTTCTCTCATGACTGCGTCATTGAGGAGTCAGGTATTCACCTGCGCGGGGTGAACGCATGGGCCGTCCCGCAGTGGATCGTCCGGAATCACGGCTGGGCGGAAATTGCCAACTGAATTCGTCCCAACATCGTGTCCGGAGGTGATCAGGGCAAGCCGCTTCAGCATCAACGACCGATCGTCTGACACTGCAAGGACAGGGAAACAATTTCCCCGGCTGGTCACCAGAATTTCTGGAGACCAGCCGGGCACCACCCTCTCGATCCAGACCCGCCCAGCGACCTTTCCAGAGACCTGGCTGGAGACCCAAGACGGACGGCCAGGAGCCGGTGCGGATCAGCCTCGATGCCCTTGAGCTGGCCTTTCATCCCGAGGCTCTGCGGGAATGGCGACAGCTGACCGCGGGGCTCCAGTGATCGGTACAAGATCGAGCTCCGCGCCGCGGGTTTCCGCCTGGTGGTCGAGGTGCGGGATTACACATAGGTGCCTGTCCTTGTTGTGGCAGTAAGCAAGCGGGAGCGCAATGCTGTCTACCGCCAGGCTGACCAGCGCTGAGGCCACACCCCATGGAACCCCGATCAGAACCACCTGACTCTGGCGGAGGCACTCAATGATCCACGCTGGCGCTTTGGCTTCCAGTTGATGGCGGCCTGTGGATTGCGCCATGAGGAACTGCACCACCTTCAGTTCCGCGACGGCCTGCTCCGGCAGGACATATGAAGCCAAGGGCGAGAAGCCCATTCCCTACTCCTGCCGGCACGACTACACCCACCGGGCCCACATGATCTACGACCTCGCGGCCTACAGCCGCTGGTGCGGGGATGACTTGGTGGACGACGCCTTCGCCAAGGCGGAACAACGGCTGGGCCAGGGGCTTCGCGTTCAAAGCACAGCGGTGTAGTGCCGCACGGCCTTCGAGAACCCGCTTAACCCTTGTTCCTCTAGTGTTGCCAAATACTCCTCAACCGTCTTGGGTGGGTTCTTCAGGCTGGACCGGTGCAGCCGCATCGCCGTGCAGACCCGTTCGGCATCCAGGTTCAGTTGATCCACCAGAAATGGGTCGGGATGGCAGGCGCCAAGGCCATAGCTCGCCAGGACTTCATCCGGGAAGTCATCCAGGTTGAAGGTGACGATCAGATCGGCACCACACTTGATGGCGGCAGCCAGAACATGGCGGTCATCCGGGTCGGGTAACTCCAGAGCTGGAATCAGGGACTGATAGCCATCGACCAGCGCATCACGCACGTGTGCATTCATCAGCGAGCGGGTGCGCTCCAGCTGTGCTCTGGAGAGATCAGACCGGTTCCGAAGCACCGCCGTCATCCACTCCTCGTGAATCCGGTCACTCCAGCGGGCCCGATGGAGATCTGTGAGCGCCAGGCGCATCAGCAGATCTCGGAGTGGAGCTGGATAGAGAACGCAAGCGTCGTAGACAACCGTGAAGCGATTCACCTCAGTAGCCCAGTCCCAACTCCTGGGCCTGGGCTGCCAGCTCATCAAGGGCCGTGGCTCGCCGCTGATCGATGGCGTGCTTGTAGGCCATCAGGTCGGACAGGCGGATGCGCCGATGGGTGCCGACCTTGCGGAAGGGGATCTCTCCTTGCTCCAGCCGCTCGATCAGGAAGGGCCGCGAGACGTTCAGCAGATCAGCAGCTTGCTGGGTCGTGAGCTCGGCATGCACCGGCACCAGGGTGACGGCATTGCCCTGGGCCATCTGCACCAGGATTCCCTGGAGCAATTCCAGTGCTTCGGCCGGGATTGGGACAGATGCGCGCTGTCCACCGTCCAGGTCCAGGGAGAGGCTGGCTTGGCGCAGACCGTGGCTAGCACGGAAGCTGGCGAGATCGCGCAAGCTCGCCCCTGCGGCCTCAGCCGCCTCAGCCGTGGGGATCACGGGCTCAATGGAGCTTGGGAGAGCGACGGCCATGGGCAACGGGGGAGGGCCACTCGCACAGTAATCGAAATAATCGCAGCAACCGCAGCATCTGCAAGAGGGTGGGCCGAACGGCTGATCGAGCAGCGGATTCCCGCCGGCAGGATCCCGGGCTCCAGTGATCGCACCAAGATCAATCGCCGCTCCGCCGGCTTCCGTCTGGCCTGCGAGGTGCTGGTGCTGGTTGTGGCGGTGGGCAAGCGGGAGCGCAATGTTGTCGACCAGCATGCCGATCAGCGCTGAAGCCGACCGACGGACCCGGCCGCACGCATCACGCCGTGCATGACAGAATGGATGACAGATCATCTATTCATGTTGCATGCCGGCTTTCAGTCTTCGGCTCCCCCAGGACCTGGAGCGCCGACTGGGCGAGGAAGCCCACCACTGCGGCCAGCCCCGCTCGGAGCTGATCCGCGAGGCCCTGGAGGAGCTGCTGCGCCGCCGGGAGCGGGAGCGCTTCATGGCCGGGCTCGTCGCCGCCGCCGAAGCACTGATGAGCGATCCTTCAGCCCGCGCTGAAAGCCTGGATGTGGCGGCAGATTTCCTGCCGGCCGACTGCGAGGCTCTGGCGTTGGCGGAGGAGACGACCTCCCGGGAGCTGACCGGCCAAACGAGCCCCCAACCGTGGTGGCGCTGATGCGTCGGGGTGAGATCTGGGTGGCGCGTCTGAATCCCAACCAGGGCGCGGAGGTGGGAAAGCTGCGTCCCGTCGTGATCCTTCAGGCCGATCCGATCACCCAGGCCGGCCTGGCCACGGTGATCGTGGTGCCGCTCACCACCCAGGACCGGCCAGGCACCCGAGCGCTGCGGGTCCCGATCCGTGCCCGCGACCGCCTGCTCTGCGACTCCTTCGCCATGGCGGATCAGCCCCGCTCCCTGGATCGCTCCCGCCTGGGCGAAGGCCCCCTCGCTGACCTCAGCCCCGAGGAACTGGCGGAGCTGGAGCGGGCGCTGCTGGGGGTGCTGGGCATTGGTTCCGCCTGAGTGAGCGCATGCCGTGGCTGACTCCAGTCCCTCCGAGCTGAACCAGCTGCGCCGGGAAAACGCCCGCTTGATTGGGCTTCTGGAGGCCCACGGCCCCAATTCCGCGGTCGCGACGACGTGCATGCCCTGCGCTGGCAGAGCAACAGCACTGCAACTCCGGAAGCTGCTGCCCCTCAGCGATGCACCTCGTCAACGGCGCGCACCTGCAGCACTCCCTGGGGCAGGCCGAAGGTGGGCTGCTGCTGGCGTGGACTGCCACCGCCTGGGAGGACTATCTCTCTTGGCAAGGGCAGGACCGCAGACAGCTGAAGCGGATCAACCAGCTGATCCAGGCCTCTTTGCGCGATGCGTTTGTGGGGATGGGCAAGCCGGAACCGCTGCGGGAGAACCTCTCGGGCTGCTGGTCGCGCCGGATCGACGACGAGCATCGGCTCATCGTCCGGCTGGAGGACACCACACTTGTGATCCTGGCCTGCCGTTACCACGACCGCTGAGCGCGGCGCCCCACTCCTGAGAACCTCCCACCCCAGACAAGTGGCCACAAAGGGCCCTAACGTGGCCACATTGCCATTCCGCCATGCAGGTTGCCGTTCGCGAGTTCAAAGACCGGCTCTCCGAGCTTCTGCGGCGTGCCCAGGCCGGCGAGGAGATCGTTGTGACCTCCCGCGGCAGACCCGTCGCGCGACTGGGGCCGGCCCATCCCTGCGCCCCCACGGATCCGGAGGAAGCCCTGCGGCGTCTGCGCAGCCAACCCTGGCTGCGTCCCGCCGACGGCCAACCGATCCGCCCGGTGGTGGATCCCATCCCAGCGGGGCCCGCCGGTGAACCACTGCTGAGCGATCTGATGCTGGCCGATCGCGAGTGATTATTTACCTCGACACCTCCGCCCTGGCGAAACTCTTCATCAGCGAGCCCGGTTCAGGCGCCGTGGCCGCTGCCGTGAGCTCCGCCCTGGCCGTGGCCACCCATCGGATCACCTACGTGGAGATCCACGCCACCCTGGCGCGAGCCGCTCGCATGGGCCGGATCCAGGCCTCTTCCCTCGACCATCGGCTGCGCGACTTCGAAACCCGCTGGGCTTCGCTGGATGTGGTGGATCTCACCGACCCCATGGTGCGCCGCGCCGCTGGTCTGGCCATGACCTACGGATTGCGCGGCTACGACAGTGTTCAACTCGCTGCTGCCCTGGCGGTGCAAGACGCCTTGGCCGGCTCCCAGGACGTGGCGTTTGCCGCGACAGACCTGCGTCTTGCTGACGCGGCGAGGCTGGCCGGTCTCCAGCTGCTGCCCCTGCGGTAGGGCAGGCCACAGGAGATCGGGGTCGGCTGGCTCACTGCTTGATGCCAAGGGCGCCCAGCGTTCGCTGGAGCGGCATACCTCCATCACCGAGGGGGTGAGGGGCATGGTGGCCTGAAGCTCGCGCAGATCAGCGGCCAGTGCCGATCGATCCAGCTGGCGCAGGGGTTCGAGACGCAGGCAATCCGTGGGGAGCCGAACGGCGAGGCTGTTGCCCCAGCGGCGGATCGCCTGCTGGAAGTGCCTGCCTGGATCAGGGGATGCGCCCTGAGTCATAGAAGGAGTCACAGGATCACCCTCCGTGTAGCTACGCGTCCCTACATCTGGTGGGTGCTTCCGTTGATGCCGCGGCTCATCGCAGAGTCACCACCCCCTCAAACTGGGCGAAGGCAGGATCGGTGCTGGCCAGAACGAGGTCGTCAGCCATGGCCTGGGCCGCCAGCAGGCGATCGAAGGGATCTCGGTGCGGCACATCCCAGAGGCCGGCCCGCCGAGCCACGGCACCGCTGATCGGCAGATCGACCGCCGCCAGGCGATGGAGGGCCATGGTGTAGTTCTCGACGACGGATCGGGCGTGTTGCAGTTTTCCCAGCCTCCACTTGGTCGCGATCTCCCAGGCGGAGGCGGCGCTGACGACGAGCGTGTTGTCACTGTCCTCCAGAGAGGTGCGCAACTCCAAGGAGAGCTTCTGAGGCTCCAGCAGAGCCCAGAGCAGCACATGGGTGTCGAGCAGCAGCTTCATGAGCCCCAGCGCTCCAGCTCGTCGTCGGGCAGGGGGTCGAAGAACGCCTCATCCACTCGTCCCTTCAGGAAGCCGAGCTGCCGGCGCGGGCTCGGATCCAGGGGCACCAGCTGGGCGATGGGCTTGCCATGCCGGGCCAGCACGATGCGCTCACCGGCCGCGACCCTGGCCAAAAGGGCCGAGAGGTGTGTTTTGGCCTCCTGAACGTTGACGCAGCGTGGCTCCATCATCTGGTCTGGTTCGCCTGGTCAGACTAGCGATACCGCCTAAGCGGCCGTGTTCGCCGATGCCCGCCTTCTTGACCCGATCCATGTTCAAGGTGGGGAGTCGGAATCCCAATCAAGGCGCGGAGGAAGACAAGCTGCGTCCGGCGCTGCCACACCAGGCCAGCCACCCCCAAGCTGTTGTACAGCAAGTTGGACAGTGCAATGCGGGTCGTCAGTTTTTCCGAAGCCCGCGAGAGCTTCAAGCCGGTGCTCGATCGCGTCGAAGCCGAGGTCGAACGCGGCGAGCTGCTGGCGTGGACTGCCGCCGCCTGGGAGGACTATCTGGTTTGGCAGGGGTAGGACCGCAGACAGCTGAAGCGGATCAACCAACTGATCCAGCCCTGCCGTTACCACTACCGCTGAGCGCAGCGAGGTCGACGCTTCCCTCGAGCGGTGCGGCCAGAAGGTCGCGACCCTTTGATCATGGGGACCGGCAAGGGCGGCGCTGCTGGAGGAGGTGGTGGCATCAGCCTGAATGGATGGCCTGGCTCCAGGATGTTGCCGTCGCATACGCCCCGGATTGTTGTCTCAGTCCAGCGAAAGTGGTCACGGTCCAGGGAGCGCAGTTCGACCGCCTGCTCCAGGGCGCTGTGGGTTTCGGTGATCAGCCAGTCGCTGCTGATCAGGAATTCGTGGCACTGCGCGAACCACTCGAGAGCCTGCAGGCTGCGATCTTCTGGTGTCAACAGTGCGACCACCACGCTGGTGTCGAGATCGATCCAGTTGGCGCAGGGGCTCCTGGCTCAGATGGCCGTCTGCGCCGACGATCAACAACCGTTGATCTAACCGCGCGGCTTGATCAACTGCAGAACCTGGGGTCCGAGGCCACCGGCCCGACGCTCGCAATCCAGGCCCTGAAGAATCAAGCGTGCAGAGGCCTCGTAATCACCCTGCTCGGCACTGTGCATCGCCTGCTGGTGGAATCGATCAGCATGACTGAGCAATTGCTGACGCTGATCGGCTTTGACATGCCCGCCGGCCAGAGAACCGAGCGGTTGCCGATCAGAAACTGCTGCCCGTGGCGGCAGGGTGGCGGTGTTCTTCAGGCCAGCCATGGAAGGAGTGGGGACAGCAACGGAAAATCCCTGAAAAATCCAATCCCATTGTAATGACATCGGCAGTCATTATGCCGAGCAGGCGGGAAAGATCCCCGTTCAGGTGCCCGGTTCTTCCTGATTGCCGCCAAGGGCAGCGATCTGATCACGCAGCTGAGCTGAACGATGCTGATCACCCCGGGTGAGAGCTACGGCCAGAGCAAATTCCAGTTTTTCAAGCTGGTGATCTCCTTCCGTCTGCGTAAGCACATGCTGGCTGCAGCGGGGGGTGAGCGTGGTGGCCCGAACAGGCGATCCCACCGAATGGGAGGAGGAATGACTGAAGGAAGAAGGAGCTGGGTAAGCCATGGCTCGCTTTCTTCCCATTCTGTCACCCCTGACCAGGGGGTGGGGCTGCCGCGCTCAAGCGGCCCTGGGCAGACCCTCGGCTGACTGCGTCTCCGGCTGCAGCGGCAGCGGGAGAAGGTCAGCCTCCTGCTCTCCGTCGAGCAGATCGCGGCAATCGCGGAGCAATCGCTCCACGTTTTCAAAACTGGCCTCTTCCTGGGGATCGAGCTGCTGTTGCTGAACCACCTCGAGTTCCATCGCCGCCAGCCGCTGCTCGAGCTTCACCAGCCGCTGCGACAGCGCATGGATCGTTTCGGCCAGATCCTCGGCACTACGGGAAATACGGAACGAAACCGAAGGTGATGCCATGACAAACCGATGATCTCGGCGCATGACAACACAGGATCGGCCTGGCCTCAAGGCATGAGGGCCACGTCGTGGGCTGAGCGGATCAGCTCGCCTTCCATCTCCCACACTGGTGGTTCCACGGGCGGCCCAGGCGACGAATGGCGTTTCCCCTCAATCTGGCCCTTTATGCCCTGGCGGGCCTCGGGGGCGGGCTGCTGGCCCTGCGCACCGGAATTCCTGCTGCACCGCTGGCCGGCGCCCTGCTGGCGGCCGGGCTGCTGAGCATGAGCGGCCGGCTGGAGATGGCCCAGTGGCCCGCTGGTACCCGCACCCTGCTGGAGATCGCGATCGGCACCGTGATCGGCACCGGCCTCACCGCAGCCACCCTGCAGGAGCTTGGCAGCCTCTGGCGGCCAGCCCTGCTGATCACGGTGACGCTGGTGGCCACCGGGATCGTGGTGGGCCTCTGGAGTGCGCGGCTGCTGGGCATTGACCCGGTGGTGGCCCTGCTGGGGGCAGCGCCGGGGGGCATCAGCGGCATGAGCCTGGTGGGGGCGGAGTTCGGAGTGGGGGCGGCAGTCGCCGCCCTGCATGCCGTGCGTCTGATCACCGTGCTGGTGCTGCTCCCCCTGGTGGTGAAGCTGGTGCTGCCCGCTGCGGGGGGGCCGCCGGCCGCCTGAACCCCCGACCGGTGTGCGCGCCGGCACCCTGGACAGTCGGATCTGGATCGATAAGTTGGCCCACCGGCCTCCCGTTTCCCCGTCCGATGGCTTCGCATCTAGCTTCGCGACAGAACGCGCAACCCGCCCGCCCGCCACAGGCCCCGCTTCTCTCCCTGCTGGCGCTGGGCATCACTTCGCTCGGCCTGGTGGCGCCAATGGCCGCGCCGGTTCGCGCCGCAGCCGGGGATGGCCCGGGGGCCAAGGGAGCCCAGGTGTATTGCTTCATGCGCAACAACGGCAACGATCACCTGGTGAGCTGGAATGCCGCCTATTCGTTGATCAAGCGGCAGAGCGCCAGCCTGTTCCGCACCTCGCCGGAGCACGCCGCCGTGATGATCACGGAGGCGGTGGTGAACAATCCGGGCACTTATCCCGATTGCGGCCGCTACCTGGGCGATCTGTACAAACGCAACCAGGGCGGCGCGGCTGCCGCGGGCGAAGCGCCCCCCTCGGACCAGCAGGGTGGTAGAGCTGAGGTTGGCAGCACGATGACCCGGAGTGAGCGCTACAATTGAGCGCTGCGGCCCCGCCCTGGCGCTGCTGGCCATCCTGGTTCTGAGCGCCTGCGCGGAGGAACCCCTGCCCGAACGCAGGATTTCACGCGATGACTGCCTCCTGGAGATGCGCATGGATGGCCTGGATGAGGCCCTCAGGCGCTGCGACCGGGTCGTGGCCGCTTACCCGAAGGATCCGGTTCCCCTGAATGAACGCTTCCTGATCCACACCCTGCGCGGTGACCCTCAGAAGGCTTGCCGTGATATCGAGGCCGCATCGAAACTGGTCGCCGCCACCCCGGCCGAGAAACTGGATCCCCTGCTGCGCAACGACCTGCGCCTGCGCAGCGAAAGCTGCCGCAACTGAACCACCCGCTCACCAGCGCTCCAGCAGCTGGCGCACCAACTCGGGCAGGGCCCGGCGGCGCCACTGCTCCTGACGGCTGTGCAGCACCAGGGAGATGCGTTCGGCCTTGCTGGCGATCAGGCTGTCAACCAGCTGGTCGGCCACGCCGAGCTGCAGCCAGTGGCTGGTGAGACTCGAACCCATGCCGATGCGATGGCAGCGATCCTCTGCCTGCTCGGCGTCGCCAGGGGTCCAGGGGCGCTCAAGCAACACCACATGGCGGGCCCGGTGCAGGGTGAAGCCAAGACCACCGGTGCCGAAGGTGGCGATCAACAGGGGGCTGGACCCCGCCTGAAAGGCATCCACCAGCTCTGCGCGGCGGCGCACCGGTACCGCCCCTTCCAGCAGAAGAGCCCGGGGATCGCCGCCGAAGTGCTGATGCAGCTGCCTGGCAGTGGCGACGAAAGCGGTGAACACCACCACCGACTCACCCTGCGCCACCAGAACCTCCAGCAGGCTGATGGCCTCCGCCAGCTTGAACGTGGAGGCGATCCGCCGCAGGGCCGTGAACACGGCCAGGGCCTCGGCATCGCGGCGCACCTCACCGCGAGCAGCCCGTCGACGGTAGGCCTCGACCCGGTCCTCCAGCTGCTGCTGGAAGCCGTGGGCCGCCGCAGGCTCAAGCTGCACCGGCACCAGGCGCCGGTGCTTGGGCGGCAGATCGAGGCAATGCTGCTTGCTGCGATGCAGCAATAAGGGCCGCACCAGCCGCTGAAGCTCATCGAGATGGCCGGCACCGCTGGCCTGCCAGATCCGCCGACCTCCCTGCTCCCGCCAGTGACCCTGGCAGTAGCGCTCCTCGTAGACCCGCTGATCGCGCCCGAGCGGATGGCCGATGGCCGCCAGCAACGGAAACAGCTGCACCGGCCGCCCGTTCTTCATCGGTGTGCCGCTCAGCAGCCAGATCGCCCGCAAGCGGGGGTGGCGCGCCAGGCGCAGGAACGCCTGGGTGCGGGCGGCGCTGAGGTTCTGGGCGAAATGGGCCTCATCGGCGATCAGCACCGTGCCCGCCTCAGGGGCTTGCAGGGGGACCCGGGCCCAGCTGTGCAGCTCCAGCCTGAGGCCGAGGGCGGCCGCCTCGCGCCGCCAGTGGGAATGCAGCCCTCCCGGAGCCAGCACCAGGATGCGGCAGTCGGCGAGGCGCACCATGGTGCGTGCCGCCACCAGGGCCGTGAGGGTCTTGCCCAGGCCCATGGCATCGGCCAGAACGGCACCACGCCGGGCCAGAAGCCAGCGCACGGCCGCCCGCTGATGGGCATAGAGCCGCCGGCCATCCTGGAGGGGCTGCTCGAGCCCGGCGGCGGCCACCATCTGCCGGTGCGGCGGCAAAGGCGGCAGGGGCTGGCGGTGCCAGTCAAGCCACTGACGCAGCTCCGACGTGAGCGGAAAGCGGCCCGCCAGCTGCTGCTCCAGGGCTGCCGCGGCCTCCAGCGGAAATTCCCAGCAGCCGCTGCGGCTCAGCCAGCGGCCGGCGGGTCGCACGGCCCGCAGCTGGGCATGGGTGACCGCATCGAAAGGTGAGGCCACCTCGATCAAACCCGTGGGCCCCAGTCGCATCTGAACGAGCTGAGCCTTCAATCGCGCAAAGTGCAGTCAGCGACACATTGACACCCCAGCGGATGTGAGCAGACTGCCGCCAATTCGGAATGCACCCATGCAGGCCAGGGATGGAGTTTTCCTGGAAGATCTCTGCCCCAAAGTGCGTGCCCGGCGCTGGCGACGGACGCTCCATTCGATCACCGAGAGCTGCTGTATCTACTGCGGTGAACCGTCTGAATCCATCGATCACGTGCACCCCCGCAGCCGGGGCGGCCTGAGCGTTACCGAAAACTGCGTACCGGCCTGCCTGCCCTGCAATGGCAGCAAAGGCGACAGCGACGCCTTCAACTGGTACCGCAGCCAGAGTTTTTACGACCCGCGACGGGCCATGGCCCTGCGCGCCTGGACCGACGGCGACCTGCGGCTGGCGCTGCGACTGCTGCAGTGGGCAGCCCCGGAATCGACAGGCAGCACACGCCCGGCAGCGCCCGAAGCGCGCAGGCACCGGCATGATCACCAGACGCGACAGGCCGCAGCGCCGTTGTGGCGCTGGCAGATGGCCTCCTGATCGGCGGGACGCTCCGGAGCCACCAGCACCGCCAGAGAGAGCAGCACGGCCGCCAGGGCCAGCGGCACGCCCACCGGCAACGGAGCGGCCGGGCGCGGCTGGTCCGGCCAGGGTGATGGCCGCATGAAGGGTGCGGTAGAGAGAGGAGGTGTGGACGCGGCGAACCGGTGCACGGAAGTGAGCGGGTGAACGGAAGAGGCAAAGGGAAGGGAACGCATGGGGGCCCTCGGAATCCACGGCTGATACATGTGTACTCATGAATGCGCCATCTGTCAACCGCAGCGAGATCCGCCGCCTGCTCGTGCTGGGTGGCGGCTACACGGGCCGGCGTTTCGCCGCAGCGCTGGCGGAGCGGGGGGTGCCCGCTGCGCTGACCCGCCGCTCCCTGCCGGAAACCGGGGATGGGGATGGGCCGGGCTTGTTTCGCTGGCTGCGATTCGACGGCGACGTCGGCGTGCTGCCCTCTCCGGAGGAGTTGGCGGGCACGACCCATGTGTTGGTCACGATCCCCCCCGACGGGAACGGGCAGGATCCGGTGCTGCGTCATCTGGGCGAACGGATCCGGACGCTGCAGCCCGCCTGGGTGGCTTACCTCTCCACCACCGGCGTCTATGGCGACACCGGCGGCGCCTGGGTGGATGAAACGAGCCCCACCGCCGCCGCCGCGGGACGCAGCAGCGCCCGGCTGGCCTGCGAGCAGGCCTGGCGCGCCACCGGCCTGCCGCTGCAGATCATCCGGCTGCCGGCGATCTACGGACCCGGCCGCACTCCCTTCGCCGGGCTTCGCCGCGGCGAAGCCCGGCTGATCCACAAACCCGGCCAGGTGTTCTCGCGGGTACACGTCGACGACATCGTCGGTGCCCTGCTGCACTGCCTGGCGCTGCAGCCGCAGCGACGGCCCGACACCCTGATCGTGGCCGATGCCATGCCCTGTCCGTCCAGCGAGACGCTGGGCTACGCGGCCCACCTGCTCGGGGTGCCCCTGCCGCCGGTGCAGAGCTGGCAGCAGGTGGCCCCAGGCATGGGCAGCATGGCACGCAGCTTCTGGAACGAAAACCGCCGCGCCGACAGTCGCCTGCTGCGTGAGCGGCTCGGCTACCGGCTGCTCTACCCCAGCTATCGCGAGGGCTTCCGGGCCTGCCTGGCCGCCGAAAGCGAGAGCGCGGACCGATGAGCAGGCGGCCGGGTCCTAGGAGCCGGGCCGCTGAAACTGAAAGCGGCGGGTGGGCTCCGGATCCGCCAGGAACGGCATGTTCAGGTCGGTGACGAACTTGCGGAAATCGAAGCTGACCCACTCCTGCTGCACGCCAATGCCCAGCCCGGCGAGCAGCAGACCCAGCATCAACCAGCGCACCATGGGATCAGCCGAGTGGCAACATCCCCATCATGAGCGAAGCCAGCCGGATTGCCATCGCCCTCGGGGATCCCGCCGGCATCGGCGCCGAGGTGACCCTGGGTGCCCTGGCCAGGCTCGATCCCGATCCTGCCGCGGTGGTGCTGGTGGGCTGCCGCCGCTGGTTGCACGAGAGCCGGCGGCGCCTGATCGAAGCCGGCTGCCCGGAACTGGCCGACCCGGAGAACTTTGAGCTGGTCGATCTGCCCCTGCAGACGCCGGTGACTCCGGGCAGCAGCGGAGCCGAGGCCGGCGCGGCCAGTTTCCACTGGCTCACCCGGGCGGTGGAGCTGGTGCAGCAGGGCCGCTGCCGCAGCCTGGTGACCGCACCGATCTGCAAGAGCAGCTGGCATGCCGCCGGCCACCACTACCCGGGCCAGACCGAGCGTTTGGCGGAACTGGCCGGGGCGCAGGAGGCCTCAATGCTGTTCACCGCCCTGGCACCGGGGGGCGGCTGGAGGCTCAACACGCTGCTGGCCACCACCCACGTGCCGCTGGCGGAGGTTCCGCGTCTGCTGACGGCGTCGCTGCTGGAACGCCGGCTCGACGTGCTGCTCTCCTTCTGTAGGCGCTTGCAACCGCGACCGCGGCTGGTGGTGGCCGGCCTCAACCCCCACGCCGGCGAAAACGGCCAGCTGGGCCGGGAGGAACGCGACTGGCTGATCCCCTGCCTGGAGGCCTGGCGTTGCCGTCATCCGGATGTGGAGCTGGTGGGGCCGCTCCCTCCGGACAGCTGCTGGCTGGAGGCGGCCGCAGCCTGGAGGGGCGAAGGCAGGGGTGCGGACGGCTACCTGGCCCTGTACCACGACCAGGGGCTGATTCCTGTGAAACTGCTGGCCTTCGATGCCGCGGTCAACACCAGCCTCGGCCTGCCATTTTTGCGCACATCACCCGACCACGGCACCGCCTTCGACATCGCCGGCCTCGGTCTGGCGCGGCCACAAAGCATGGAAGCAGCGATCCGCACCGCCCTGGAACTGGGCTGAGCCGGGATCAGCCGGGCTTGATGCGCATCAGCACCTGGCCGAATTCCACCGGCGTGCCGTTCTCGACCAGGATCTCCACCACTTCGCCGCTGACTTCAGACTCAAGTTCATTCATCAGCTTCATCGCCTCGAGAATGCAGACCGCCTGACCGGCGTTGATGCGGTTGCCAATCTCAACGAAGGGCGGATCCCCCGGGGCAGGGGAGCGATAGAAGGTGCCGACCATCGGTGCGGTGATCTCCTGCAGATCGCTCCGCGCGGCAGGTGCCGCGGGCGGCGGGGTGGAAGGAGCGGCGGCGGGCGCAGCGGCTGTGACCTCAGCGGCGGGCAGCGGAGTGGCGGCGGCCGGGGGGCTCACCACAGCCACCGGCGGCGGCCCGGGGAGATTGCGGCGCACCTCCAGGCGGAAGTCGTCGCCCTCGAGCCTCAGCTCCTGAATGTCGCTTTCGCCGAGGAGAGCGAGCAGCTGGCGGAGTTGGTCGTGGTCGAGCTGCATGAGATCAGGACTCCCGACCGAGGTAGCTGTCGGTGCGGGTGTCGATCTTGATCTTCTCGCCGATCGAGAGGAACAGGGGCACCATCACCTGAGCGCCGGTCTCGACGATGGCGGGCTTGGTGCCACCGGTGGCGGTATCGCCCTTGACGCCGGGATCGGTCTGGGTGATCTCGAGGATCACCGAATTCGGGAGCTCCACCTCCAGCGGCTTGCCATTCCAGGAGACGACGCTGACCTCCATTCCCTCCTTGAGGTACTTGCGCTGGTCGCCGATCTGGGCAGCGGTGAGGCGCGTCTCCTCGTAGCTGCCCATATCCATGAACACAAAGTCGTCACCCTCCATATAGGTGTGCTGGAGGGTCGATTTCTCGAGCATCGCCTGGGGCACGGTCTCACCGGCCCGGAACGTTTTCTCGACCACATTGCCGCTCTGCACAGCCTTCAGCTTGGTGCGCACAAAAGCCGAACCCTTGCCGGGCTTGACGTGCAGAAACTCGACGACACGCCAGACCTGGCCATCCAGCTCGATCGAGGTGCCCGTACGAAAATCGTTGCTGGAGATCATCCCGGCGGATCGGATGAGCAGGATTGTACGTCTGGCTACCGGGACGCTCCGGCAGAGCCGCTTAGGCCCGAGGCCATTCCACTGCCGGGAGCTTGTGCCAGAGTCCGCACACTCTCGACTATCTCGATGGGCTGGAGATCGTTGCAAACCGGCTCCCGCTCCGGGCTGAGGCTGGTGGCGGCCTGCCTGGTGGCGCTGCTGCTGGCCCCCAGCGCCTGGGCAGCCCTGCCCCAGGGCAACGCCGTGAAGGATCCCGAGGCGATCCTGCGCAACGCCCTGCCGATCAACGCACCCCAACTGCAGGCTCTGCAGCACCGGCTGGAATCCACCAGCGATGATCTGCGGGCCAAGCGCTGGAAACCCCTGGCCGGCGCGGTGACCCGCAGCCAGTCGCTGCTGACGAGCCAGCGGGCCGCCATCCTCGAGCGCTTCGCCCCCGAAGACCAGGCCTGGGCAGGCGAGCGGCTCGACGAGCTCGAGATCCAGCTGCGTGAGGTGGCCGTAGCCGCGGAGGCCCAGGACCGAGACGCCTTCCTGACGAGCCGTCGCGCTGCCCTGGCCACCATCGGCAGCGCCGAGGCCCGGCTGGTGGGCCCCTTCCCGTTCACGATCCCGGCCGAGTTCGATGCCCTGCCGCGGCTGCTAGGCCGGGCCACCGTGAACATCAGCACCAGCAAGGGCGACCTCACCGCCGTGATCGACGGCTACAACGCTCCGCTCACGGGCGGCGCCTTCGTGGATCTGGTTCAACGGAAGTTCTACGACGACCTTCCCTTCACCCGGGCCGAAGACTTCTACGTGCTCCAGAGCGGCGATCCGAAGGGCGACGCCGTGGGCTACGTGGATCCGAAGAGCGGCGAGGAGCGGCACGTGCCGCTGGAGATCCGCATCGCCGGAGACACCGAGCCCATCTACAACCAGACCTTTGAAGACGTGGGCCGCTACAAGGCGGAGCCGGTGCTGCCCTTCGCCACCTACGGCACCCTCGGTTGGGCCCACTCCGACGAGCATCTCGACGATGGATCGTCGCAGTTCTTCTTCTTCCTCTACGAAGCGGAGCTCACCCCGGCCGGTCTCAACCTGGTGGATGGCCGCAACGCGGCCTTCGGCTATGTGGTGGAAGGCATGGATGTGCTGGAAGAGCTCGGGGTCGATGACCGCATCGTCTCGATGCGGGTGATCGATGGCGCCGACAACCTCAAGCCCCACGCCTGAGCGCTGCCATGGGGGAAACCCTGGCGGATCTGGGCGAGTGGGAGCTGATCCGTCGGCTCGGGGCGTTCGCGCCGCCGGGCCAGTTCAGCGATGACGCCGCCCTGCTGAACCATGGCGGCGAACGGGCCGGGCAACTGGTGATCAACACCGATGTGCTGGTGGAAGGCGTCCACTTCAGCGACGCAACCACCGCAGCGGCGGACGTGGGCTGGCGGGCTGCCGCAGCCAACCTCTCCGATCTGGCGGCGATGGGCTGCACCGAGGTGGTGGGGATCACGGTGGGCCTGGTGGCGCCGGCCAGCACGCCCTGGAGCTGGGTGGAAGGGGTGTACGGCGGGCTGCAGGAGGCGCTCGAGGCCCATGGCGGCGTGCTGCTGGGGGGCGACTGCAGCGGCGGGGCGCAGCGGATGCTGGCGGTCACGGCGATCGGGCGGCTGGATGCCGCAGTCGGCCCGATCCGCCGCGCCGATGGCCAGCCCGGGGATCTGCTGGTCTGCACCGGACCCCATGGGCTGAGCCGCCTGGGACTGGCGCTGCTGCAAGAGGAGATCCAGCTCTCCACCAACGCGGGCGGTGACCGAGAAGGGGCGGCTCTGGCAGCGCGGGCGATCGGGGCCCACCGGCGGCCGCGGCCGCGATTCGATGCGGTACGCGCCCTGATCGCCAGCCGCCCGGCCGGCAGCCCCTGGCGAGTGGGCGGCTGCGACAGCAGCGACGGCCTGGCGGCAGCGGTGGCGGCGATCGCGGCGGCCAGCGGCTGCTCTGCCCGGCTGGATCGCAATGGGCTGCCCCTCGACCCATTCATGGCCGCCCTGCCGGAAGCGGAGCGCTGGTGCCTCGGCGGTGGCGAAGATTTCGAACTGGTGCTGGCGCTGAAGCCCGCCTGGGCGGCGGCCCTGCCGGCGTTCCTGCCGGGAACGGTGCCGATCGGCGCGTTGGTGGCCGGCAATCCAGGCGATCTGGGCTGGACGGATGGCACCGCCTGGGGCGACGGTGTGGGGGCCCTCGGCGGCTACCGCCATTTCAGCGAAGAGGCGCACAAGGGGTGATCCGGCCCCCGCTCAGAAGCTGGTCTGATGTCGCACCGCACCCGGGTAGGGGGCTCTCCCAGCAGGCTCACGAGCTGACTGGCGAGCTGATCGCAGAAGGACCGGCTGTCGGTTGCTGTCAAGCAACAGCGGAGTGGAAGGGGCTGAGCGCGGCCACAGCCATAGAAAAGCCGCCTTGCGGCGGCTGGGAGCTCTGATGAGAGTGATGCAGATCGGGAGTCAGCAGCGGCCATGCCGACCAGGAAAACTCACTTCCAGTTCTTGGCCACGATCTCAGCGAGATCGACGACGCGCTGACTGTAGCCCCACTCGTTGTCGTACCAGCAGATCACCTTCACCATGTTTCCTCCCATCACCAGGGTGAGATCGGAATCAACGATGGTGCTCTCATCAGTACCGGCGTGATCGCTCGAAACAAGGGGCAGATCGCTGTATTTGATGATGCCCTTCATGCCGTTCTCGGAGGCCTCCTTGAGCACGGCATTCACCTCATCCTTGGTGGTGTCGCGGCTCAACTCGAGCACCATATCAACCACCGACACGTTGGGGGTGGGCACGCGCAGGGCGATGCCGCTCAGCTTGCCCTTAACCGGGGGATACACGAGGGCAACGGCCTTGGCTGCACCGGTACTGGTGGGCACGATGTTCACGGCAGCGGCACGGGCTCGGCGCAGGTCGCGGTGCGAGGCGTCGAGGATGCGCTGGTCACCCGTATAACTGTGGGTGGTGGTCATCGTGCCCTTGACGATGCCAAAGGCTTGATCAAGCACCTTGACAACCGGCGCCATGCAATTGGTGGTGCAGCTGGCGTTGCTGAGGATGTCCCAGTCTTCGTGGCGATATTGATCCGCGTTCACACCCACCACGAAGGTACCCACCTTGGCGCCCTTGCCGGGGGCGGTGAGGATCACCTTCTTGGCACCGGCCTCGAAGTGCTTGCTGGCACCCACATCATCATTGAAGACACCTGTGGATTCGATCACCAGATCTACGCCCCACTCCTTCCAGGGCAGGTTGGCTGGATTGCGGTCATAAAAAACCTTGATCTCCTTGCCGTTGAGGCTGATTGTGTTGTCGGTGGTCGTGACATCAACTCCCTTCAGAGGACCCAGCATCGAGTCGTACTTGAGCAGGTGGGCGTTGGTGGTGGTGTCGCCGGAGCCATTGATGCCCACCAGCTCGATGCCGGTGTTCTCGCCGCGGCTGAGCCAGCAGCGCGTGAAGTTGCGACCGATGCGGCCGAATCCATTGATCGCAACCTTGAGAGTCATGGCAGGAAGCGGAGAAACCCGCTGGCAATGGTGTTTTCGGCTGCCGATCATACAGAAATCCTGACGACCCCTTGCTTTGCCGAACGGGCGCCCCTCAGCGGTGCCGCTTCAAGCGCAAACGCGAGCAGGGTGGGGGTTCACCGGCCAACGGCGGATCCCCAGCCAGTTGCTGCAGGGATTCGGCGAGACCCGACAGCCCCGGCAAGGCGAAGCATCTCGTAAACAAGCGAGGGTGCTTCAGGCCCTATTTTCAGCAGGTCCCGGAGGTGACCTTGACCCTGACGCTCGACCGGCAGCAACCCCTCCATTTCATCGGCGTCGGCGGCATCGGCATGTCTGCCCTTGCAGGGATCCTGGCGGCCCGGGGCCACACGGTCAGCGGCTCCGACCGGCGCAACACCCCGGTAGTGGAACGGCTTCGCCAGCAGGCGGTCGTGGTGTTTCTCGAGCAGCGGGCCGAAACGATCGCGGCCGTCTGCGAGGCCACTGCCGCAACTCCCGTGGTGGTGGTGAGCTCCGCCGTACCCGAGAGCAATCCGGAACTGGCCGAAGCCCGACGCCGCGGCCTCAGGGTGGTGCACCGCTCCGATGTGCTCGCCGCGCTGATCAGCTCCCAGCCCTCGATCGCTGTGGCCGGCAGCCACGGCAAAACCACCACCAGCACCCTGATCGCCACCCTGCTCGAAGCCACCGACCAGGACCCCACCGCCGTGATCGGCGGGGTGGTGCCCGCCTTCGGCAGCAACGGCCGCCAGGGGCAGGGACGGCTGCTGGTGGCGGAGGCCGATGAGTCAGATGGTTCGCTGGTGAAGTTTGAGGCCCGGCTTGGCGTTCTCACCAACATCGAGCTCGACCACACCGACCACTACCCGAACCTGGAGGCACTGATCGAAACCCTTCAGCGCTTCGCTGCCGGCTGTGAGCGGTTGCTGGCCAACCGCGACTGTCCCATCCTGGGAGAGCATTTTCAGCCCCATAGCTGGTGGTCGACCGAAACCGCCGAGGGGGTCGACTTCGCCGCCTTGGTGCGGGAGGAGCGTGGTGACGGCACCCGGGCCGATTTCTTCGAAGGCGGTGAGCTGGTGGGAGGGATTGATCTGCCGCTGCCCGGCCGCCACAACCTCAGCAACGCCACCGCCGCCATCGCCGCCTGCCGGCTGGAGGGCATTCCCTTCGAGGCACTGCAGACGGCGATCACACGGCTGCAATCCCCGGGTCGCCGCTTCGACTGCCGCGGCATCTGGCAGGAGCGCGTCATCGTCGATGACTATGCCCACCATCCCAGCGAGGTGGCCGCCACCCTGGCGATGGCCCGGATGATGGTGGCCAGCGGCCGCAGCCCGCTGCCGATCACCCCCCAGCGTCTTCTGGCGGTGTTCCAGCCGCACCGCTACAGCCGCACCCGCCAGTTCCTGAAGGAATTCGCCATTGCGTTGGCCCAGGCCGACCAAGTGCTGGTGGCTCCCCTTTATTCCGCCGGCGAAGAGCCGATCCCCGGCATCTCCAGCGCCGCCCTGGCTGAAGCGGTGCGACAGCAGGCGCCCCACCTCGAGGTGCAGGCGGCCGATGATCTCGATCAGCTGGTGGAGCAGCTGGCAGCCTCAAGCCGCACGGGCGATCTTGTGGTGGCAATGGGTGCGGGCGATGTCAACAGCCTCTGGGACCGACTCGATCGCCGCGGCGAAGTGCCGAGCGCACCGGTGGCCTGAGATGGCGTCGTCGGAGCACCCCCCGGGCCTGCGACGTTCGGTCGCCCTGAGCGACTTCACCACCTGGAAGGTAGGCGGCCCCGCCGAATGGTTCGCCGAACCCGCCAGCCGCGAAGAGCTGATCGCGCTGGCCTCCTGGGCTGTGGAGCAGAACCTGCCCTACCGCTGCATCGGTGCCGGCTCCAACCTGCTGATCGCCGACGCCGGCCTGCCCGGCCTCACCCTCTGCAACCGCCGGCTGCAGGGCAGCCGCCTCGATGCAGACACCGGCGAGGTGGAGGCGGAGGCGGGCGAGCCGATCCCCACCCTGGCCCGCAAGGCGGCCCGGTCCGGCCTGGCGGGCCTGGAATGGGCGGTGGGGATTCCCGGCACTGTGGGCGGAGCCGTGGTGATGAACGCGGGCGCCCAGGGGGGCTGCCTGGCCGAAACGTTCGTGGCGGCGGAGGTGCTGGATCCGGCCAAACCGGCGCTGCCCTTCGAGCTGGATGGGGAGGCCCTGGCCTTCGCCTACCGCCACAGCCGCCTGCAGGAGGAACCGCTGCTGGTGCTGGCGGCGCGCTTCCGCTTGGAGGCGGGCCATGACCCGGCGGCTGTGACGGCCCGCACCAGCACCAACCTGCACAGCCGCACCAGCACCCAGCCCTACCAGCAACCGAGCTGCGGCAGCGTGTTCCGCAACCCCGAGCCCGAGAAGGCGGGCCGACTGATCGAGGCCCTCGGTCTCAAGGGACTGAGCATCGGTGGTGCCCAGGTGTCGCCGATTCACGCCAATTTCATTGTCAACACCGGCGCTGCCAGCGCCGACGATATCGACGCCCTGATCCAGCTCGTGCAGGAGCGGGTGCTGCGG
>JBIIJS010000174.1:0-5797 GCA_044233605.1 Cyanobium sp. | reverse complement strand
TAGCTGGTGAGCACCAGATCCACCTCCTTCAGCGCCTTGGCCAGCGCCGACGGCGTGCTGGGCCGCCGCGGGCCGTAGTGCTCCCTCACCGCCAGCTCCGGAGTGAAGCCCGCCGCTTCCCGCTTCCAGTTGGTGAGCACCGAGGTGGGGGCCACCAGCAGGATCGGGCGCTTCAGCTCCTGCTCCGCCTTGAGGTGCTGCAGGAAGGCCAGCAGCTGGATCGTCTTGCCCAGGCCCATGTCGTCGGCCAGGCAGGCCCCCTGGTCGAAGCGGTGCAGGAAGGCCAGCCAGCCCAGCCCCCGCTCCTGGTAGGGCCGCAGCTGGCCGGCGAAGCCCTCCGGTGCCGGCAGTGGATCGGGCGCCTTCTGCTGGTGGTACTGCTCGAGCACCGCCTTGAGCCGCGGACCCGGATCGAAGCGATGCACCGGCAGGCGCATCAGTGTCTCGCCGTCGCTGGCGGTGAGGCGCAGGGCGTCGTCGAGGCTGAGGCCCGGATCGGCGGTGCCGAAGCGCTCGGCATTGCGCACGTCGTTGGGCCGCAGCTCGATCCAGGCGCCCTTGTGCTGCACCAGCGGGCTGCGTTTGGCCTGCAGCCGCTCCAGCTCCTTGAAGCTGAGCGTGACGCCGCCGATCATCAGCTCGTACGACCAGTCGAGGCTTTCGCCGAGGCTGAAGCCGCGGGAGGAGGCCGGCAGCTCCGCCTTGATCGAGAGGCCCAGCCGGCTGGCCAGGCCGCCGCTGAGGCTGGGCGGCAGGATCACGCCCACGCCCACGTCGCGCAGTTGGGCGGCGGCGGTGCGCACCAGCACGAATGCTTCGGCCGGTGTGAGCTGCATCGTCTCCGGCGCCGCCGAATCGAGCCCGCGGGCGATCGGCTCGAACACCTGCAGGGCCCGCCCCAGACCCTCCAGCAGCAGCTCGCCCGGCTGCGCCACCTCCACCTCGCCGAGCTGCAGGGGGTTGTCGCCCCGCGCCCACACGCCACTGGCCGGCAACCGCAGCGTGGGGTCGGCCTCGGCCTGCAGCGACAGGCGCAGCTCCCACAGCTCCTCGCCCTCGGCCGGCGTGAACAGCTCCAGGCAGGCCCGCGCCGGCGCCACTCGGCCCGCCACCGCCTCGCGCCAGTGGTGGGTTGCGATCTGGAGTCGTTCGCTGGCCTCCTCGTCGAGCTTGAGGCGGCCGTCGCCGCGGCCCAGGGCCCTGTCCCAGGCGGCCAGCAGTGGATCGAGGCCCTGGGGATCGGCCTGGTGGCCGGTACGCAGCTGGCCGTCGAGCAGGGAGGCCAGCAGGCTGGCCACCCGCAGCCGGCCGCTGCCGGGCCGCCGGCAGGCCACCGCCTCATCGGCCATGGCGCAGCAGGCCGCCTGGGGCAGGCGCACCGCCATCTCCTCCAGCCGGTGGCGGTCGCCCTCGCGGTTGATCAGCGGCAGCCAGTGGGCGCGGCCTTCCTCCACCAGCGGCAGCCAGCGCCCCCGGGCGATCAGGCTCAGGGCCCAGCGCTGCAGGTGCGTCCACCAGCGCAGTTCATCGGCCAGGTCAGCCCTCCCCTCGGCCAGCGGGAGGCCACTCAGCCATTCGGCCGCCGCCCCCGGCTCCAGGGCCCAGCCCTCTACCCGCCACGGCCACCACTGGGTTTCCTTCGGGATCGGTTCACCGGCCTGCAGGGGCAGGCCGCTCCAGGCCCCCTCCGTGCGTTTGCGGCCCCGAGCCGCCTGCTGGCGGCTCGGCAGGGTGAGGGTGGCGAAAGCCGGCCGCAGCGCCTCGCTCCAGAGGTCGTGGTCGTCGAGCCAGCCGGCCAGGTCGTCCTGGCTGAGGGCGAGCGGGTGGTCGGCCAGCTCACCGCCGGGCACCACCGGCGCCGCGACCCTCCAGGTGTCGGCCCATAGAAACAGCCGTCCACCGGAGCCTTCGGGCGGGAACAGCCAGGTGGCGTGCAGCAGGCTCATCCCAGGGTCATCAGGGCCGGCGGGCCGACAGGTTGCAGGAGGCGACCAGGCGAGATCCGTGCCGCAGCTGCAGTGACAGGTGCAGCAGCAGGGCGGCGCCGACCAGCGGCGACCAGGCACGGATGAGCCCCATCATCACAGTTGGCGCAACCGTCACCACGGCCGCCGGCCAGCCCCAGGGCCCAGGCGATCGACTGCAGGCGCAGCTGCTGGCGGGATGGTGGTGCAGGGAGCTGGCTCACGCGGCGGCCCCAAGGGCGAAACGTACCTCTTGCTGGGCGATCATGCCTTGTGCCTGTCCGCTGCCGGGCCAGCAAGGCTCAGCTGCCTGTGTGCCAGAGCAGGCGGCGATGGGCCAGCCGCACCTTCTGCATCAGCGCCATCCGGTAGAGGCCGAGCCGCCGTGGCAGGGATAGGTCGTAGCCGATCTGGCAGCCCGTGAGATCGGGGCCGTTGTCCATGTACAGGCTGGCCTGAATCATCGGCGTGGCGAGCATGCGGGAGATGCAGGCCGCCTTGAACTGGGCGTTGTGGGGGCAGTGCTTGCCGATGTACAGCTGCTGAGAGCGATGCTTTGTCGTGGCTGAACTGATAGGGGCTGGTTCACAGCAGATTCCAGACCTTGCGCACGTCGCTGCGGCGTTCTTCCTTCGAGCGCCGCAGCCAGCAGGCTGCCGGTCAGCTCGGGCTCCAGCACGGGATTGACGCTCCGGTAAACAATGGCGTGATCGCTGAATTCGCCCACCTCAAGCAGTCCAGCGCCGGCATGGCCCGTCTTGGCAGAGCGCCGAGAGCAGCGGCTCCCGCTCGACTGCGATCCGCGGATCTCCAGGCTTGATCCAGCCGATTGCGGCAGCATCACAGTCCGAGGCCTCCTCCAGACCTTCGTTGGCGCCGGCCGAGGATCGATCGGTGCGAGGCAGTGCGGGCTGATGGTCGACCATGTCGAGGCAGACGAGGGTCGATCAGGCGGCTACCGGGACGATCTGGCCCAGGTCGGACCCGCACAGTTTGCCTTCCCTCTCTGGGTCCGCCACTGCGAGCAGATGACCATGCTGGGCGATCATGCCTCCCTAGGTCCTGTCCCGCTCCACCATGGCCGCCGCCACCTCTTCCCCAGCCGCTGGCCGCCCCCGCAGCGGTGCCGAGATCCGCGAGGCTTTTCTGGCCTTCTACGAGCAGCGCGGCCACCGGCGGATGGCCAGCGCCTCGCTGGTGCCGGACGATCCCACGGTGCTGCTCACCATCGCCGGCATGCTCCCCTTCAAGCCGGTGTTTCTGGGCCAGCAGGAGCGGCCGGCGCCGCGGGCCACCAGCAGCCAGAAGTGCATCCGCACCAACGACATCGAGAACGTGGGCCGCACGGCGCGGCACCACACGTTCTTCGAGATGCTCGGTAACTTCTCCTTCGGCGATTACTTCAAGCAGCAGGCGATCGAGTGGGCCTGGGAACTGAGCACCCAGGTGTTTGGGCTCTCGCCCGCCAACCTGGTGGTGAGCGTCTTCCGCGAAGACGACGAGGCCGCGGCGATCTGGCGCGATGGGGTGGGCGTGAACCCCAAACGGATCATCCGCATGGATGAGGCCGATAACTTCTGGGCCTCCGGCCCCACCGGCCCCTGCGGCCCCTGCTCGGAGATCTACTACGACTTCAAGCCCGACCTCGGCGACGACGGCATCGACCTGGAAGACGACAGCCGCTTCATCGAGTTCTACAACCTGGTGTTCATGCAGTACAACCGCGACGCGGAGGGCAACCTCACGCCGCTGGCCAACCGCAACATCGACACCGGCATGGGCCTGGAGCGCATGGCCCAGATCCTGCAAGGGGTGCCCAACAACTACGAAACCGACCTGATCTACCCACTGATCGAGACGGCGGCGGGATTGGCCGGGGTGGACTACCGCGCCCTCGATGAGAAGGGCAAAACATCGCTCAAGGTGATCGGCGACCACAGCCGTGCCATCACCCAGTTGATCTGCGATGGCGTGACCGCCAGCAACCTGGGTCGCGGTTACATCTTGCGCCGGTTGTTGCGCCGCGTGGTGCGCCATGGCCGCTTGCTCGGCATCGACAAGCCCTTCCTCACGGCGATGGGCGAGGCCTCGATCGCTCTGATGGCCACGGCCTACCCCCAGCTGGAGGAGCGCCGAGAGGTGACCCTGGCCGAGTTGCAGCGGGAGGAGGCTCGCTTCCTGGAAACCCTGGAGCGCGGCGAGAAGCTGCTGGCGGAGGTGCTGGCAGCCGAGCCCAGGCAGATTTCCGGCGCCCAGGCCTTCGAGCTGTACGACACCTACGGCTTCCCCCTGGAGCTCACCGAGGAGATCGCCGAGGAGCATGGCCTCACGGTGGACACCACCGGCTTCGAGACGGCGATGGAGGAGCAGCGCCAGCGGGCCAAGGCCGCGGCGGTGAGCATCGATCTCACCCTGCAGGAGGCCGTGGATCAGGTGGCGGCGACGGTGGCGGCCACGGCGTTCAAGGGCTATGAGGCCCTGGAGCACCCCAGCTGTGTGCTGGCGTTGGTGGTGAACGGCGAGCCTGCGGAGCGCGCGGTGGCTGGCGACAGCGTCCAGCTGGTGCTTGATTCCACCCCTTTCTACGGTGAGGGCGGCGGCCAGGTGGGAGACCGCGGCGTGCTGCTGGGCGGCGGCGACCAGACCAGCGTGGATGCGGGCGTGATCGTGAGCATCGAGGGCGTGAGCCGCAACCGCTCGGTGTTCGTGCACAGCGGCCGGATCGAGCGCGGCAGCGTGGCGGTGGGCGACCTGCTCACCGCCCGGGTGGATGCGGCCTGCCGCCGCCGCGCCCAGGCCAACCACACCGCCACCCACCTGCTGCAGGCGGCGCTCAAGCAGGTGGTGGACCCGGGCATCGGCCAGGCCGGCTCGCTGGTGGATTTCGATCGCCTGCGCTTCGACTTCCACTGCCCCCGCGCCGTGACTCCCGCAGAGCTGGAGCGGATCGAGGCGCTGATCAACGGCTGGATCAGCGAGGCCCACAGCCTGGAGGTGGCGGAGATGGCGATCGAGCAGGCCCGGGCCGCCGGCGCGGTGGCGATGTTCGGGGAGAAGTACGGCGACGTGGTGCGGGTGGTGGATGTGCCGGGGGTGTCGATGGAGCTGTGCGGCGGCACCCACGTGGCCAACACCGCCGAGATCGGCGTATTCAAGATCGTGGCGGAAAGCGGTGTGGCGGCCGGCATCCGCCGCATCGAGGCGGTGGCCGGACCGGCGGTGCTGGCCTATCTCAAGGAGCGGGAGGCGGTGGTGAAGCCCCTGGCCGAGCGCTTCAAGGCCCAGCCCGGCGAGATCGTGGAGCGGGTGAGCCAGCTGGCCGACGAGCTCAGGGCCACGCAGAAAGCGCTGGCGGCGGCCCGCGGCGAGCTGGCGGCCGCCAAGGCCGCGGCGCTGGCGGCCCGGGCCGAAGCGGTGGGCAGCTTCCGTGTGCTGGTGGAACGGCTGGATGGGATGGACGGGGCTGGCCTGCAAACGGCGGCCCAGGGCCTGGCCGACCAGCTGGGCGACGGCGCCGCCGTGGTGCTGGGTGGCCTGCCCGATCCCGCCGATCTCGGCAAGGTGATCCTGGTGGCTGCCTTCGGCAAGGCAGTGATCGCCAAGGGTCCCAAGGCCGGGGCGTTCATCGGCGGCGTGGCGACGGCCTGCGGTGGCGGTGGCGGCGGCCGCCCCAACCTGGCACAGGCCGGCGGGCGCGACGGCGCCGCGCTGGATGGGGCGCTGGAGCTGACGCGGGAGCAGTTGCGCGAGCAACTGCTGGATGCCGCGCAGCGGTAGACGCCTGGGCTGCTGGCACATGCCCCCCCCGTCAACGTGATGGGCTGTTCAGGAGG
>JBIIJS010000173.1:0-5832 GCA_044233605.1 Cyanobium sp. | reverse complement strand
CTCGGGATGGGAATCGAGCAGGGCCACCAGCTGGTCGGCCGGCGCATCCTGCAGCAGGCCGGCGATGGCGCAGAGCTGGCAGCTCTGGGCCGGCGCGAGCCGCTCGAGCTGCACCCCGGCGAGGGCAAATACATCAATCCAGCCCTGCACCAGCCGTTTCGGCGCCACCGCCAACAACATCTGGCCCGCTTCACCGGGCAGGGGCTGGAGGTCGATGCTGGCCTCCTCGAGCGGGTAGGGGAGGTTGAGGGGCGGATCGATCTGACGCAGAGCGCGAACCGGATCCTCGGGCCACTCGTCGAACGGCCATACCACCACCCGCCACTGCACGGCGGAGGGTGGCAACGCCGCCAGCACAAAGTGATCGATCAGGTCGTCGCGCACCATCAGATCGCCGATCAGATCAGCGAGCGGCTCCTTTTCCAGGGGCATGCCGTCGCGGATCGTGAACGGTGGCAGGGGCGCCTCCAGACTCACCGGCCCGGGGCACTCCTTCAGCAGCACCTGGCCCCGCAGGCTTTCATCATGCAGTTCCAGCAGCAGCTGCCGGGGAAACATCTGAGCCCTGATCGGGCGCAGCGCCTCCTTGCCTCGATCAATCAGCTCAGATAATTGCACAGCCCCGCATGTCAATTAAGGCAAAGATACCCAGATTTCATCGCCAGGTCAGCCCTGAACCGACAGCTTCTCCAAGCGTGCCAAGGCCATGGCGATCCATCTGGTCGCTGAGCCCTTCCAGGATCGAAGGCACCAGTTGCGGCCCCTCGTAGATCCAGCCTGTGTATAGCTGAACCAACGACGCGCCGGCCGTGATCCGCTCCCAGGCGGCCGCGGCTGAATCGATGCCACCCACACCGATCAGCGGCAGCGCCGGACCTGCCGTGGCCCGCAGCCGCCGCAGCACCTCCAGGGCCCGGGCCCGCAGGGGCCGGCCGCTCAGGCCGCCGGCCTCCTCGGCAAGCGTGCGCCCACTGGCCTCCAGCCGCCGCTCCCCCAGCCCGAGCCGGTCGAGGCTGGTGTTCACGGCGATCACCCCCGCCAGCCCCTCCTCGTAGGCGATGCGGGCGATGCTGTCGATGGCGTCATCCTCGAGGTCGGGGGCGATCTTCACCAACAGCGGCGGACAGCCCGGCAGCCGCCGCAGACGCTCCACCAGCCGCCGCAGCTGCACCTCCTCCTGCAGATCCCGCAACCCCGGCGTGTTCGGTGAACTGACGTTCATCACCGCGTAATCGGCCAGCGGTGCCAGCAGCTCCAGCGAAAGGGCGTAGTCGTCGGCCGCCTGCTCCAGCGACGCGATCCGCGACTTGCCCAGGTTGATGCCCAGCACGGCGGGCCTCTGGCCCGGCGGCGGCAGGGCCTGGCGCTCGAGGTTGCGCAGCACGCCGCGGGCACCGTCGTTGTTGAAGCCCATCCGGTTGAGGGCCGCCCGCTCCTGGGCCAGCCGGAACAAGCGCGGCCGGGGATTGCCGGGCTGGGGATGCCACGTGACCGTACCCAGTTCGGCGAAGCCGAAGCCGAACTGATGCCAGATGGCGGCGGCCACCCCGTTTTTATCGAAGCCGGCGGCCAGGCCGACCGGATTGGCGAAACGGCAGCCGAACAGCGTCTGCTCCAGTCGGGGATCGCGGCGGCGCAGCTGCTCACCCAGTCCGTTGAGGGCGCCCCCCAGCAGCGGCCAGCGGCGGCGTTGCGCGGCCTGGGCCAGAGCCACCAGGGTGAGACGGCTGAGCTGTTCCGCATCGGCTCCGTCATCGCGGCGCAGCAGCGGACCCACGAAACGGCGGTAAAGGTCGCCGCTCGCCCCGGCCCGGGCCACGGCTGCCTGCCGCTGGGGATCCTGCCGCGCGGCCGCCGGTCTCTGCCCGTGATCGTTGGCCATGCCGCCGCCCCTCACTCGCCTGATCCCAATCCTCCCGCGCCGCGCACCCTTTCGAGACGCCAGCGGTCGTCGCCGAGCGGATGCACCCGCCAGTCACGCCAGATCCAGGCTTCGGCGCGGCCCTCGAGGCTACGGATCGGCAGCTCCACCAGCTGGGCCAGCTCCACCAGGCTCAGCGCGTATCCACCCGCCGCGAGGCGATCGGCCAGCTCCAGGCGGCTCAGCAGCGTCTGCAGGGCGGCTGGCGCCGCTTCCTCAACGGCAGGACGGTCGGCTTCGATCCGCACGCTGGCGAGCACCTCCCCTGCCGCCAGGCGCGGCAGCCGCCCCCGCGAGAAGGCCACGGCGATGGCATCGCAGCGGTCGTTGTCGGGATCGCCGCTGTGGCCGCGCACATGCCGCAGGCGCAGGCCCGGCAGGCGCGCCCGATCGAGCTGTTCCCACAGATCGCGATTGAGCACGGCGCCACCGGAGGCGGTGCGCCAGCCCTTGCGCTTCCAGCCCGCCAGCCATTTCTCCAGGCCGTCGATCAGGTAGCGGCTGTCGGTGCGGATCACCAGGTCGGGATGGCGGGGCAGGTCGCGCAGCCGCTCGAACAAAGCCAGCGCGGCCGTGAGCTCCATGCGGTTGTTGGTGGTGTCTCGGTCGGCGCCGCCGAGCTCCTGCACCGAACCATCCTCGAAGCGCAGCAGGGCGCCCCAGCCCCCCGGACCCGGATTGCCGCTGCAGGCTCCGTCGCAGGCCGCGGCCACAACCCTGAGCGGACCATCAACCATGGGCTCCCCCTTGTCAGCAGCGGTTCAATAGGTGCCCAAACGCTCACACCGGGATCCCCGGGGCCGGGAGTCGAGACCATGAAGCGAACCTACCTGGCCCTGGTGGGCCTGGCCCTGGCGGGCTCCGCCGCTCCCGCCGCAGTGCCGCCGCTGGCGCAGGCCACGGGCCTGTTCCAGAGCCGCCCGCTCGATGCCTCGCGTTTCGCCGTGCTGGCGAGGCCGGTGGGGCAGAGCGACTGGAACCTGCTGGTGCTCGAGCAGATCGCCCCCGCCCCCCGCTGCTGGACCCCCCTGAGCGACGGCCTGGTGGAGCCGAGCCTGAACCAGTTCGATTACACCGGCCTCTGCAGCCGCTACCTCGACAGCAACGGCTACTCGCTGCGCATCGGCGAACAGGATCTGGCCACCACCTACCGGCTGCGGTTGCTGCAGCAGGGCAACGAGCTGCTGCTGCAGGCCCTCTCCCCCAACGAGCCCACCGTGCTGGTGGTGGGCCGGGCCGTGGTGCCGCGCCGCGACCGGGAGAACTTCGTGGCTCTTCAGCTCGATCCGGGCTGGGAGCTGCAGCGGCGCGCCTTCGGCCAGCAGACCCTCAATCACATCTACTTCGCCAACCCCAGCTCGCTGCGCCAGCTGATCGCCCAGGCCAACGGCACCCCCGCCAGCCCCAGAGCAGGAGCCCTGCCGCCGCTGCCGAGCCAGCCACCGGCGATCCGCAACAGCCGCCAGCCGGCCCCTGCGCAGCGGCAGAACCTCAGCCAGGCGCTTCGGCTCACCGCTAACCAAAACCGAAACCAAAACCAGAACCAGAACCAGAACCAGGCCTCGGCCCAGGGAGCTGCGCCGGTTGCGCTGCCCGGCCGGGCGATCGCGTTGCAGGTGATCCCCTTCCAGGAATGAGCCGGCGGCACAAGTGGCCAGCCGCGCCTTCCCCCCACCTTCCGGCTCGATACATTCTGGATGTGTGAGGAGTGGGAAGCGCCCTTCCAGGGTCGAAACGAGGAAAGACTCCTGAAAACGCTTCACTCTCAAGTCCCCGCCTTTGGTGGGGCTTTTTTTTGTTCTGCCTCCGGCTGGGCAAAAAAAACCGGCCCCCGAGGGGGCCGGCCGGGCACGCAGCCAAGGGCCACGCGGATCAGCGGAGCATCACTTGATGGTGACCTTGCCGCCGACTTCCTCGATGGCCTTCTTGAGGGCCTCGGCTTCGTCCTTGGCGATGCCTTCCTTGACCGCCTTGGGGGCGGCCTCCACAAGGGCCTTGGCTTCGCCCAGGCCGAGGCCGGTGGCCTCGCGCACGGCCTTCAGCACCTTGATCTTGGCGGCAGCGTCGAAGCTTTCGAGGATGACGTCGAATTCGGTTTTCTCCTCGACGGCCTCGGCAGCAGCGCCGGGGGCGGCGGCGGCGACGACGACACCGGCAGAGGCGGCGGCAGACACACCGAAAGCCTCTTCAATCTGCTTGACGAGCTCGGAAGCCTCAAGCAGGGAAAGGGTTTTCAGCTGGTCGAGAATGTTGTCGGTGGTAGCGGACATGGTTGAGAATCAGCAACAGATCTGGGGGATGGACGGAGGGATCGGCGAGCCTGGGCTCAGCCTTCGCCGGAGTCGGCGTGCTGGCGCAGGGCCCTGGCGAGACCGGAGGGAACCTCGTTGATGCCCACGGCGAGCTTGGTGGCCACGGCGTTGATCGCACCGGCGATCTGGGCCATGAGCACCTCCTTCGAGGGCAGATCCCCAATGGCCTTGATGTCGTTCTGCGAGAGGAGCTTGCCTTCGAAAAGGCCTCCCTTCGTTTCCGACTTCTTGGTGTCCTTCTGGAAGGACTGCAGGGCCTTCACCGCACCACCCACGTCGCCCTTGACGAGCACGAAGGCATTGGTGCCGGTGAGCAGGGATTCGAGATCCGACCAGGCGCTGTCGCCATCAATGGCCCGGCGCATCAAGGTGTTCTTGGTCACCTTGCAGACACCGTTGGCGGCCTGCAGACGGGTGCGCAGGTCGCTCATCTCCTTGATGGACAGGCCCTTGTAATCAAGGACCAGCGCCATTTCGGCTTCACCGAGGAGCCCCTTGAGCTCTTCGACGATCTGTTGCTTGTTCTCCAGCGTGCGGCCCATGGGATTTGGTACGGATCGAGAGGAACAAGCCGGGTACGCGGCCCAGAGGCAGCCGCTGGATGCGGCAGCCATACCTTGAGGCCGCGGCTTGCTCCGCCCAACCGCTGACCTCCAAGGGAGATCCGCACGGGCAGAAAAACCTTTCACGGCAGAACCGTGATGCGTGCACCTCGGCAGGACTTAATGGGATGCCTGCTGTCTGGGGTAGGGCGCGTGCCCTTCTGGCAAAAGCCAGCTCAATACAGTACCAGCGGATCAGCCTTCCTGTTTGAGCTCCTGGAGGGCGGAGAAATCCACCTGCACCGAGGGGCCCATCGTGGAGGTGACGTAAAGGGAACGCCAGTAGCGGCCCTTGGCACCACTGGGCTTGTTGCGGTCGATCGTTTCCTGCAGAGCCTTGAGGTTGTCGAGCAGGTTCGCCGCATCGAAGCTGGCCTTACCGAAGCGCACGTGCACAATGCCGCTGCGGTCGGCGCGGAACTCAAGCTTGCCCGCCTTGAACTCGTTGATGGCGCCGGCCAGGTCGGTGGTGACGGTGCCGGCCTTGGGGTTGGGCATCAGGCCGCGCGGACCGAGCACCCGACCCAGCTTGGCCACCTTGGGCATCATGTCAGGGGTGGCGATCAGCAGGTCGAAGTCCATCTCGCCCTTGGCGATGGAGTCGACCAGGTCGTCGTCGCCGGCCAGGTCGGCACCGGCGGCCTTGGCGGCGGCAACCGCCTCACCACGGGCGATCACGGCGATGCGGATGCTCTGGCCGGTGCCGTGGGGCAGGGCCACCGTGGTGCGCAGCTGCTGGTCGGTGTACTTGGGATCGATGCCGAGGCGCACGTGGGCCTCGATCGTTTCATCGAACTTGGCAGTGGCGTTGGCCTTCACCAGTTCGAGAGCCTCGAGCGGCTCATGGGCGCGGTCTTCGACCTTGGCGGCGAGGGCAGAAAAACGCTTGGAGATTTTTGGCATGGCGGGATGGGGTGCGAGCGACCGACGGGCGGTCTCCCCCGGTGGGGTGGATGGGTGGATCTTCAGTCGTTGACGGCGACGCCCATGTTGCGGG
>JBIIJS010000172.1:0-5872 GCA_044233605.1 Cyanobium sp. | reverse complement strand
GGAGGCAATATCCAGATCAACATCTACGGAAGTATTGTTGTCAACAGCTATACTTCAATGGGCGTGTTTGCCCAGTCCTCCGGAACAACCTACCCAAACGGGCCGACAAGCCAGCCGATCAACATCTACCTGAATGGACCGATTGAAGTCTCCTCAATGGGCAGCCAGGCGGATACCCCATCTACAGGCGCCGCAATCATGCTCTCAGGCGGCAGCAGCGACTCAACCAATCCCAATACCATCTACGTCGATCGCGGAGGCAGCATCTATTCCTTCAACACACCGGCGGAGAACACAACTGCCATCGTGTCCGACTCTGGCTACACGATTGTAACCAACTATGGCACTATCAATGGCAGCATCGATCTGAACGGCCAGGGTGAAATCAACAACTACGCCAACCTCAATACAGGGACGATTGTCTCTGTTTCCCAAAACAGCCTGCACAACTATGGCCTGATGCGGATCGGCGCTCTCGAGACGATTTCCCGAACCGATCTTGAAGGCCGCTTTGTGCAGCACGACACTGGCACTCTGGAACTGACCATTGACAGTACCGCCGAAGTCAAGAGTGATTATTTAAATGTCAGCGGCCCTATACTCCTGAGCGGTAAAGTTATACCCCGTACCAACGCACTCTTGCGTGATGAAATCGAGTTTGCGGCAGCCGATTCCATTCTTCTTAACGCCTGGGTTCCATCCAACTTTCTCCTGTACGACTGGCAACTGCGCAGCAGGGGCAATAAACTATCCATCAAGCCAGTCGCCGACTTCACGCCTGATTCGGTTTCCCTCACATCGAATCAGCACTCTTTGGCCACCTATCTGCAGAGGAGCTGGGATCAGGGTGAACCCTCAGACGCCTCGCTGTTCAGCTACTTCCACACCTTTGCTCCCAAGGATGCAGACAACTACGTAGCAACACTCAAGCAGATCGGTGGCATGGCCTTGAACAGCCAGCCGATCCAGATGAAAACGAGCTTCTCCACGGCTCTCAGCGAAAGCCTCACCTGTCCCACCGTTACGCCTGAAGGGCTGAAGCCCAACCAGCAGCATTGCGTGTGGGCACGGGCCACAGGCGACTATTCCACCCAGGCCAGCAACGACAGCAACTCTGGCTATTGGGTCAGTGCACCGGGAATTCGCCTGGGGGGACAGCGCGATCTCGGCCATGGCTGGACAGCCGGCCTTGCCTTGGGCTATGCCACCAACTATCTGCGCTCTGACAACTTCAGCAGCGACGGCGACTTCTTCGATGTGGCTGTTTCCGCGCGCAAGCAGCTCGGCAACTGGGAGCTGGGAGGTTCCCTTGCTTTTGCCCAGGGTTGGTTTGAGAACAGCCGCACTGTTTTCCTGCCAGCCAGAGGTTCTGCTGCGCAGATGGGTGGAGACTACAGCAGTGATTCCAGCCTGTCGATGCTGGGCCTGCGACTGCGTGCCGCTTACAACCATCAAGCAGGCAGCCACCAGTTCAAGCCTTATCTCGATGTTGATCTCAGCCAGTCATGGATGCCAGCCTATCGGGAATCAACCGGCGATCTCTCCCTGCAAAGCAGTGGCTCCAGTGATTTCAATGTCGCCATCACCCCGATGGTTGAATACACTCTCTACAGCACCGGCAAGGGCGGCTCGGGCTTCAAGGCTTTCGTCAGTGCGGGTGCCAGCTGGCTGCCCGACAACCGCGTAACCACCCCCATGTCGTTTCGCGCAGACCAGCTCGATAACGGCAGCTTCGATGTCGTCACCGACGGACCCACTCTGCTCGGACGTCTCAACGTTGGTGCCGAAGCTTCGATTTCAGAGAATCTGGAAGTGCGCGCTGAATACAACCTTCAGATGGGAGGCGGTTACCGCAGCCAGGGCATCAGTGCCAACCTGAGGTATCGCTTCTAGTTGGCATGACCTTATCAGCAAAGGCTGCTGGCTCCCAGGCTTCGGCTTGGTATCACCGATTGACAACCACTCACCAGAGTTCTCATGATTTCTTCCCTGTTTCGCCGGCTGTCCGCATGGGTGGCGCCCCTCGCCGGTTTCACTTTTCTGGCCTGTCCCCAGCCCAGCCATGCCATCCTCACCTACTACATTTATGAATCAGGTCCCAATGTGGTTGTGGAAACATCCGGAACGCTGGAGCTGCCACAGATTCAGACCACTACTCCAGAAGGTTGCGAGCCACTTCTGATTGCTGATCAGGCTATTATCTGTACGGGTCCATTGGCCATTGTTCCGGGATACAAGATAACGGGTCCTTCCTCCTTCGCTTCCGAGCCCGGCATCATTGTGCTTCGCAACAGCAGTACCGGGATCACCACCTGGCTTTGGGGACAAGAGGGAGCCTTCTACATGGATGGTTCCTACATCTCCGGCACGCCCATCATCAGCAGCTCCACCATCACTGACGAGACACTGGCCAGCATCGGCCTCACCACAACAGGTCTGCTCGGCACCTGGATCCTGCAGCCCAAAGATATCAATGATCCCTACATCGCCAATGACAGGATCAGGCTGGTGGTGGGCCAGGCGCCCCCTGCCTCCGTGCCGGGGCCCCTGCCGCTGTTGGGTGCCGGCGTAGCCTTCGGCCTCAGTCGCCGTCTGCGTCGCCGCCTCCGCTAGGCGCTGAAGGTTGGCCGCCGGTATGAAACGGACAGCCGCCGGTGCCCGGTTTCTGGGAACTCAGCCAGGGATCGGGTAGCCAGAAGAAATTGGGCTTGAGAATCCGCTCGCCGTCGAAGCTGGCGTGGAAGGTGGGTGTGAGCGAGGCTGAGATCGGCGGCACCACATAGCGGGGATCCACCTCCACCCTGCGGCCACACTGGTGTTCGCTGGCGGTGAACTCCATGAACGAACGGGTGAGGGTGTGGTGGTCTGCCATCCGCACTCCCGCCTGTTCGTAGGAGTACAGCACTGCCACATTGAGCTCCACCACAGCGCGGTCGCGCCAGAGGCTGCGCTCCGAACGGGTGTCGAGTCCCAGCTTTTCCGCTATCAGGGGCAACTGGTTGTAGCGATCCAGATCCGCGAAGTTGCGCGCCCCAATTTCGGTGCCCATGTAGAAGCCATTGAATGGCGCCGCCGTGTACTGAATGCCACCACAATCAAAGGCCATGTTGCTCACCGCCGGCAGGGCGTACCAACGCAGCCCGAGATCGGCGAACCAGCTGTAGTGAGGATGGCGAATCGGCACCTCCAGGATCAGCTCGCGGGGCAGCTCGAACCAGCGCGGCGGCCTGCCGGGCAGCTGGATCACGATCGGCAGCAGATCGAAGCGGCCCCGCTCGCCTGGTTCCCAGCCCATCGCCAGCAAGGCCTCGGTGAGCTCCAGCTGCATCGGGTCGCCGAGGATGGAGCCATCGCCCTGGCGATAGCCCGCATAGCGGCAGAACTGGGGATTCCAGATGCGGCGCCCATCGGGTTTGAACACCGTGATCGTGGAACGCAGCTCGCCGCCATTGGTGGCGGCGGCGATGTGATCGAGGATGGCCTGAAACATCTCCTCCTCGCTTTCCAGATCCCGGCGATCGCGCACATCCAGCTCATGCCAGAGGTGGCGGCCGAGGCAACGGGTGGAGTTGCGCCACGCCAGACGGGCGCCATGGGCCAGTTCGTCGTAGGTGTGGCGGTAGCTGCCCTCCCGCTGAAGCTGTTGCTCCACCTCCGCCAGGCGCGGCTGGAGCACATCGCGCAGGTTCTGCTCGCCGTAGCACTGCTCCAGAAAAGCCCGGGCCTCGCTGCGCAGGTCATGGATCGGCAGCAGCGAGGAGCTGGCGGCCACCACCGGTTGCACGTCGGTGCCGGCGATCGGCGCCTGCGCCGCCACCGCTGCATCGGCACCGGGAGGCATGGAGCCGCCCACCGCCAGCCAGCTCTCGAACATCGGGATGCAGCCACCGCAGACGGTGGTGGCCTTGGTCTGCCGGGCCAGGCTCTCCAGGGTGAGGGAGGGCTGCTCACGGATCAGCTCCGCCACCTGATCACAGCGCACCCGGGCGCAGCGGCAGACAAGATCGGCCGGGGCGCGGGGCAGCTCCTGTTGCAGCTGGAACTCACCGGTGCGGCGGAACAGCACCCGCAGCCAGTTGGGCATCGTTTCGCCGCGGATCAGCAGCCTCTCCGCCCGGTGCAGATCCCCCCAGTGGCCCCGCACCCGCAGCCCCACCACGCGCTGATCCACCAGCGTGAGGCTGCGCTCGAGATCGCCCTTGCGCCAGGTCAGTACCTCGCTGCGGTTGCTGCCGTTCTGGGCGCGGTTGGCATCCTGGTCGCGCAACTCAAACAGGCGGAAATCCAGGCTGCGCTCCAGCACATCAACGCGGCCGTCGCGGCGCCGATAGGTGAACAGCAGGGCGTTCTGCCCTTCGAGGCGACCCGCCCGTCGGCTGATCACCCCCAGGGCCGGCACGATCTCCACGGGAATCCATTCGACGGCCCTGACGCTGAGCGTGTCGGGCAGTTGGGTGCTGCCTTGGAGCAGGGCGATGCCGGAGCCCGGGCACCCTGCAGCGGCCCTGTCATGAAAGGCGATGGCTGCCGCCTCGCACCAGCCGTGCAGCAGCAGTTCAGCGATGGCCGCCGGCCGATCCAGGCGCACGACCTGCACCGTCGCGTTCTGCTCAGCCAGGGCAGCCGTGAGGGCCCTATCGACACCCTCGTGAAAACGCGCGGCATCGACGCCTTCAGGACAGCCCAGTAGTTCCAGTGCCCAGTTGGCCTCATTAGCACTCACACCGGCCTGCAGAAGTGTGCTGCGCAGCTCGTCGGGGTCGAGCAGCTGGTCGCCATCGCGGTCGCAGGCCTGGAACTTGAGGGCTGCGAATGCGGCGGGGCTGGACAGTGCAGCCTTCAGAGCGGCGCGGATGGCGGCCGCTGTCTGTTCAGCAGAGAAGGCCTCGGGGCCCTCCAGCCTGCGTTCCCCTCGCCAGGGATCCTGCAGCCAGGTTTCGATGGCGCGCAGCAGATCCTCATCCGCCAGCCAGGCCATGGCTGCGTCGCCGTAGGGCCAGAGGAGCAGCCGCTGCAGGGTGATGGCCTCATCGTGATGACGAAGATCAGACAGCAGCGGCCCATGGCGCAGCAGGGCGGTTCCGGGGGGCGGATCCGGCAGGTTGAGATGCCACGGAGCGATCTCCAGCAGCGGCCGGCCGCCTGGATCAGAACGCAGCGCTGGTGCAGAGACGCTCTGCACGACCAGCAGCGGCTCTTCGTTGCTGTCGAGCGGCGTTTCGAGAGGGTGGGGCCGAATCCCGAACCGTTCGGCCATGACCTGGCAGAAAGGATGGTGCGGATCGGCGCAGAGAAGGGTTGGGCTCATGCAGGCGGCTGCTTGGAGGGGTTGGGCAGGTCGCGCAGGTCGAAACAGACGGCCCCCACCCCAGCTTCCTCGACCGAGAGGGTTTCCCCATGAAGATGCACCACGCCGCCTGGCTCCTCGTTCCGAAACAGGGCAATGGTGTCGTCGGAAGGATCACCGGCACGCAGGCATTCAAGAAAAAGCTCACCCTCATCTCCCGGGGTATCCAGCGGGTTGAACAGAACATCGAGGTGGTGACCGAGCTGTTCGGTGAGCACGGCAAAGACCTGTTCGTCAACGGCGTTCTCCAACCACTCGCGATTGATCAGGATCAGGCCCCGCTCCGGCGCGTAGGCGCAGGCACTGCCCTCCATCTCCTCCCAGTTGAGCACAAGAATCTGGGGGAGTGGCCGGAAGTCACCTGAGGCGATCATCGCCACAAACTCATGCAGTTGCGGGTGCTGATCGGAAAGGTTGAGGGCGATCTGCGCAGCCCTGCTGATCCTGCCGTTGGCGGCCCAGAGGCTCAGCTGCGCCCGCCAGCTGCGGATCAGGTGTTCAAGTTGGTCGTCGGGCTCCTCCGGG
>JBIIJS010000171.1:0-5879 GCA_044233605.1 Cyanobium sp. | reverse complement strand
GTGGGCCGCGACCTCGATCTGGTCACCGACATCCCCGCCGATCTGCCGGACGTCTACGCCGACCAGCGCCGCATGCGCCAGGTGCTGCTCAACCTGCTGGAGAACGCCCTCAAGTTCACTCCGGAGGGGGGGAACGTGAGCCTCACCCTGCTGCATCGCACCAGCCAGTGGGTGCAGGTGAGCATCTGCGACAGCGGCCCGGGCATCCCTGGGCCGGAACAGCAACGCATTTTCCAGGATCGGGTGCGCCTGCCCCAGACCTCCGGCAGCACCTCGGGCTTCGGCGTGGGACTGTCGGTGTGCCGCCGCATCACCGAGGTGCACGGCGGCCGCATCTGGGTGGTCTCCGAACCCGGTGAGGGGGCCTGCTTCCATTTCACCGTGCCGGTCTGGACGGGCCAGAGCGCTCCGGAGCCGCCGCCGCCGACGCCTCCCCGGGGGCTGGGCGAGCCTTGACGAAGGGCGCCGCGGACCCGTAGCTTCCAGCACATCAGCCCAGTGGCTGTGGCCTCGCCCCCATCGTCTAGAGGCCTAGGACACCTCCCTTTCACGGAGGCGACAGGGGTTCGAATCCCCTTGGGGGTATGCATGCAGACAGGCGGAGCGAAGCAACCACGGAGTTGTTGTTGCCGCGCTGTTGTTTCAGTTGGTGAAGGTCTGCCGGGCGTGAGGAAGGCCACACAGGCCCGCCCCGGCTCCGGTCTGCCGTTCAGGCAGCCGCCTCGGCAGCCCGGCGGGCGGCTTCCTGCTGCACGCCGCGCAGGTTGTTGGCCAGATCGTCCTTGAGACGTTGCTCGATCAGGCCGATCGGCATGCCCGGCTTGCCCTGCACGGTGAGGTCGTAGAGCAGCCAGGTGCCAACGGGATCGGCCCCGACCGACCAGGCCCCTTCAAAGCAGCGGAAATCGCCCTCCAGCATCCGGAAGGCAAGCCTGCCCTGTTCGGGCTCCTCGCTCAGCTCCAGCTGCACACGGGCACTGAAGCGCAGGCCGCAGAACTGCTGGGTGCCCACCTGCTCCACTCCCACCAAGTTCTGACGGCGCCAGAGCTGGCGGGATGCAGCCAGGTTGGGAATGAAGTGATGGAGGTTTTCGTAGTCGGTGAGCACCGACCAGAGCCAGGAAGGGTCGAGGGCCAGGCGCAGCTGCACGGCGAGACGCCTCGCACCCTGGGGCAGACGCTCCATCTCCTGCTGGATCGTGTCCAGCGAGCAGGCGCCGGACGGGGCGGCGCCGGGGGTGTGGGAAAGCGCAGCCAGTGGGGGAGGGGAGAGTGCCGGAAGCTTGGCCAAGGGGCTCCTGGGCTTACACGGGGCCTGGGGGACCCCTCAGGAATGGCACCAACGGTAACCGCCCTGCCCGGGCTGCGGCGGATGGGCCCGCAGCTTGCCGCAAGAAAGGTTCCCTATGATCAGCGCGCTTTTTGCGGTCGTCTCCAGATGCGCGTTTCCACCGGCAGTGCCACCCAGTCCGACGGCCGCATGTTCAACGTGGTGATCGAAAGCTTCGGGGTGGGCCAGCAGCGGCGCGCCGAACGTCGGCTCTGCGTGCCGTTCGAGCGTCTGCAGACCCTGATGCAGACGGTGGCACGCCAGGGCGGCCGCATCAGGATGGTGAGTGCCGACGGCATCGGCGCTGAGCTTCCTCCCGCCAGCGACGCCGCCCCGGCCGCCGACGCCCCGGCGCCGGCCCCAGCACCCACCCAGAAAGCCGCTGCCGTGAGCCACGCCGACGTACCCGTCAATCTCTACAAGCCGAAGACCCCCTTCATCGGCACGGTCACCGAGAACTACAACCTCGTGGGAGAGGGGGCCATCGGCCGGGTGAACCACATCACCTTCGACATCGCCGGCGGCGATCCCGACCTGCACTACGTGGAGGGCCAGAGCATCGGCATCATCCCCGAGGGCAACGATGCCAACGGCAAGCCCCACAAGCTGCGCCTCTACTCGATCGCCAGCACCCGCCACGGCGACAACCTCGAAGACAACACCGTCTCCCTCTGCGTGCGCCAGCTCCAGTACGAGAAAGACGGCGAAACCATCAACGGCGTCTGCTCCACCTTCCTCTGCGACATCGAGCCGGGCACCAAGGTGAAGATCACCGGCCCGGTGGGCAAGGAGATGCTGCTGCCCCCCGATGAAGACGCCACCGTGATCATGCTGGCCACCGGCACCGGCATCGCTCCGATGCGCGCCTACCTGCGCCGGATGTTCGATCCCGGTGAGCGCGCCCGCAATCCCGAGTACCAGTTCCGCGGCCTGGCCTGGCTGTTCATGGGCGCGCCCAAGACGCCCAACCTCCTCTACGACGGGGATCTGAACAGCTACCTGGCCGAGTTCCCCGACAACTTCCGCTACACCACGGCGATCAGCCGCGAGCAGCAGAACGCCAAGGGCGGCCGCATGTACATCCAGGATCGGGTGCTAGAGCATGCCGATGAGATCTTCTCCCTGATCGAGAACCCCAAGACGCACGTCTACATGTGCGGTCTGCGCGGCATGGAGCCGGGCATCGACGAGGCGATGACGGCCGCCGCCGCCGCCAAGGGTCTCGACTGGGCCGAGCTCCGTCCCCAGCTCAAGAAGGCCGAGCGCTGGCACGTGGAAACCTATTGAGCGGTGCCGCGATCGGCAAATCCACACAGGATCCAGGCCCTCCGGTCGCCTCAGCGGCGCCGGGGGGCCTTCTCCGTTAAACAGGAAGCAATGGCCAGCTTCCCGTCATGACCACGATCCTCACCAACCCGCTGCGGGTGGGTCTGCGTCAGGAGCGAGTGATCTCACCCCAGTGCATCGTCATCTTCGGGGCCAGCGGTGACCTCACCCACCGCAAGCTGGTGCCGGCCCTGTTTGAACTGTTCCGCCAGCGGCGCCTGCCCAGTGAATTCGCCGTGCTGGGCTGCGCCCGCCGGCCCTGGAGCGACGAGGAGTTCCGCCAGAAGATGGCGGACGCCCTGGCCGAGCAGGTGGCCGAGCATCCCAGCGCCTGGGAAGCCTTCGTGCAGGGGCTGTTCTACGAACCGGTGGATCTGCAGCAGAGTGAGCACCTGGTGCGGCTGGCCCATCGTCTGGAGTCGATCGACCGCCTGCGCGCCACCCGCGGCAACCGCACCTTCTACCTTTCGGTGTCGCCCGAGTATTACGGCAGCGGCTGCCGCGCCCTGGCCGGGGCGGGGCTGCTGGCGGATCCGGAGCGCAGCCGGGTGGTGATCGAGAAACCGTTCGGCCGCGATTACGGCAGCGCCCAGGCCCTCAACCGGGTGGTGCAGGCCTGTGCCAAGGAGAGCCAGGTGTACCGGATCGACCACTATCTCGGCAAGGAGACGGTGCAGAACATCCTGGTGCTGCGCTTCGCCAACACGATCTTCGAGCCGATCTGGAACCGCAACTACATCGCCAACGTGCAGATCACCGCCGCCGAAACCGTGGGGGTGGAGGAGCGGGCCGGCTACTACGAAACCTCCGGCGCCCTGCGCGACATGGTGCAGAACCACCTCACCCAGATCCTGGCGCTCACGGCGATGGAGCCGCCTGGGCGCTTCGATCCGGAGGCGATCCGCAACGAAAAGGCCAAGGTGCTGCAGGCCGCCCACCTGGCCGATGAGGAGGAGGCCTGGAACTGCTGCGTGCGCGGCCAGTACGGGCCGGGCGGCACCAAAGAGCGCCCCCTGCCGGGCTACCGCCAAGAGCCCGGGGTGAATCCGAACAGCACCACCGAAACCTATGTGGCGATGAAGCTGTTCATCAACAACTGGCGCTGGCAGGGGGTGCCCTTCTATCTGCGCACCGGCAAGCGCCTTCCCAAGCGCCTCAGCGAGGTGGTGCTCACCTTCCGCGAGGCGCCGGTGCACCTGTTCGATGCGGCGGGCGGCTCACCCACCCCCAACCAGCTGATCCTGCGCATCCAGCCGGATGAGGGGGCTGAAATCCGCTTCGAGGTGAAGGCGCCGGGCTCGGGCATGCGCAGCCGGCCGGTCGACATGGCCTTCTCCTACGACGAATCGTTCGGGGAACCGAGCGATGAGGGCTACGTGCGGCTGCTGGCCGACGCCATGCTCGGCGATCCCACCCTGTTCACCCGCAGCGATGAGGTGGAGGCGGCCTGGCGGCTCTACACACCGCTGCTGGAGCTGATCGAGGAGGCGCCCTGGCAACTGCCGGTGCATCCCTACGAAGCCCGCACCTGGGGCCCGGCCGCCGCCGACAACCTCCTGGCCGACGACAACCTGCTCTGGCGCCGCCCCTGAGCCGCCACCGCTCCGCTCCATCCCCCGTTCCGCCGTCGCTTCCCCGCCATGTCCGCCCAGCTGACGCTTCAGGCCCCGCTCGAAGTGCCCCCCGCCGAGGTCACCCCCTACCTCGACAATCTCTGGAACCAGGGCCTGGAGAGTTCCACCGGCGCCGCCACCTTCACCCTGCTGGTCTGGGAGCCGTCCTGGCTGGAGCAGCAGCTGGTGCGCATCGGCAAGGTCGACGGACCGATCCGCGGTCTCGACCGCCAGGACGCGATCCAGGCGGCACGGGAGCTGGTGGGTGAATGCGGTCTGCCCCCCTCCACCGCACCGATGGATCCGCGCCTGGTGTGGAAGCTCGGAGCCCTGGCCGGCAGCCACCACGCGGAAGATCAACGCGGCCAGTTTGTGGAGAGCGCGATCAGCAACCACATGCCCCGGCGCCTGATCACCCTGGCCCCCACCCTCGCCGCCGACCATCCGCTCGAGACCGTGGTGGCGGCCTACTGCCCCCTGCCGGAGGAGGGCGGTGCCGGAGCCGCCTGCGGCGATGCGATCGTGCTGCGCGGCGGCCTCGGCGCCCTGCGCAACGGGCTCGACCTGATCCAGCCCCTGGTCAGCGACGAACTGCCCTGCTGGGTGTGGTGGAACAGCAGCCTCGATGAACCGCCGGAGATGCTTGAGGCCCTGGCGCCTCCCCAGCGCCGGCTGGTGATCGACACCTCGCTGGGCACTCCGGCCCGCTGCCTCGATGTGCTGGTGGAGAGGATCCGCACCGGCCAGGCGGTGAACGACCTCAACTGGATGCGGCTGCGCAGCTGGCGCGAATCGCTGGCGATGGTGTTCGACCCCCCCTCCCGTCGCGATGCCCTGCAGCACGTGGTGCAGCTCGACATCGACGTGGAGGGCGATCATCCGGTGAAAGGAGTGTTGCTGGCGGCCTGGATCGCCGACCGGCTCGGCTGGCACCTGGTGAACAGTGAATCGGTGCCCTGCGATGGGCCCGGCAATGGCATCGCCGCTGAGTTCGAGCGCATCGACGGCGGCACGGTGCGCTTCCGGCTGATGCCCGTGCCGGTGGGGGCCCCCAAGGCCCATCCCGGCGCCATCGTGGGCCTGCGGCTGATCTGCCGGCCGGAGCAGCGCCAGCCCCTGTGCGTGATCCTCTGCTCCGAGTCGGGCGGCTGCATGCGGCTCGAATCCGGTGGCATGGCCGCGATGGAACTGGCGGAAGACGTGGTGCCCCTGCCGGAGGAGAGCGAGGAGATGGAGCTGGCCCGGCTGCTCGGCGGCGGCCACGACTCGACAAGCCCCCTGCTCGAAACGGCCGCCCCCGTGGCGGCCAGCCTGCTGCCGCGCTGAGCCCTTGAGCTGCCTGATCGCCGCTCCCAGCAGCGGCAGCGGCAAGACCCTGCTGAGCCTGTGCCTGCTGGCGCTGGCCCGCAGGCGCGGCGAGAGCGTGCAGCCCTTCAAGGTGGGTCCCGACTACCTCGACCCCCAGCTGCTCGGTGCGGTGGCTGGCCGGCCGTGCCGCAACCTCGATCCGCTGCTGTGCGGCGAGGCCTGGGTGGAACGCAGCTTCCGCTGGCACGGCAGCCGCGCCGAGCGGGTGCTGGTGGAGGGGGTGATGGGGCTGTTCGACGGCC
>JBIIJS010000170.1:0-5908 GCA_044233605.1 Cyanobium sp. | reverse complement strand
TGAGCTGGTTGGTGGGGTCCTGGGCGCCGCGGGCGGCGCCGGCGCCCACGACGGTGTGGATCTCGTCGATGAACAGCACGATCTGCCCCTCGGAGGCCGTCACCTCCTTGAGCACGGCCTTGAGCCGCTCCTCGAATTCACCGCGGTATTTGGCGCCGGCGATCAGGGCGCCCATGTCGAGGGCGATCAGCTGGCGGTTCTGCAGGGCGGACGGCACGTCGCCATTGACGATGCGCTGGGCCAGGCCCTCCACGATCGCCGTCTTGCCGACGCCGGGCTCGCCGATCAGCACCGGGTTGTTCTTGGTGCGGCGGCTGAGGATCTGGATCGTGCGCCGGATCTCGTCGTCGCGGCCGATCACCGGATCGAGCTTGCCGTCCTTGGCGGCGGCGGTGAGATCACGGCCGTACTTCTCCAGGGATTCGTAGGTGCCTTCGGGGTTCTGGTCGGTCACTTTCTGGGATCCGCGGATGGACATCACGGCTTCCTTCAGCTTCTCAGCGTTGGTGCCGCACTGGCTGAGCAGCTGCCTGCCGCAGCGATCATCGGACGCCAGGGCGAGCAGCATGTGCTCGATGGCTATGTAGCTGTCGTCGAAGCTCTTCTTCAGCGCATCAGCCTGATCGAGCACGGCGTTGAGCCCCTTGCCCAGGTAGATGTTGTCGGGCGCGGCGCTGAGGCTCGGCTGGCCGGCCATGTAGGCATCGACCTTCTGGCTGAGGGTGCCTACCTCCACTCCCGCCTTGGCGAGGATGCGGCTGGCCAGATCCTGCTGGCCAATCAGGGCGGCCAGCAGGTGCTCGCTTTCCATCTGCTGCTGGCGGGCCTGCTGGGCGCGCTGCTGGGCATCGACGACGGCGGCCCAGGCCTTTTCAGTGAACAGTTCGGCGGTGGGATGCATGGAGGCTGGTCCCGATGGGTTGGTGATACAGCCAACCTATGGAGTCCGGCGGCATCGGGGACCCCCCGGGGGGCCGTACTGCTGCGGGTGGGCAACCGGCACGGATGGCTTCATTCGGTTGCCATCGCCGCCGGCGCGGCTATGGATGGGTAAGCAAGCCATCGCTCCACTTCATGCAGACCCTGAACACCAGCTCCCTGTTCCCTTCCCGTCCACTTCCTGTGTGCTCCCGGCTTTGTTTTGGAGGGGGCCATCGCCGCGCACGGCGTCTGCAGTCCCTCGCTTCGGCAGGCCTGGTGGCCGCCTCCTTGTTGCTGGCGCCGTTGGCCCATGCCCGCGGCGGTGGCTTCGGCGGTGGAGGGTTTGGCGGTGGTGGCTTCCGGGGCGGCGGTTTCGGTGGCTACCACTGGTCGGGCGGCGGCGATCGCAACATGGGCGGCGGCGGTGACTGGCGCTCGGGCTATCAGGGCTATCACCCGATGTTTGGTGATGGAACCCGCAGCAACTGGGGGAATCAGGATGTGAATTCATTCAACAAGGACCGCATTGACAACAGCGGCCTCAATGACAATCGCATCAATACAATCAATAATAACCAGCGTTTCACCAACGATGATTTCAATAAGCGCAACGTTAACGTCAACAACAACTTTTACAACCGCAATTACAATGGTTGGAATGACGCCTGGCGCAACGGCGGCTACTGGGGAAACCGCCCCTGGAGCACCGGCTGGTACGGCGGCTGGGGCGGCTGGGGCTGGTGGGGGGCCGGTGCCGCCGCCTGGGGCATCGCTGGCCTGGCGACAGGCGTGGCCATCACAAGTCTCGTGAATCAGGCCTCTGCCCAGCAGTCGACTGTGATCCTGGTGCCAAGCACCAGCTACCAGCTCAATTACGGTTCGGTGGAGGCAGTCGGTGCCTATGGGGCCACCTTCTTCTACACCGTGAATGGCACGGAGCTGCTCGGGGCGGTGAACTGTCAGCAGGGTTTGCTCAACGGCCAGATCCCCGTTGACGCAGATCAGGCCCAGTTGCTCAATGCCGTCTGTCAGGTGGCCTATGGTCGCGGCAGCTGATCCTGCCGTCCGTTGACGCCTGACTCGCTGTCCTCTGCATCGCCGCTGGGCTGGGACGAGGCGCTGGTCGTCGAACTCGCGGAAGCCTCCCGAGAGTTCGACGGCACCGGCGCCGATCCGGAACGCAACTGCTGGATGGCGGTCCACCGCCATGTGCACGGTGTATTGCCTGCCGAGTACGACATTCGGGAGGTGCCCGAACCTCTCTATCTCGCCGTGCTTGCGCGGCGGCGCAGCCTCAGCAGCTGATCACTACCTTTCCATTGCCTCTGTTGACCCGCCGGCTCTGTCGACCATGGGACGAGCGGACAGATCGAATAAAAAAAGCCTCCGGCATCAGCCGGAGGCAGAAGAGTGAACAACCAACGATCAGGGCTGAGCGCTGATTGACTCAGCCAGCTGATCAGCTCCAGCCGTTGCCAGCCTGCTCGATCACGTAGGCGGCGACATCGGCGATGTCGGCATCACTCAGCTTGCCGCCGAAGGCGGGCATGGCGTTCTTGCCATTGGTCACCTGGTAGGCCACGGCGGCTTCAGGGCCGTCGCTGTAGTTGGCCAGGTAGGCCTCGAGGGCATCCTTCTTGAGGGTGCGTTCGGCGTTGACCACGTTGCCGCCGCCCATGTGGCAGGCGGCACAGTTGGCCGAGAAGATCTGCCCGCCGTGGGCGACATCGGCGGCGAAGCTCGGAGTGGCTCCCAGCACCAGTGCCAGGCAGAGAGCGATCAGGGAAAGGAGACGACGCATGAGTGCGCTTGCGGGAATGCTTGAGGTCTGCGCCGGAGCGCAGGAACCGCTACACGGTAGAAGCGGGGTGCCCTCTGTGACCCGAGCCTGACGCATTCGAAACAATTGCCCGGGCTCCGGCGCATCAGCGCGGCAATCGGCCGCGGTGGGGCACACCGGCCGTGTCCAGCACGGCTTCGAGGCTGGGAGCGAAACTGTTGAGCCCGAAGCGTTCCGGGGGGCTCACCGGATCGTGCACGAAATGGCGCTGGCGAATCGAGAAGCGGTCCCAGGCGTTCACCTGGATGCGCAGCAGCTTGATCAGCCCTTCGATCAGCCACCCCTGCAGGTCGATCCCGAGCGGCGGCAGCCAGCCCCGCCGCCAGCGCACCAGGGTGGCCACCGCCCGGTTGACGCTGATCGGCGCCTGCCCTAATACCAGCCGTCGCACCAGCCCCTGACCCGGCTCCGGGTTGGGCTGGTGCGGCGTGGTGGCCAGATGGGCGCAGACGGTGGCGATGTCGGCGGCATGGATGAAGTGGAAGCTGGCGTCGGCCCGCAGCCACTTCGCCAGCCACAACCAGCCGATTGCTTCCGCCACACCCGCGGTGAGGTAGCTGGTGGGATGGGGATCGCCGGCCATCACCCGGCCCCCGAACACGAGGGTGGGAAACACTGCCACGATTCGATCCGCCAGCGGGTGCTTCTCCAGATCCGCAAGGCAGCGCGCCTTCGTCTGGATGTATTCGGTGCCGTAGGCCATCGCCTCCGGCAGCAGCTGCAGGTCGCGATCGAGGATGCTGGCGGTGGAGAAGTAAATCACCTGTTCCAGCCGCTGCGGATCCAGTAGCGACAGGAGCTTTTTCACGGCCACCACATTCACCTGTTCAGCCCGCTCCGGGTCGCCCCAGGCGGTGGCGGTGTGAATCACGCGGGTGGCGCCGGCGATCGCCCCGGCGTGCGGGTCGAGCTCGCGCAGATCCCCCACCAGCAGACGGATGCGGGGATGGTCGGCGGGGACGGCCGTGAGCTTGCTCGGATCCCGAAGCAGCAGCAGCAGTTCGGCGTCGCTGTTGCGCAGAAGCGATTCGGCCACGTACTGGCCCACACAGCCGCTGGCTCCGGTGATCAGGATCCGTGCGAGGCCTGTCTCGGTACCGCTGTGGCCGCTCAAGCGGCCGCCCCCATCAGCTCAGGCACGGCTTTGCCGGTCTCGAAGAACACGCGCGCGTTCTCCTCGGGGGTGCCGGGCAGAATGCCGTGGCCGAGGTTGAGGATGTGGCGGCGGCCGCTGGCCTTGCGCACCGTGTCGAAGATGCGCTCGCGGATCCCCTCGGGGGTGCCGAACAGCAGGCCGGGATCCACATTGCCCTGCACGCCCACGTGGGCGGGCAACCGGGCCAGGCCGTCGGCCATGTCAACGGTCCAGTCGAGCGAGATGATGTCGACTCCGGTGCGGGCCATGCGCTCCAGCACTCCGGCGCTGCCTGAGATGTAGAGGATCAGGGGGGTGTCGGGGTGGGTGGCCTTCACCTGATCGATCACCCGCTTCTGATACGGGGCGGCGAAAATGTCGTAATCGATCGGTGAGAGCTGGCCGGCCCAGGAGTCGAACAGCTGCACCACCTGGGCGCCGCTTTCGATCTGGTACCTCACGTAGGTGGCGATGGAATCGGCCAGGTGCCCCAGCAGCTGATGCAGCAGCGCCGGCTCGCGGAAGGCCATCGCCTTGATCACCGAGTAGGTCTTGCTGCTTTTGCCTTCCACCGCGTAGGCGGCCAGGGTCCAGGGGGCACCTACGAAACCGAGCACCGCGGCGCGGTTCCCCACCGACTGGCGCAGCCTGCCCAGCACCTCGCCTACGAAGGGCACCGTCTCGGCCGGATCCAGCGGCCGCAGCGCATCCACCTGGGCCTGGGAGCGGATGGCGGGCTCGATGATCGGTCCCTTGCTCTCGATGATGTCGAAGTCGATCCCCATGCCCGGCAGGGGCGTGAGAATGTCGGAGAAGAGGATCACGCCATCGGGTTCGAAGGCGTGATATGGCTGCATCGAGATCTCGTAAGAGAGATCGGGGTTTTCCGAGCGCTCGCGGAAGCCGGGATGGCGGTCGCGCAGGTCGCGGTAGACCCTCATGTAGCGGCCGGCCTGCCGCATCATCCACACCGGCGGCCGCTCCACCTGCTCGCCACGGGCGGCGCGAAGCAGCAGGGGGGCGGTCTCGGCCATGGAGGTGCGGGGAAGGCGATCGGGAAACCTAGCGGAGGACGCCGCGATGCTTGCCATGCAACAAGGGCGGACAGCCCGCAGAATTGCAGGGTCTCCGCGTGGGAGCGTGCGCAGCCTTTCCCCCCCGTTCCGCGTGCGTGACGCGGCCCTCGGCGTGCTGTCTCTGCTGGGTCTCGTCGCGTTGCCGGGCTGTCAGCTGGTGCGTCCGGTCACGCACAACACCCTGCACATCGTGGTGGTGCCCACCGACAAGGGCTCGATGCAGGCCGATCCCGAGGCCCACATCGAGCTGTCGGCGCCACTGCTGGATGCGTTTCGGCGGCTCCATCCCGGAGTGAACGTCCGGCTCAAGGTGGTGCAGGAGGAGCGGATCGGGCCGGAGCTGGAAATGCACCGCCGCCGCGGGCTCGGCCCTGATCTGCTGCTGGTGCGGGCGCCGGTGGCGAACGCCCTGCTCCGCCGGGGGCTGGTGGATCCTGTGCCCCGGGACCGCTTCCTGGCCGACACGCTGCAGGCGATCCGTCCGGGTGAGCTGCAGCGGGTGCGGCTCGACGGCCGGCTGGCGGGGCTGCCGGTGGTCGAGGAGGTGACCCTCGCCTGCTACGACCGCCGCAAGGTGTCCTCCCCACCCACCGACCTGAAGGGCCTGCTGGCCCTGGCGGCCTCCGGGCGCACGATCGGCGTCTCGGTGGATCCGATCGGCATCTGGTGGTCTGCCGGCAGCCTCGGCGCCGCCGAGCCGCTGGCGCTGTTGATCACCGACCATCCGATCCCGCCCGGCCACGATCTGGAACGGGACCGCCTGCTCGTGCAGGGCTGGCTGCGCTGGCTGCGTCAGGCGGCCCTGCAGAGCCGGGTGGACATCGCAAGCGGGCCGGATGAGCTGCTCGCCGGCCTGACCAGTGGCCGGCTGGCCTGGATTCCCTGCTACAGCCTCAACCTGCTGCGGCTCCAGCAGGAGATGGGTCCGCACCTCGG
>JBIIJS010000169.1:0-5913 GCA_044233605.1 Cyanobium sp. | reverse complement strand
CCGCGGTCACGGGCCTGATCGATGGACCAGGGTTCCGGCGGGCTGTAGAAGGGATCGGTGACCAGCAGGCCGCCGGAATCCACCGTCACGCTGCCGGCATAACGCCAGTCAGGTCCGAGCTGCATCAGCAGATCATTGGGCGTGCTGGAGGGATGGGGCGCGGCCCGAAGCTTCTCCAGGGCTTCAAGAACGGCGGTGATCCGCTCCGAAACCGGCAGCGGGGTGCCTGCGGCGAGCAGGGCCGACAAAGCCTCACGGGTCTGTTCACCGATCGCCACGGCCTGCTGCTTGCGCTGCTCCATCAGGGAATACTCATGGGCCTCGGCCTCGCTGTCGAAAATCGCGTTGCCAACGCGATAAATCTGGCGGATCTTCGGAGCTTCCATCACGCCACCTCGAGTTCGCTGGCTTGCAGGGCCTCCAGGGCGCTCAGCAGCAGGGCGCGGCAGAGTACAGACGGGAAGGAGCCGAGGCTCTCGGCCTGCGATAGAACGGTTTGCCGCCGCAGGCGGTCGTCGCGCAGGATCATCGGATCTGACATGGCGGGGTCGGGGGGCGATCGGCTCCCCTTGGATTGGGCCTCGACAACTTATGTAGTTATCCCGGTTCCGTCACGTTCAAATCGAGCCGTGCGGGGGTTTCCAACCATGGGCCGCCTGAGTCGAGGCAGGTCCACGGCGGCGGGGTGACGGGTTCGAGAGAAGCACCCCCGGGCATCCCGATGAGCGTCCCCACCGGCGCATCCTGCAGTGGCAGGAGCTCTACAGAACCTGGATGGGGCGGGGGATGGGTGAACTCCTCAGGCTTGATGCCCAGGTGCACCGCGTGCTTGAACGGGGCCCGCTTCGCCTCGGCATCGAGGTACTGCGCCAGCTCCCAACAGCTGGGCCTCCCGATCGCTCACGATCCCAGCAGGGCCGTGCATTCGAGCCGCTCCTGGCCGGCATCGCGGCGCTGCAGCCGCATCGCGATCACGCTGGCCAGGTGCTCGGCATCCTCAGCCACCCCGCAGAAGCGCCCAGAGCCCCAGGTGTGCAGCCAGGGCAAGCCGAGGAAATAGAGGCCGGGGCTCTGGGTGATGCCGCGATCGTGGGCGGGTTGGCCGGAGCCATCGAACACCGGAACGTCGATCCAGCGGAAGTCGCTGCTGTAGCCGGTGCACCAGATCACGGCCGCCAACCGCTGCGCCTGCAGGTCGATGGCCTGATCCGCACCAGGGCCCGGCTGCCAGCAGGGTGAATAGGGGGCCTCCGCAGGAGCCTCAATACCCTCCCTGGCGATCCATTGATCAATGCTGGTGCGGATGCGGCAATACACCGCATCCGCCTGATCCAGGTGGCTGGCCAGGTCGTCGTTGAAGCGAATCGCCTCGGACGTGATCGAACGCAGCCGGCCATGCAGCTGCATCCCCTCCAGGGCACGGGCGCGCAGATCAATCTCGCGTCCGCCATCCCGGCCGGTGAGGTAGTGGTTGGTCTTGGAGCGCACGGTCCGAGGGTCGGGATGCTCTCCGATCGGCATGGAGTAGTAGCCCATCCGATCCAGCCAATCCACCACATCCCTGCCGCGATACCGGCGAGGAGACCGCGGCGCCGATCCCACGCTCAGGTGCACCTGGCGGCCATCGAGGAACAGGTCTTCCGCGATCTGGCAACCGGACTGCCCGCTGCCCACCACCAGCACCGGACCTTCAGGCAGCGAGGCGGAGCTGCGGTAGTCGCGGGCATCCAGCTGCAGCGTGCCCGCCGGCAGCCGCGGGGCCTCAGGGTGACGGCGAGGCGTGTGGTAACCGCCTGTGGCCACCACCACGTGATCAGCCAGAAGCTCACCTTCCGATGTCTGCAACCGATAGCCGCTGCCGTTGTGCACCAACCGTTCCACACTCACCCCTTCTCGAACATCGGCACCCACGAAAGCGGCAAATCGCTGCAGGTAGGAGACAATCTCCGATTTCACCATGAATCCTGTGGGATCCGGGCCGTCGTAGGGGAAATCAGGCAGCCGGCACTGCCAGTTGGGTGTGACCAGACAGAACGAATCCCAGCGCTGCTGATCCCATGCATAACCAACCCTGTTTTTTTCCAGCACCACAGGCCTGACGCCACGTTTCTGAAGCGCATGGGCCACCGAGAGCCCGGCTTGTCCACCACCCACAACCACAGCGCTGTATCGACGAACCGAAGATGTTCCGTTCACGGAAAAGCAGTAAGGTCAACTTTTTACTCTCACAGCACCTGTAGCCCGCTTCCGTAGCGATGCTTACGGAAGCGGGGAAGGCCGCATGGATCGCATTGATCCCTGCGCTTCGGTTGCATCCATGACATTTTCATCGGCACCTTCGGGGCAATGCTGCGCCTGCATCTGCCCTCTGAAGCAACCATGCCTGCCGTCAGCCGTCCTGCCAATCAGCCGGGCGATTTCCTGGTTGATTACGAGGAGAAGGTCTTCCCCGATGTCAAGGCCGAACCGGGTGAAAAGGCTCTGATCACCTTTCACACCGTGGCTTTTGAAGGGTCGATCGGTTTGGTGAATCTGCTCCAGGCCAGCCGCCTGATCAACAAGGGCTTTGAAACCTCAATCCTTCTGTATGGCCCTGGCGTCACCCTGGGTGTGCAGCGAGGCTTCCCCACATTGGGTGATGCGGCATTCGATGGCCACCTCAACTTCAATGCCCGCCTGCAGAAGTTCATGGATCAGGGCGGCAAGGTGTATGCCTGCCGCTTTGCCCTGCAGGCACTTTACGGCCACGGAGAAGGAGCGTTGATGCCCGGAATCACGCCAGTCAACCCACTGGATGTGCTCGACATTGTGTTGCTGCACCGCAAGGAGGGCGCCTTCATTCTCGACACCTGGACCCTTTGATCCTTGACCCTTTGATCCGACGTGTCGTCGTACATCATGGCCAACGCGATCAAGGTTGCGGCAGCTCAGATCCGGCCGGTTCTGTTCAGTCTGGAGGGCTCCGTTCAACGGGTGCTGTCGGCCATGGAAGAAGCGGCAGGTCAGGGGGTGGAGCTGATCGTTTTCCCCGAAACGTTCCTCCCCTATTACCCCTACTTCTCCTTTGTGGAGCCTGCCGTGCTGATGGGGCGATCCCATCTGGCGCTCTATGAGCAGGCCGTCAGCGTGCCGGGCCCGGTCACCGATCAGATCGCGGCGGCGGCCCGCCAGTACGGCATGCATGTGCTGCTGGGGGTCAATGAACGCGACGGCGGCAGCCTCTACAACACCCAGTTGCTGGTCGATGCGTCCGGCGACATCGTACTCAGGCGCCGCAAGATCACGCCCACCTACCACGAACGCATGGTCTGGGGGCAGGGCGATGGTTCCGGGCTCAGCGTGGTGTCCACCAACCTGGGCAAGGTGGGGGCTCTGGCCTGCTGGGAGCATTACAACCCCCTGGCCCGCTTCGCGCTGATGGCCCAAGGCGAGGAGATTCACTGCGCCCAGTTCCCCGGCTCGCTGGTGGGTGAGATCTTCAGCGAACAGACGGCCGTCACGATGCGGCATCACGCGCTCGAGGCGGGGTGCTTCGTGATCTGTTCCACCGCCTGGCTCCACCCCGACGACTACAGCGCCATCACCCCTGAAACGTCTCTGCACAAGGCCTTTCAGGGGGGCTGCCACACCGCTGTGATCAGCCCGGAAGGGCGCTACCTGGCCGGCCCATTACCCGACGGCGAAGGCCTGGCGATCGCCGTTCTCGATCGATCGCTGATCACCAAACGCAAGCGAATGATGGACAGCGTGGGGCACTACAGCCGGCCTGATCTGCTGAGTCTTCGACTCAATCGCGCCCCCACCCATCAGGTGGGGGCCATGGCGATCGGAAGCGAGTCATTCGTTAGCCCGGAATCGCTTTACCCCGGAACTGTCGACCATCAACCAGGAGAAGCCTGATGTCTGAACTGGGACGCCTGATCACCGAACTGCAGGTCCACGGCGTCGCCGATCCTGCCCTGCCCGGCAACCGGGGGCGTCGCGGCGGGGCAGGGCCCTCCGATCACCGGGCCCTCACCATCGACGGCAACACCGTGATGGTGCCGGTGTACAACACCGCATCGCAGGTCTCGCCCTACCGCCTCCAGGCCCAACCCCAGGGCAGCGTGACGCTGGCGCGTGCAGACGGCGATCCTCTGCCCTCGGTGGCGGTGACCCGGGAGCCCGCCTTTTACAGCCTGTCCACGGCGGATGGCATTCCCTACCGATCCATCGCTCTGCTGCACGGCCGGGATGTGCTCGCCACCACCCTGCTGCAAACCTGCATTCGTTTCCGCGACCGCAGAGACTCCTGCCAGTTCTGTGCCATCGAGCAATCGCTTGAGGATGCCCGCACCATCGTTCGCAAGACGCCGGAGCAGGTTGCTGAGGTAACCGAAGCCGCGGTGCGCCTTGATGGTATTCAGCAACTGGTGATGACCACCGGCACGCCGAACAGCGACGACCGGGGCGCCCGCCTGATGGCGGACACCGCCACCGCCGTGAAGCGGCGGGTAACCATCCCGATCCAGGCGCAGTGCGAACCGCCAGCCGATCCCATCTGGTACGAGCGCATGAAACAGGCTGGCGTCGACAGCCTGGGCATGCATCTCGAAGTGGTGGAACCGGAGGTGCGGCGCCGGATTCTGCCAGGCAAATCAGATGTGAGCCTCGATGCGTACTACCAGGCCTTCGCCGATGCCGTGGCCGTGTTCGGTCGCGGCCAGGTATCCACCTATCTGCTGGCTGGCCTCGGTGACCGCGCCGAGTCTCTGATCGCCTGCAGTGAGAGGCTGATCGCGATGGGTGTCTACCCGTTCGTGGTGCCCTTCGTGCCCATCGCCGGCACCCCTCTCGAACACCATCCAGCGCCATCCACCAACTTCATGGTGGAGATCTATACCGCTGTGGCAGCGCGGCTGAAGCAGTCGGATATCAGCGCCGATGCCATGGCGGCCGGCTGTGCCAAGTGCGGTGCCTGCTCGGCTCTGTCGTTGTTTGAAACCGATCGCTGACTCCCATGTTCTTCATCGATCCCAGCAGCCACGAGATCGGCCGCAGCCCCAGTTCAGCACCTGCCTCCTTCACCCCTTCGGTGCGATGGGGGATCGGCATCGATGCCGACGACTTCCGCCTCTCACCAACGGCCAGTTCCGAACGTTTCTCGTTTCATCTGCTCAGGCCCCGCTCATCACTGCTGCAGGGCTACTGGCAGCTCCGCAGTGCCATCTTCTGTGAAGAGCAGCACCTGTTTGAAAGCAGTGATCGTGATGAGCTCGATCCGGTCGCCTATCCGATCGCGTCGGTTCACCATGGCGCCGACCATGGCGGCAACGTGGTGGGTGTGGTGCGGATCGTGGAGCCGAGCCCAAGGCTCTGGTACGGCGGTCGCCTCGGTGTGCACCAGGCGTTCCGACGCCACAACCAGATCGGCAAGGGTCTGATCTGGAAAGCCGTCACAACGGCGAACGGCTGGGGATGCGACCGGTTTCTGGCCACCGTGCAGAACCAGAACGTGCGCTTCTTCCAACGGCTGCATTGGTCGTCGATCGATGAGCTGCAGATCAAGGGCATCGGCCATCACCTCATGGAAGCCGATCTCAGCTACTACCAGCCCTCCAGAGAGCGGCGACCCGACGCCTTGCAGGCGGCATGACCACCATGGCGTTGCCGATCCTTGCGGATCAGCTCAGGGGCCTGAGCGGTCTGCAGGCAAAACGCGACATCCAGGCACCCGCAACCGTCTTCAACCACCAGCCGTTTCCCGAGCTGGGAATCGCAGCTCGCCTGGGCGACGACGCCGCCCTGCTGCCCCCCCAGAACGGCCCCCTGCTGCTGGCCTGTGAGGGCATGCACCCAGAGCTGGTGGATGAGGACCCCTGGTTCGCCGGCTGGAGCGGCGTGCTGGTGAACCTCATCCACCAGCTCTGGGTG
>JBIIJS010000168.1:0-5952 GCA_044233605.1 Cyanobium sp. | reverse complement strand
GGCGGTTGCGCAGCAGGTCGGGGTCATCGGCCGCGATGCTGCAGTTTTCCTCGTCGTCGGGGAACGACACGAAGCCGCCGAGGGGGATGGCGCGCAGGGCGTAGGTGACGCCGCGGCGCTGGCGCTTGATCAGGGCCGGCCCGAAGCCCACCGAAAAGCCGCTGACGCGGATTCCCTGCCAGGTGGCGGCGAAGAAGTGGCCGGCTTCGTGCACCACGATCAGCAGGGCAAGGATCGCAAGGGCGGTGAGAACCCCCATCGGCACGTCCGTTCACAGAAGCTCCATTGTGACGGTCGGCAAGCGGGGGGTGGCGGGGCGGAGTTCCGCCGCTAATCCTGGGGAGATGTGCCCGTAGGAGGTCGATGCGGCGCCGGATCGGCCTCACGGCCCTCGGCAGGATCAGCGGCGGGCTGGCCGGGCTGGGCCTCGTTGCGCTGCTGCAGGGCGGTTGCAGCGGCCCGGCGGCCACGCTCACGGTGCCGTTGGCGCCCTGGGCCGGTTACACCTACCTGGAGCTGGCCCAGGAGCGGGGCTTCGCCCGGGCTGAGGGGCTGAAGATCTTGATCGACCGCCACAACGATCCCCAGAAGATCGTGCAGGAGTGGCTGCGGGGGGAACTCACCATCGCGCCGCTCACCACCGTGGAGTTGGTGGATCTGTGCAGCCGCCGGCCCCAGCGCTGCCCGGTGGTGGTGCTGGTGCTCGATGAGTCGCGCGGGGCCGACAAGCTGCTGGTGCATCGCTCGATTCCCACCCTGCGGGCGCTGCGGGGCCGGCGGGTGGGGCTGGCCCCCTCCAGCCTGGGGCCGTTCGTGCTGGCCCGCGCGCTCGACTCGGTGGGGGTCGACATCTCGGAGGTGACGATCGTGCCCACCCAGCCGGAGGCGATGGGTGCTGCGCTCAACAACGGCAGCGTGATGGCCGTGGCCAGTTTCCCGCCGTTCAGTGAGCTGGTGGAGCGGCTCGGCATCGCCCGGACGCTGTTCGACAGCCGGGCGATGTCCGGTGAGATCGTGGATGTGCTGGTGGTGGAGCCGGCGTTTCTGGAGGCCAACCGCGAGGCGGTGGTGAAGCTGCTGCGCAGCTGGCAGAGGGCCCATGCCTGGGCCCGACGCAACCCCACCGAGGCCCGCAACGCCCTGGCGCGCCACCTGAAGATGAGTGCCAGCGCCGTGGAGCGGGTGGAGGAGGGGCTGGCCTACTTCCCGCTGACGCAGCAGCAGGAGATGCTCAGGCCCGGCGGGCCGATCACCGAAAATCTGCGGGCAGTGCTCGATCTGCAGCAGAAGCTGGGCATCGTGCGGCCCGATGCCCCCCTGCCGGCTGTGAGCGACGCGCTGGTGCGGCAGGCGCTTCAGCCGCCGGGACCGATCGCGGCGGCGCCGAAGTAGGGGGTCAGGGCGGCGGGCAGACGCACGCTGCCGTCGGCCTGCTGGCCGTTTTCGAGCAGGGCGGCCATGGTGCGGCCGATCGCCAGGCCGCTGCCGTTGAGGGTGTGCACGAGGGCGGTGCCCTTCGCGAGGCGGTAACGGATGTTGGCGCGGCGGGCCTGAAAGTCGGAGCAGGTACTGCAGCTGGAGATCTCGCGGTAGCAGCCGGCGCCGGGCAGCCACACCTCCAGATCGAAGGTGCGAGCGGCGGAGAAGCCCAGATCGCCCGTGCAGAGCTCAAGGCGGCGGTAGGGCAGCTCGAGCGCCTCGAGGATCGCCTCGGCGTCGCGGGTGAGCTGTTCGTGGGCGGTGTCGGAATCCTCGGGGCGGCAGAACCAGTAGAGCTCCACCTTGTTGAACTGGTGCAGGCGGATCAGGCCGCGCGTATCGCGGCCGTAGGAGCCGGCCTCGCGGCGGAAGCAGGGGGTGTGGGCGACGTAGCGCAGGGGGAGGTCGTCGGCGCTGAGCACCTCATCGCGGTGGAAGGAGGTGATCGGCACCTCGGCGGTGGGGGTGAGCCAGAGGTCGTCGTCGGCGCAGCGGAAGCTCTCCTCGGCGAACTTGGGCAGCTGGCCGGAGCCGCTGAGGCTGGCGCTGTTGACCAGGATCGGCGGCTGCAGCTCGAGATAGCCGCGTGCCCCGTGGCGATCGAGCATGAAAGCGATCAGGGCCCGTTCGAGCCGGGCGCCGGCACCGATCAGGGTGATGAAGCGGCTCTGGGCGATGCGCACCGAGCGCTCGCTCTCCAGCAGGCCGAGCCGCTCGGCGATCTGCCAGTGTTCTTCCAGCTCCGCTGTGGCGGGCCGGGGTTCGCCCCAGCGCTTGCGCTCCACGTTGTCGGCTTCGCTGCGGCCTTCGGGGGTGTGGGGCGACGGCAGGTTGGGCAGGCTGAGCAGTTGCTCGCGCAGGCGGCCTGCCAGCAGCCTCTCCTCCTCCTCGAGGCCGGCCACCTCCTGCTTGATGCGGTTGCCTCGCTCGCGCAGTTCCATCACCTCCGGACCCTTCGGGCTGGCGCCGGCCTGAATCCGCTGGCCCACCTCGCGGCCGATACGGTTGCCGTCAGACTGCAGCTCGCTGCGGCGCATTTCGAGGTCCCGCTCCTGCAGGGCGATCGTCTGCAGGCCGTGCAGGTCGAGGTTGATGCCACGCCGGGCCAGGCCGCGGCTGATGCGATCGGGGGCGTCGCGCAGCAGGCGCTGGTCGAGCACGGGAGTGAAACGGCTGGGGCGCAGCCTACGGGGCTGTCTGAAGCCGGACGGGCAGGGGGTGGGGAGCGCCCGGGTTCAGAGCACCTGCACCACTTCGCTCACCTCGGGGATCGCCTCGCGCAGCTTGCGCTCGATGCCCATCTTGAGCGTCATGGTGCTGCTGGGGCAGGAGCCGCAGGCGCCCTGCAGCCGCACCTTCACGACCGGACCATCGATCTCGACGATCTCCACGTTGCCGCCGTCGGCCATCAGGTAGGGGCGCAATTCATCGAGCACCCTCTCCACGTTCTCGATCGTGAGGGCGCGGGGGTCGGCGCTGGCGATGGGGGCTTCGCTGCTCATGGTTGCTGGGGAACCTTTTGGGGCAGCTTAAGCAGGCCCTGCCTGGGCTGGCTGGAACTCTCCTGCTTCTAAGATCCGGCCATGACCGATGTGCCCGTCTCCAGGATCCGCAATTTCTGCATCATCGCCCACATCGACCATGGGAAATCCACCCTGGCCGACCGGCTGCTGCAGGACACCGGCACCGTCGCCGCCCGCGACATGCAGGCGCAGTTTCTCGACAACATGGACCTGGAACGTGAGCGCGGCATCACCATCAAGCTCCAGGCCGCCCGCATGGAGTATCTGGCCGCCGATGGCCAGATGTACATCCTCAACCTGATCGACACACCTGGCCACGTTGACTTCTCCTATGAGGTGAGCCGCTCGCTGCAGGCCTGTGAGGGGGCGCTGCTGGTGGTGGATGCCAGCCAGGGGGTGGAGGCCCAGACCCTGGCCAACGTGTATCTGGCGCTGGAGAACGATCTCGAGATCATCCCGGTGCTCAACAAGATCGACCTGCCGGGCGCTGATCCCGAGCGGATCCGCGCCGAGATCGAGGCGATCATCGGCCTCGACTGCAGCGGAGCCATCCCCTGCTCCGCCAAGACGGGCCTGGGCGTGCCGGAGATCCTGCAGGCGGTGGTGGAGCGGGTGCCGCCGCCGCCCGACCGGCTGGGTGACCCCTTGCGGGCCCTGATCTTCGATTCCTATTACGACCCCTACAGGGGCGTGATCGTGTACTTCCGGGTGATCAGCGGCCAGATCAGCAGGAAAGACAAGGTGCTGCTGATGGCCAGCGGCAAAAGCTACGAGCTCGACGAGGTGGGAGTGATGGCGCCCGACCAGCGCCAGGTGGAGAGCCTGCACGCCGGCGAGGTGGGTTATCTGGCGGCTTCGATCAAGGCGGTCGCCGACGCACGGGTGGGCGACACGATCACCCTGCTCAACGCGCCGGCGGCCGAACCGCTGCCCGGCTACACCGAAGCAAGGCCGATGGTGTTCTGCGGTCTGTTCCCCACCGATGCCGACCAGTACCCCGACCTGCGGGAGGCGCTCGACAAGCTGCGCCTCAGCGATGCGGCCCTCCAGTATGAGCCCGAGACCAGCAGCGCCATGGGCTTCGGCTTCCGCTGCGGCTTCCTGGGCCTTCTGCACATGGAGATCGTGCAGGAGCGGCTGGAGCGCGAGTACGACCTCGACCTGATCGTCACCGCGCCATCGGTGATCTACCGGGTGAACATGCTCGATGGCGGCGTGCAGATGGTGGACAATCCCGCCACCCTGCCCGATCCGCAGAAGCGCGAATCGATCGAGGAGCCCTATGTGAAGCTGGAGATCTACACGCCTAACAGCTACAACGGCACCCTGATGGAACTGTGCCAGGAGCGGCGCGGTGAGTTTATCGATATGAAATACATCACCACCGACCGGGTGACGCTGCATTACGAGATGCCGCTGGCCGAGGTGGTGACCGACTTCTTCGATCAGATGAAGAGCCGCACCAAGGGTTATGCCTCGATGGAATACCACCTGATCGGCTACCGCAGAAATGAGCTGGTGCGCCTCGATGTGCTGATCAATGGCGAGAAGGCTGATCCTCTCACCACGATCGTGCACCGCGACAAGGCCTACAACGTGGGCAAGGGCCTGGTGGAGAAGCTCAAGGAACTGATCCCGAGGCAGCAGTTCAGGATTCCGATTCAGGCGGCGATCGGCAGCCGCGTGATCGCCTCCGAAAGCATCAGCGCCATGCGCAAGGATGTGCTGGCAAAGTGTTACGGCGGCGACATCAGCCGCAAGAAGAAGCTGCTGCAGAAGCAGGCCAAGGGCAAGAAGCGGATGAAGGCGATGGGCAAGGTGGATGTGCCCCAGGAGGCCTTCATGGCGGTGCTGAAGCTGAATCAGTAGGCCGGATCAGTTGCGTGAATGGGTGAAATGGCGGCGGCGCAGCGGGTCGATGCTGAAGAAGATCGCTGTGCTGAGGCCCTGGCGTTGGATTTCGCGGCTCCCCTGCCGGTGCAGCAGCAGCAGGCCAGCGCCGGTGATCAGCTGCAACAGCAGGGTGGCGAAGGTGCGCGGCAGGCTCAGAAGTGCGAGTTCGTAGGGGGAGAGCTTGAGGATGGGTTGTTGGCGGTGCAGGGTGGTGAGCTCCTGCTCCACGGACCTGGCCAGGCGCCAGCGGCTGAGGTCGACGGGTTCGCCCGGCATGGAGGGGAGGGTGATCCCATTGCGGCGGGCCACGTCCTTCACCTGTTCGCTTGTGGTGGCCTCCTCCGCCTGCGCCAGCCACTGGCGGTGCGACTCATGCAGATCCTCTTGCTTCGCCCCTGCCTCAGCCCGTTGCTGGCTGAGGGGAATCACGCTGCGCAGCGAGATGGCGGGCAGCAGCAGCAGGCAGGCCAGGGCCAGCGGCACCAGAGCGCGGTGCAGCAGGGTGGCCGGCAGGAACTCCTGGGGCCGCCGCTGGCGGCCGCCGCCCAGCAGGTAGAGGCTGATGCCCAGGGGCAGCAGGGGCAGGCCGTTGCTCAGGGCGGTGATCGAGGCGAGCTGCTCGATCGGCGGACCGTCGAAGCTGAGCAGCAGCGGCAGCCCGCGGGCAAGCAGGATCAGCAGCATCAGCAGCCCCACCAGGCGCAGCTGCATCAGGGAGTACTGCAGCTGGTGCCCCAGGACAATCTCATCAACCCGGTCTCTGGCATCGCGGCTGCGGTGACGACCCACACGAAAAAGATGGAAACAAAGCAATTTATTCAATTTATGCGCTTCTGAGGCCCGCGCTTGCGCGTCTGGTGTCGGTGCCTGCGTTGTCCGCCTCGGGGAAGGCTGAACGGTGCAGAGATCCCACCCCCAGCCGTGCGCCCTCCTCCAATTCACCGGCCTCCATTCCACCGGCCATTGCACACCAGTGGCTTTGCCCTGCCGCTGGCGGTGCTGGCCGGCCTGCTGCTGCTGCTGGCCAGCCTGGCCGCCCAGACAGCGGTGCACCAGT
>JBIIJS010000167.1:0-5995 GCA_044233605.1 Cyanobium sp. | reverse complement strand
AATGTGTGGTCAGCAAAGGTAACGCCAGTGTAAAAATAAGTATAAACTACTAGCTGCGCCAGGCAGGCTGCTATGAGGACGGGAAAGTGCGCCTTGCAGAAAATAAAAATGTTTTTACGTACGGTTGAAAGAGAATTTGTTCTCATCGTCTTTGCTCGGCTGCGGCAGGGTATTTAGCTAAAGATAGTTGGCTCGGTTCAGGGACTGGCCCCGCAGCACCGTGGTGAGTAGCCACGCCAAGGGAGATGCATGGACCCCTAGTTGAGCCTTGATTCATAATTGGTTTACGCCTTGAAGGGCTTTTTGGCGCCAAAATTCTGGTGGGCGCCGATGCTACCTGGGAGTTGAGTCTGAAGCAGCAACATGGCCCATCGCTTGCGGGCGGCGTTCTACAGACAGTCGTAGTGCAATTGCTTCGATCGAATGCTGGCCGCCCAAACAGGAACTGAGGATCTGGTGTTAATCACTGCTGATTCCCTTCTGGCTGCTCAGCCCGCCGCCAAGCTGGGGTAGTCGGTGTAGCCCGCTGGGCCTGGTGTGTAGAAGGTGTCGGGGTCGGCCTGGTTGAGGGGCGCGCCGCAGCGGAAGCGTTCCGGCAGGTCGGGGTTGGCGAGGAAAGCGGTGCCGAAGGCGATCGCATCGACCGCGCCGTCGGCAATGGCGGCTTCGGCCTCGGCCGCGTCGTAGCCCATGTTGGCCACCAGCACGCCGCGGTAGCACTGGCGGGCGGGCGTGAGTACATCGCCCTGCTGGCGGCCGAGGAAGTCGCCGCGCATCAGGTGCAGGTAGGCCAGGGGGAGATCGTTCAGCCGCTCTGCCAGCCAGGTGATCAGGCCGATCGGATCGCTGTCTGCCATGTCGTTGAAGCTGTTGAGCGGCGAGAGGCGCAGGCCCATCAGCGGCGTCTCCCGCGCCACCGCTTCCAGCACCTCCAACAGCAGCCGGGCGCGGTGTTCAAGCGAGCCGCCGTAGGGGCCGCTGCGCCGGTTGCTTCCGTCCCGCAGGAATTGATCCAGGAGGTAACCGTTGGCGCCGTGCACCTCCACTCCGTCGAAGCCGGCGGCCATGGCGTTGCGCGCCGCCAGGCGAAACCCCTCAATGATCGCGGGCAGTTCGTCGTCTTTCAGCTCCCTGGGGAGTGCGTAAGGCTGTTTGCCCCGCGGGGTATGCACCTCCTCGCCTTCGATTGCAATCGGGCTGGGGGCCACCGGCTGGCGGCCGCCGTTGAGCAGGGGGTGGCAGGCGCGACCGCCGTGCCAGATCTGCAGCACGATCCGGCCGCCGGCCCGGTGCACCGCTTCAGTGGTGAGCCGCCATCCCTCCACCTGTGCCGGGCTGTGGATGCCGGGTTCATGCCAGAAGGCCGAGTTTCCCTCCATCGCCATCGTGGCCTCGGCCACGATCAGGCCGGCGCTGGCGCGTTGGGCGTAGTGCTCGGCGATCAGCGCTCCCGCCCTATGGCCATCTTCCGCCCGGCAGCGGGTGAGCGGCGCCATCCAGATTCGGTTGGGCAGCTGCAGCGGCCCCACCGTGAGCGGGGAGAACAGGGAGGGCATCAGCGTTGATCACCTGGGGTGATTGTGATGCTGCGCTGGTCCGCTGAGCGGCCGGAACACTCCATACCAGCCGAGCTACTCCATACAGTTGCCTGGTATGCGAGGAGACAGCCCTGGCCACCCCCGGCACGGTTTATCTGGTGGGCGCCGGACCTGGTGATCCCGAGCTGCTGACGCTGCGGGCCCACCGGCTGCTGAAGACCTGCGACGCCCTGGTGCACGATTCGCTTGTGCCCCGCGCCCTGCTCGATCTGGTGCCGTCCCACTGCGAATGTCACTTCGTCGGCAAGCGGCGCGGCCACCACTCAGTGCCCCAGCCCAGCACCAACGCCGTGCTGGTGGAGCTGGCCGGCCGCCATCGCTCCGTCGTGCGGCTCAAGGGGGGCGATCCCTTTCTGTTCGGCCGCGGCGGTGAGGAGGCGGCCCATCTGGCGGCGTGTGGCATCCCGGTGGAGGTGGTGCCGGGGGTCACGGCCGGAATCGCCGCACCTGCCTATGCGGGCATCCCAGTAACCCACCGGCGCGCTGGCTCCAGCGTCACCTTTGTGACCGGTCATGAGGAAATCGATAAGGCCCGCGCCGGTGTCGACTGGCGCGGGTTGGCCCGCTGCAGCGACGGGCTGGTGATCTACATGGGCCTGCACAACCTGGCGGCGATCAGCGCCGAGCTACTGGCCGGTGGCCTGGCGCCTGACACCCCCACCGCCGTGATCCAGCAGGGCACGGTGCAGGGCCAGCGGCTGTTGCTGGCCCCGCTGGCGGAGCTGGCCCAGCGGGCTGCTGACGAGAAGTTCAGATCGCCGGCGATCGTTCTGATCGGAGCGGTGGTGGACCAACGGGTGGAAGCCTGCGCCCCCGCCCCAGCCAACTCCGAGATGCCGATCCCCATGCCAAGTTTCTTTCAATCGAGCTGAAGCACTCCGCGGTTGCGCTCGCGTCGCTGTTGATCTTTCGCATCGAAGCGGGCCAGGCAATTGCCCCGTGGCACCAGCACGCAGGCCACGTAGTCGGAGGCTTCCGTGATCGCCGCCCGGATCGCCTTGGCGGCGGGGGTTCGCTGGGCCTCGGAGGCGCCACTGCCGAAGTTAAGGGTGCCGGCGACGCCGGTGGCCACCTGGCCGGTGCGGCCCATGTTGGGGAACAGCAGCAGGGCCGCCCCAGCGGCTGGCAGCAGGTTCACGCCCTGCTGCGTGCGGGAGGCCACGTTGGTGGCGCGACCCTCCACCGTGCGGCTGCCCACCACCTCACCGGTCGTGCTGTCGACGACCCGGATGTCGATGGCCACATAGTCCTGCGTTTCGAGTTGGGCGTTGCTCTTGCCGAAGCCCAGCAGGCCGAAGCTGCTACCGGAGCTCTTCTCAGCGGTGTTGGTCTCGTAGGAGGTGACCGTGCCCAGCACGATGTAGCGGCCACCGGTCCCTGCCACCACCAGGCCGGCTGGGTGACGGTGTTCTTGAAGTCGGGCACCGACACGGTCGGTCTGGCTGGTGCCGACCTCGCCTGGGCCAGAGCTGCCCCCGCCGTCAGGCCTGGGGCGAGACCGAGACCCAGAAGACCAACTGTGGCGAGGGCGCTGCTGACCCGGGGGCGCTGGAGCGGGGCCATCGGGATGGATTCAGAAGAAACGGATTCAAGCAACAGCTGTTGGTGGGCACCAGCCGGGAAACTGGTCGACTCAGGTAGGCTTTCGGTAGCGGGTAACACCGTTGACCCGTTTCCCGGTTCGGTTCACTGGTTCATTCTTCTTCTTCGGTCGCCCCACCGGCGACCGGACGCCCCATGACCGCCACGCCCCAGCAGACGCAGGGTCAGCAGGCCCCGGTTCCCAGACCGGCGCCGATGTTCGAACTGATTCCCTATGAGAAGTTCCGCGACACTCCGGCGGTTCGTTTTTTCGACATCACTGTGCCGGGTTCCAATGCCCGTGATCTAGTGGTGCACAGCGGCCCTGCCGTCAGCCCGCCTGACGATCCTGAGACCGGAGCCTGGCAGTTCTATCTGCATCCCCACCAGGAGGACAACCTGCTGGCTCTCCACGGTGGACGCACCTTCTTCCTGGTGAACCTCGGCTGGAACTATCCCTTCCACATCGTGCGGCTTGAGAGTGGTGGCGACATCTTGCGCATCCCTCCAGGAACCTTCCACCGCTCGGTCTCCGACCCCGATGGGTCCTTGGTGCTCAATCAGGCCGTGCGTGAGGAGGGAGCCAGCGTGATCAGGGAATTCCGCGTCTACAACAGCGGTCGCATTCCCCGCCTGCTGGCGGTCACGTCCCGCACGGCTCCCCTGCCGAAGCTGCACGGCGTCAGCTGGTGATCGGGCCTGATCTTCCCAGCTGACGCAGTTCAGCCGGGGCGGCCTGCTCAGGAATTAATGGAAAATCGCATATCTTTTCTGTATTTTAACTTGCGCAGAAGCTAAACTTTAACGGTTTCTGTATTAATGGTTTGTGGCCGGGTCGCTGATCCGCCAGATAGACCGTCGCCTATTCGCGGTTGTCGCCCTTTCGGCTGTTGCCGGCTCTTTCCTGGTGGCCCTGCTCGCATCGTTCATGGTGCTGCAGGTCTCCTCCCGTCAGGCGATCGCCAGGCTCAGGTCGTTTGAAGCGGAGCTGATCCGGGGATTCAGCCTGCAGAACAGCCTGGTCGACCTTCAGCGTCACCTGCGGCTCGGGGCCGGCAACCTCGGCATTGAGCAGGCCCTGCTTCTTAATCAGGGTGGCCGGGTGCTTGCCGCCAGCAACCCGGCCCTGGTGGGCCGCAATGCGGCGGATCTGGGCCGTGAACCCGCGCTCGGTCCCCTCGCCGATCGCCTGGCGGAGTGCGGACGTGCCGATCCCGCCCAGGCCTGTCGGCTGCAGGAAAGCAGCCAGTTCGCCGGCGTACTGCCCCTGATCGGCGGCAGCCGCCTGCTTCGCACCCGCCGCACCGAGCTGACCTTGCCGGCCGGTGGCGATTCCCGCCAGGAGGAGGTGCTGTTCACCAGTCTCGACCTCACGCCCCTGCGCCAACTCACGCTGCAGCTGGCCGTTGAGCTGTTCGTCGCCGGGGTGCTGCTGCTGCTGCTGACCAGCGCCGGGGTGGTGCTGGTGGTGCGCCGGGCCGTGCTGCCGGAGCTGTTCCGCCTGGCGCAGACCGATGCCCTCTCCGGTGCCTACAACCGCCGTGCCTTCTTTGATGCTGCCCAGCCTCTGCTGGCCCGTGCCGAACTGTTCAGGCTTCCGTATGTGCTCGCCATCTTCGATGTCGATCACTTCAAGGACATCAACGACACCTGTGGCCATGTTGTCGGCGATGAGGTGATCCGCCATCTCTCCGACCTGCTGCTCAAGATGGTGCGCCGCAGCGACGTGGTGGGCCGGCTCGGTGGTGACGAGTTTGTGCTGCTGCTCGAAACCTCCCGGTCGACCGGGCACCAGCTGCTCGATCGCATCCGTCTGGCGGTTGCCGCCCATCCCTACCTACTGGCTGATGGGCGGCCTGTGCGTCTCGAGATCTCGATCGGCATGGCCAGCACCATGGGGCCCGGCGGCTACGGACTGCTCGCCCTGATGGATCAGGCCGATTCCGCCCTCTATGCGGCCAAGCACCGGGGCCGCAACCAGGTTGTCGACCTGGAGCGGGAAGCCCCTGATGGATCAGTCGATGCGTAAGTCGATCGTCACAGCATCGGCATGGAGGCGCCCTTGCCAGGGCGGCGCAATGCCGCTGCCCGCCGTCTGCGGGGACGGCGGGCTGAGCGGTTCGAAGCGCCGCCCCTCCTCATCGAGCCGGTAGGCCCCGCTACTCGCGCCCCAGCGCACTTCCAGCAGCAGAGGCAAGTGGGGTGCGATCGCTGGGTGCAGGCACGGATAGAGCCGTTGCTGGCGGAAGCGCACCGCCAGCAGAGCCCCTTCCCCCTCGGCCTCGGCGGAAGGCAACGGCAGGGGGCGGCCGTTGAGGCATAGATGCCCCTGACGGCGGAATGCTGGGTTGGTGATCAGCTCGAAGCGCCGCAGTGAAGCATCGACAAAGCGGCTGGTGAACCCCCCCTCACGGGGAACGTCGCAGATCAGCGGCCAGGGCTCCAGGGCCGGCAGCAGCTCCAGCAGCGGCGGATCATCCCCGGCGGGTTCTTCCCCCTGCCAGCGCAGCAGTGGTGGAAAGCGCCAGCGCCAGATCCGCCGGAACACCTCCGCATCGAGCACCAGGCCGTCGGCAGCCAGATCGGCCAGCACGGCTTCCAGGTCGGCCCAGAGCCGACTGGGCAGCATCATGCGGTCGTGCAGGGCGGGGCCCCAGTCACGCAGCGTGGTGAGACGATGGGCTGGCTTCAGTAGATGGGCGGCCAGGGCGCTCCAGAGCAGGGCGATGGCGCTGCTCCATTCCACCTGAGGCAGGCTCTCCAGGGCCCGGAACTCCACCAGCCCGAGGCAGCCGGCAGGGGTGCCGGGATTCCAG
>JBIIJS010000166.1:0-6031 GCA_044233605.1 Cyanobium sp. | reverse complement strand
GTCGCGCCACCGGAGTGCTCACCGCCAACCGTCCGGTGCTCGATGAGCTGGCCGAGATGCTGGTGGAGAAGGAGACGGTGGATGCTGAGGAGCTGCAGGCGCTGCTGATCGATCGCGACGTGAAGGTGGCTGAGTACGTCTGAGCCGCCGATCAGCCGCCGCCGGTCCCGGTCGGAGAGCCTGATGGCCTCCCTGCGCCGCCAGCCCTTGCTGGTGGTTCTGCGGCCCGGTGAACCCCTGGCCGCCACCCCTTCGCTGGAGCGGCTTCGCTCCGAGGGAGTGATTCATGTGGAGATCGCCTGGCAGCCTTTGCCTGGCTGGGTGGAGCAGATGGCGGAGCTGATCCTTCGCTTCCCCGAGCTGGAGCTTGGGACCGCCTCCGTGTGCGAGCCGCTGGCGGTGGTGGAGAGTGCTTCCGCCGGCTGCCGTTACGCGGTTTCGCCGGTGCTTGATCCTGCGCTGCTGGCCGCGGCGGCTGAGCGGGATCTGCTGCTGGTGCCCGGGGTGATGACGCCGAGTGAGGTGCATCGCGCGCGCCGGCTGGGCTGCGCGCTCGTGAAGCTGTTCCCCGCCGAGAGCGTGGGGATCGGCTACTGGCGCCGGCTGCGGGAGCCCCTGGGTGGGCCGCTTCCCTTCTGCATCGCCGCCGGCGGCCTCAGGCCGGCCGATGTGGTGTCCTGGCTGGAGGCCGGCGTGGACGCGGTGGCCCTGGGGTCGGGGCTGGGAGCGGTGCCGGGCGCTCTGGAGGTGGCTGGCGGCTGGCGGGAGCTGCTGGCCCGTCTGACGCTGGCTGGTGCCAACCGTCGCTCCTCAGTCGGCAGCGGAATTGCCGGGGAGGATGCCTGATCCCTCTGCGGCCTTCACCAGGGCGTGGGGGATGTTGGGGCTGCGGGGGTCGGGCTCCAGACGTTGGCGGGCTGGGTGGACGATCAGATCCATGTCTTCCATCGGCACCGCGCCGAGCAGCACGGAGTCGCCCAGCACCAGGGCGCCTACGAAACAGGAGCGGCCCTGATAGGCCACCCGCACAGGGCCCACATAGGGCACCTGCATCACCCGCCCATCGGCGACGGTGACCTCCCGCATCGATTCCTGCTCAAGCTGCAGCTGCACCACCACATGCTCCGGAATGCAGAGCATCAGGGCACCTGTGTCGGCCAGCGCGTTCACCTCCAGGGGGCGAAGCTGGGGCTGGCGGGGATTGCTCAGCTCGATCGCAGCGTGTACGTAGCCCATGGGCCCAGCCTAGGAGCCGTTGGCAGGGCCTTTCGCTCCCGCTCGTCAGAGCATTTGACTAGCGGGGGAAGGGGATTCACGCCGTGGATGGTTTTCAGTCATTGGGCGACAGCAGACCGTGCAACGCGCCGAGCTGCTCCTCCAGCTCGGCGCGCAACTGGTGGATCTGGGCGAGGATCTGTTCCCGCGGGGCCGGCAGAGGCGTGGCTGCAGGCGAGTAGCGGGCCTTCACCGCAAAGTCCTGCAGATCGAGGAGCCCCTCCGGCAATCTGGCTCGGGCCAGCAAGCGCTTTGAGCAGATTCTCCACGCACTGCTGGGCCAGAAACCCTCAGTTCTCCTGGGCGAAGGCCGGATTAATATTGGCTGCCAGCGATTGCTCATGGCGCAGCGCCAGCATCAGGATCGTGCGGGCGTCCTCGTCAGGCAGCATCGCACTCAGGAGACATGCAGGGGCACCCCTTCGCGATGAATGTGGCCGAGCACGTGCCAGCGCGAGCCCGCCCAGTGGGCAGCGGTGGCGGCGTCGCTGATCAGCAGGTCGAGATCCACCGGCAACAGGGGAAGCAACAGGGCTCGGGTCCGTCGGCGCAGCTGTTTTCCCGTTCCGGAGTGAGCGTTCCTTGCAGGATGAGCAGCAGATCGAGATCGGAATCCTGGCGCGCATCGCCCCGGGCTCGGGAGCCGAACAGCGCAAGGCTCTGAACCTCCGGATCCCGGCCCAGACAGGTCAGGGCCTCCTCAAGGGAGGACATCTCAAGCCCTGGCCCGAGCCGGCAACGCTGCCGGTCGCTAGGGGAGGAAAGCTTCACTACCGCACCGTAGGAGGCTCTTCCCAGCAGCGGCCGCACGCCCTTGGCATGAACCGATCCGCGCAACGATCTCAGGCGATTGACGACGGCGGCCCTAGAGACCTGGGATTTGAGCCAAGCCAGAGGGCCGGATGAGGGACTCAGCCATCAGCTGCAGGAACGGCAGCCACCCAACAAAAAGGCCCTGCCGAGGCAGGGCCAGTGAAGGGAAAGAAGCGAACCCTCAAGCCTGAGCAGTGGCGCCGGCCCGAATACGCGTTCTGAGCCTGCGGCTGTGAGCGAATGCGGCAGCCGCGCCGAGCAGGGGCAGCGGACCGGGAACAGCGTCGCCACCACCACCACCGATGCGAACCTCGATCGAATCGCTGCCAATGATCCAGGTGCCGAGAACAGCGCCGGGGGTGGTGGAGCTCAACCCAAGAGAAGCAAGGGTTTGCCCTGCGAGCAAGCCTACGCCCGAAATGGGGTCCCCTCCAACATATGAGTCAGGAAGACCGAAACCGCCAACGGCACCAATAAATAAAAGATTTGTTCCCGTGTAGTTGGTGAAACCGATTATTTCTTTATTTGTTCCGAAGCCACTTGGGCCATCTACGGGGTAGTAGATGTTATTTGTTACACACCCTGTTTCCAGGATTGCGTCTGAGGACCCAACTAGTCCAAAGGTAGAGCCGCAAAAATTGAATGGCCCGTCAGGTGATGGCAGACCTGTCAGCGAGCCAGACACATCCAGTCGAACATCGGCACCCTGCTGGCTGAATTCATACACCAGAATCGCATCAGCATTGCCTGCTTGCAATGCAGCAGTGGCAGTGAGAGCAAGTGCAGATATCAGCAGAGGTTGCCTGAAAGGATTTTTTTGGATAGGCATTTGGTATTAGATAATACAAGTTTCATTTTGCCGGTAGCGATCAATTGCGGGCGAGGGGGGGCAGTTTTCCTGTTGGTCCAGGCTGCTGCGGGCGACACTTCGTGAACTGAAGCCTGCTCCTGTTCGAGCCAGCTTTGTGGTGCCGGGTCACCACGACCGCTCCGATCAACCCTTCGGCTCCCTCACCCTGCTCGTGGCGCTCACCGCCAGCCTGCGGTTCACCGCCGAGCAATTTGAACAGCTCTGCCAGGTCAACCCTGAGGCGGTGCTGGAGAGGTGCCTGCTCTGTTGATCATGATCAGACCAAGCCTCCAGCGTGGAATAAGCCTGGGTTGAGATGGCATGCAGTTGAACCTCCACGACGCCAAGACCCTTCTGTCGCGCTACGGGGACCAGGCCCTGGGTGGCAAGGAGGTTGTGAACGCCCGCGCCAGCAGGCCCCTGGTGCGTCTCGTGCCGGTGGATGAGGCGGCCCCGCCGCCACGACGGCTCGGTTTCCTGGCGGACTCCGCCCGGGTGGAAGACGATCTCAAGCAGGCGTTCGCGGCGGAGATCACCGCCATGTTCGAGGAGTCTTCTTTCTCCGTGGAGGAGCGGTGAGCGAAGGCTGGCTGCTCGATACCCAGCTGCTGGTCTGGCTGGCCTGCAGACCCGATCGCCTGGGCAGCGAACTGGCTGGAAATCTCAGCGACTGAAAAGCCCCACCCACTACTGCCTGGTGAGCCTCTGGGAATTGGCGATCAAGGCCTCCCTGAGGTGGGTGGACGCCTGAAGCCGCATTGGCCGCTGGATCCCCACGGCAGCTCCATTCACCACAGGCTGCACTGCCCCTGCTGGCGCAGCAGGTGATCCGCGAGCACCAGGGCCACCATCGCCTCCACCATCGGCACGGCGCGGGGCAGCACGCAGGGGTCGTGGCGGCCTTTGGCCGCCAGGGTGGTGGCGTTGCCGTCTGAATCGATCGTTTGCTGCTCCTTGCGGATCGTGGCGGTGGGCTTGAAGGCCACCCGGATCACGATCGCCTCGCCGTTGCTGATCCCCCCCTGAATGCCGCCGGAGTTGTTGGTGGCGGTGTGCAGAGAGCCGTCGTCGGTGGGCAGGAAGGCGTCGTTGTGCTCACTCCCCCTGAGCAGGGTGCCGGCGAAGCCGGAGCCGATCTCGAAGCCCTTGGTGGCCGGCAGCGACATCACCGCCTTGGCCAGATCCGCCTCCAGCTTGTCGAACACCGGCATGCCCAGGCCCACCGGCGGGTTGCGCACCACGCACTCGATCACGCCGCCGCAGGAATCGCCCTCGCGGCCGATCGCCTCGATCCGCTCGATCATCCGCGCGGCGGTATCGGCATCGGGGCAGCGCACGATGTTGCTCTCGACCGCCTCCAGACTCACGGCTGCCGGATCCACCTCGGCCTCGATGTCGTGAATGCGCCGCACCCAGGCGATCACCTCGGTGCCGTTGGCACGGGCCAGCAGCTGCCTGGCGATGGCGCCCGCCGCCACCCGGCCGATCGTCTCGCGCGCCGAAGCGCGGCCACCGCCGCTGCGGGCCTGGATGCCGTACTTGGCCTGGTAGGTGGCATCGGCATGGGAGGGGCGGAAGGCCACCGCCATCTCCTGGTAATCCTGAGGGCGCTGGTCCTTGTTGCGCACCAGCATGGCGATCGGCGTGCCCAGGGTGACTCCATCGAGAAGGCCGCTGAGGATCTCCACCCGGTCGTCTTCCTTGCGGGGGGTGGTGATCCTGCTCTGACCGGGTTTGCGGCGGTCGAGGTCGGCCTGGATGGCGGCCAGATCGAGTGGCAGCCGGGGCGGGCAGCCATCCACGATCACGCCCACGCCGCCGCCGTGGGATTCGCCGAAGGTGTGGATGCGGAAGAGCTGGCCGAAGCTGCTGCCCATGGGCTGATTGCGCTGGGCCGAGCCTACAAACCACCCTCCTGCCTAGGCTCCAGATTGGACGCAGAACGGATCGGTGCGCAGAACCGAGCGGGCGGTCCTGATTCTGCGGCGGCTCGAGGAGCTCTATCCCGAGACGCCGGTGCCGCTCGACCACAGCGACCCGTTCACCCTGCTGGTGGCGGTGCTGCTCAGCGCCCAGTGCACAGATAAGAAGGTGAACGAGGTGACGCCGGCCCTGTTTGCGGCGGGCCCGGATCCAGCGGCGATGGCGGCCCTGCCGGAGGCGGAGATCTTCGGCCACATCCGCCAGCTGGGGCTGGCCCGCACCAAGGCGAAGAACGTGAAGCGGCTGGCCGAACTGCTGCTCGAGCGCCATGGCGGCGAGGTGCCCCGCAGCTTCGAGGCGCTCGAGGCCCTGCCCGGCGTGGGCCACAAGACCGCCTCTGTGGTGATGGCCCAGGCCTTCGGTGTGCCCGCCTTTCCGGTTGACACGCACATCCACCGCCTGGCCCAGCGCTGGGGCCTCAGCAGCGGCGAGAGCGTGGCGCGCACCGAAACCGATCTCAAGCGCCTGTTCCCGCGCCGGGCCTGGAACAAGCTGCACCTGCAGATCATCTTCTACGGGCGCGAGCACTGCAGCGCCCGCGGCTGCGACGGCACCGTGTGCGGCTTGTGCCGGGAGCTGTACCCAGGGCGTCGCCGGCCATTGCTCACCCGTAAGGCCTGACGGCGCGGAGCCCCAACAAAAAACCCCCGCCGTAGGGCGGGGGTTCTGCCGGCAATTGCCGATGGGGGATTCCGTTGATGGTCAAGCCCGTGAGGGCTTGGTCAGCCTCAGCCGATGGCGGGGGCAGTCAGCGCCACGGGGGTGGCGGTGGCAGCTGCCAGGTCGAGGGGGAAGTTATGAGCATTGCGCTCGTGCATCACTTCCATGCCCAGGCCAGCGCGGTTCAACACATCCGCCCAGGTGTTCACCACACGGCCTTGGCCGTCGAGGATCGACTGGTTGAAGTTGAAACCGTTCAGGTTGAAGGCCATCGTGCTCACACCCAGGGCGGTGAACCAGATGCCGACCACCGGCCAGGCAGCCAGGAAGAAGTGCAGGCTGCGGCTGTTGTTGAAGGAGGCGTATTGGAAGATCAGGCGACCGAAGTAGCCGTGGGCGGCCACGATGTTGTAGGTCTCTTCCTCTTGGCCAAACTTGTAGCCGTAGTTC
>JBIIJS010000014.1:0-22666 GCA_044233605.1 Cyanobium sp. | reverse complement strand
GATCCCCGCGCCGGGGACAGGCTGGTTCAGCGACAGACATCGAACGGGACGCGCACAAAAAAGAGCGCATCGCGCCCCGCCAGCTGCAGGCCACCCCGCTGCCAGCCACCCCAGCGCGTCACGAATTTGCGGCCGTCGCCGCGGCGCTCGATCGCGATCGTGAAGTCGTTGCGCAGCTCCCGGTAGCAGCCCTCCACCTGGGAGAGGGTGAGATCGAGCGCCGGCAGGTCGTAGGAGGCGGCAGCCTTGTTGACCACGAACAGGCCCTCGCTGCCGCGCTCCATCACCAGCACGGTGCGCGGATCCGCCACCGCCAGCACCGTTTCCTTCACGTTCGCGCCGCGCTCGCCGCGCTGGCGCATCAGGCTTCGGAAACGGGCGCCGGCGCTCAGGTAGGCCGTCTGGAGGTTGTCGCGGGCCAGGATCAGCGGCGTGCCGGCCTCGCGGGCAAGCACATAGGCGCTGGCCAGCAGAGCGTCGCCGCGGTCGGCCACCTGGCAGCGGGAAAAGCCCGGGTTGATCGTCGGGTCGCTGTCGTGATTGACCGCGAACGTAACGCTGCGCCGATCGTCGATCGCCCGCGGCAGCCGCAGGCTGCTCAGCCAGCCGGAGGGCCCGAAGGCCTGCTGCAGGCTGTCGCAGAGCACGAAATCGGTGACGGGCGCCACCGGTGTGTACATCGCCGCGCTGGTGTCAGCGTCGTCGATCACCTCCAGGTAGCTCCAGGCCCGCCCGCCACTGCGGCGCCGGATCCCATCGAGATAGGCGCGCAGCGTGGCGGGCTCGATGTGCTTGGCCGCATCGAAGCGGAAGCCGTCGACGCCGTCCTCCAGCAGCAGGCGCAGATGCCCCTCGTGCAGCGCCATCACCGACGAACGGCTGTGATCAAGATCCGGTAGATCACCATTGAGCCAGCAGCGGCGCTCACTGACGGTGTCGCCGTCGCTGTAATCGATCGCGCAGCGGCGGTGGAAGTCGTCCGGGCCCAGACCGGGGTAGCGGAGGCCGGACGCGTGGACCGGATCGCTGGCCATGTGGTTGAACACCACATCGGCGATCACGCGCATGCCGCAGCTGTGGGCGGTGCGGGAGAGGGCGCGCAGCTCGGCGCGGCTGCCACGGCCGGCGATCGTGAGGAAATCGACTGGCTGATAGCGACGCCACCATTCGCGACCGCTGCGACCCGACCCGGGGGGGCCGTCGCCGTTGGAGAGCTGGGCCGGCGCGATCTGCACATGGCTGAATCCCTGCTGCGCCAGCGCGCACACGTACTGCCGCACCAGGGTGTAGGGCTCATCGTGGGCGTGCAGGATCGCCGTGGGCGGCGGCGGCGGCGGCGGCGGCGCGGCGCAGGCCGGCAGCATCGCGGCGGCGGCGGCCAGCAGCCCGGCCAGCCGGTTCATGCCAGCGACCGCCCCTTCCAGGTCCAGCCGCGGCCGGTGAGGGTGCGCCACACCGAGGTGGGACCCAGCGCCGTCACCACCAGGCCGCCGGCCCCCATCAGCCACCAGTGGCGCAACGGCAGGGCGAAGTGACGCCGGCTCCAGAGCCGCAGCACCAGCTGCAGGCCGATGCCCAGCAGCGCCAGGGCCAGGGCGGCCAGCGACAGGGCCCGCCCCTGCGGCAGCAGGGCGGCGCTGATCGCCGCCGCCGGCGCCAGCAGCCAGGGTCCGCTGAACATCAGGCCCACCACGGCGGCGGCACCCAGCCCCCTGGGCACGCTGCGGTCGAGGCCCAGGAACCAGTTCTTGCTCCAGCCTTCCCACAGCCCCGCGAAATCGGCATACATGCGCAGCTCGAGGGCATCGAGGCCCAGCAGATAGCGCAGCCGGTGGCCGTCACCCTTGATGCGCCGGGCCAGGGCCAGGTCTTCCACCACCTCGGCCGCCAGGGCCCGGTGGCCGCCGATCGCCGCGTAGGCACTGCGGCGAAACAGCATGAACGGCCCGGCCGCGAACGCCGTGGGATCGGCTGGATCGTTGGCCGCCTCGATCGGAAAGCCGAGTCCCAGCAGGCTGGCCATGATCGGCTGCACCATCCATTCGGCCAGGCAGCCGCAGCTCAGTCGTGGCGCCAGGCTGAACAGATCCGCTCCGTCGGCGATCGCCTGGCCGAGGGCCCGCTGCAGCGTCGATGGCGCCAGCCGCACGTCGGCGTCGACGAACAGCACCCAGTCGCTGTCCACCGTCTCCATCGCCCGGGCGCAGGCCCAGTTCTTGCCCACCCAGCGCTCACCCGCCGGCCGCGGCCCGGCATCGAGCAGGCTGAACCGCTCCGGCCCTGCCCCCACCGCCTGCGCCGTGGCCTCCGCCAGAGCGGCGGTGGCATCGCTGGAGCGGTCGTCGACCACCACCACCCGCCAGCGGGGGCAGGGGGCCTCACTGACCAGCAGGGAGGTGAGGCAGGCCTCGATGTTGGCGGCCTCGTTGTAAACGGGCAGCACCACCGTGAGGCTCTCGCCGGCCTGGGGCTCGGCCCGCTCGGCCAGGTGGGGCGCCCGGCTGAACACCCGCTCCAGAGCCACGATCAGGATGGTGAGACCGAGGGCCGCCGCCGCCGCGGCGCCCACCAGAAGCAGCGGCAGCGCGGCGCTCAGATCCCCAGTAGCGGATCGAGCTGGCCGCGACGCTCGAGGGCGTGCAGGTCGTCGCATCCGCCCACGTGGCGGTCGTCGATGAAGATCTGGGGTACGGAACGGCGGCCATCACTGCCGCGAGCCACCATCGCCTGGCGGGCGGCCTCATCGCCGTCGATCTCGTATTCGCTGTAGGCCACGCCCTTGCGGTCGAGCAGCTGCTTGGCCCGGATGCAGAAGGGGCAGAAGCGCCAGGTGTAGATCTCGACCTTGGCCATGGGGCGGAGCGGGCTGGGGGCACCCTATCGGTGGCGGGGCCCCGGGCGGGCCCGAAGCGGCCCGGGGGCGAGGCGGAACGCCGGCGCTTAGCCTCCTGCCAGTCGGGCCCCGCAGGCCGATGCCGGCGCGCTCCGATTCCTCCGCCGACCCCACCGAGCAGTCCGTCGGCGCCGACCGGCTGCAGACCATCCTCGGCATCGGCTTCGGGCTGGCCGGGGCGGTGGGCGGCACCATCGGCGCCGGCATCCTGCGCACCCCGGGGATCGTGGCAGGCCAGCTGGGCAGTCCTGGCCTGATCACCCTGGCCTGGACCCTCGGCGGGCTCTACGCCCTGCTCGGGGCCCTGTGCGTGGCGGAGCTGGGCACCAGCCTGCCCCTGGCCGGCGGCTGGTATGTCTACAGCCGCCGCGCCTTCGGCGACGCCGCCGGGCTCACCGTGGGCTGGGTCGACTGGATCGGCCACTGCACCGGCGTGGCCTGGGTGGCGATCACGGTGGGCGAGTACGGGCGTGCGCTGCTGCCGGCCCTGCCGCTGAGCGCCACCGCCGTGTCGCTGCTGGCGATCGCCCTGTTCACCGCCATCCAGCTGCTCGGGGTGCGGGCCGGCAGTGGCAGCCAGCAGCTGCTCAGCCTCGCCAAGGCCCTCGCCTTCCTCGCCCTGGTGGCGGCCTGCTTCCTGCTGGGCGGCCCGGATCCGGCGACCGCCGCGCCGGCCACCAGCCTCGCTTCCTCCTCCCTCGCTACCGCCGCTGCGGCTCCGCCCGCCCTCGGCGTGGGCCTGGCGCTGGCGCTGCAGCCGGTGGTCAGCACCTACGACGGCTGGCACAGCCCCATCTACTTCGCCGAGGAATTCGAGCGGCCGCAGGAGCACCTGCCCCGCTCCCTGCTCGGCGGTGTACTGGCGGTGACGCTGATCTATGTGCTGGTCAACCTGGCCCTGCTGCATGTGCTGACCGTGGCCGAACTGGCCGGCTCGACCCTGCCGGCGGCGGAGGCGGCGGCCCGCCTGTTCGGCAGCGCCGGCGGCCAGGTGATCACGGCCCTGGCACTCCTGTCGGTGCTGGGGCTGATCAACGCTTCGATCATGAGCGCCCCGCGGGTGCTCTACGGCCTGGCCCGCGACGGCCTGATGCCCCTGGCACCGGCCCTCACCCGCCTCAACGCCGGCGGCACGCCCCTGGCCGGCCTGCTGCTCACCAGCGCCGTCACCACCCTGCTGGTGCTGAGCGGCAATTTCCAGACGCTGCTCTCGATCGCCGCAATCCTCTACGTGGCCCTCTACCTGAGCGGCTTTGTGTCGCTGCTGGTGCTGCGCCGGCGCGAACCCGAGCTGGAGCGCCCGTTCGGCGCCTGGGGGCAGCCCTGGATCGCCCTGTTGCTGGTGGCGGGTTCGCTGGCCTTCCTGATCGGCGCGGTTCTGGGCGATCCGCTGCACTGCCTGGCGGCACTCGGCCTGGCGGCACTGGCGCTGCCGCTGGCGGCGCTGCGCGGCGCCCCCTGGGGGCTGGATCAGGAGGTGGATCGATGAAGCGTCCCAGGTGGATCCAGCTCAGCCCGGGGCGGCTGGTGGCCCTGGCCCTGGCCCTTGGCCTGGTGGTGGTTCTGGCGCTGGGCCCCACCGCCGCCCCCGCCAACCCGGCCCCAGCCGAAGCACCGGCGGGCCCGCAGAAGGAACCCACCAGCCAGGGCGCCTATCGCCTGGGCAAGGTGCGCATCCTCGGGGTGCCGGTGATCACCGTCGCCTCTCCGGTGGTGGACGGCGGCGGCGATGGTCCCGATGCCGCCGTCCGCGCCCGGGTGATCGAGGGCAATCTGCAGTTTCTCTACCGCCCTCTCAGCCTCTGCAACGGCGGCGAAGTGCTGGCCGAACTGCTGGTACGGCGGCTGGCGGACGCCAGCAGCAGCACTGGATCCTGTGGCATCAGCAACGCCAACCTGCTGGCCGAACCCGATGCCCTCACGGTGACGATGGTGCCGCTCGCCAATGGCCTGCACCGCCTCGAAGCCCAGCTGCCGGGGCGGAGCGAGCCGCTGTCGCTGCTCACGGTGACACCGGAGGACGCCAAGCTCAACGGACTGCCCAACGCAGCACTGGCCGGACGCTGGCGCGCCCTGCTGGAGCAGCGCCTGCGCTTCGCCCGTCGGCTGCTGCAGCCGGAGGCCCTGACGCGGCGACTGAGGCGGGTGCTGTGGATCGAGCTGGGCCTGGCGGCACTGATCGCCCTGCTGCTGGGGCTGTGGCGGTTCTGCCAGAAGCGGCTGGCCCAACTGGAGCAGCGCTTCGGGCTGGAGAACCGGCACCGGCGCCAGAGCCTGCTGATTCTGCTTCTGTTCAGCTTCAGCCGCGCCCTGCTGGTGGGCGTGACGGTGCTGCTGCTGCTGATGGCGGGCGTCGCCTCCTTCGCCGTGCCGGGCCAGGTGCCGACCGCGCTGAACGTGTTGCTGCAACCCTGGGGCATCGCCCTCAAGCTGGCGGCCATCTGGACGCTGGCCCTGGCGGCCCGCAGCCTGCTCGGCCTCTGGCTGAGCCAGTGGGCCAGCGACGTGGCGGTGCCGGCGGAACGCCGCCAGCGCCGGCAGCAGCGCTACCGCAGCCTGCAGCGGGTGCTGCGGCGTCTGGTCGACCTGGCCGCCATCGCACTCGTGGGGATCTGGATCCTCAGCGACATCCCCGGCATCCAGGAGCTCTCCGGCCAGGTGCTGCTGGCCGGCGGCGCCCTGATCGGCGCCCTGGCGATCGTGTTCCAGGGCCTGCTGCGGGATTTCATCGCCGGGCTGGTGATCCTGTTCGACGACCGCTACGCGATCGGCGACACCGTGGAGATCAGCGGCCTCAGCGGCGAAGTGGTGGATCTGGGGCTGCTGAGCACCGAACTGCGCTGCGTCGACCAGCGGGCGGCCCTCTTCCAGAACAGCCTGTGCGGCGACGTGATCAACCACACCAAGCTGCGCTCGGGTCTCGAACTGCTGCTGCCGCTGTCGCACCACTGCCACGAGCTGAGCCGCGCCCTGGCGGTGACCCGGGCCGGCCTGCGGGACTTCGCCGCCGATACCCGCTGGTCCGCAGTGCTGCTGGAGCCCCCCGAGCTGCGGGGCGTCAGCGAGGTGACCCCGCGGGCGATCGTGGTCTCGGTGCTGCTGGTGACCAAGGCGGGAGCCCAGTGGGCGGCAGGGCGAGCTCTGCGCCTGCAGCTGCTGGAGCGGCTGCAGCGGGCTGGCATTCCCCTGGCTGAGAGCCGGATGGACTGAGCCGATCGCTCAGGCCCGCCCGCCGCGCGTCTCCCGCGCCATCCAGCTGATCCAGTCGGCGGAGATCTGCTTGGGGCAGACCGCCTCACACTCCAGGTGGCCGCTGCAGCCGCCGAAGCCCTCTTCCACCATGCGGCGGCCCATCGCCAGTGCCCGGCGGCCCCGCTCCGGCTGACCCTGGGGAAGCTGGCCGAGGTGGGCCAGCTTGGCGGCGGTGAACAGGCTGGCCGAGGCGTTGGGGCAGCTGGCCACGCAGGCTCCGCAACCGATGCAGGTGGCCGCATCAAAGGCGCTGGCCGCCTGCTCGCGGCCGATCAGGATGGCGTTGGCCTCCGGCGCGCTGCCGGTGTTCACCGAGCAGTAGCCGCCGGCCTCGATGATGCGGTCGAGGCTGGAGCGATCCACGCTCAGATCCTGCAGCGGCGGAAAGGCTCGGGCGCGGAAGGGCTCCAGGGTGAGGGTGGCGCCGTCGGCGAACTCGCGCAGATAGAGCTGGCAGACGGTGGTGGCCGGACGGGGTCCGTGGGCCTGGCCGTTCACCAGAAAGCCGCAGGAGCCGCAGATGCCCTCGCGGCAGTCGTGTTCGAAGCCCACCGGCCGGCGGCCGGCAGCGATCAGCCGTTCGTTGAGCTGATCGAGCGCCTCCAGCAGCGAGAGGTCGGTGGAGATCCCCTCCATTCGGTGCGTCTCAAAGCCACCCGCACCGCCGGGGTCGGCCTGGCGCCAGATGCGCAGGGTGAGGGAGATCACCGGGCTCATCGGTAGCTTCGCTCCGACGGCGAGAGGGACGTGTAGGTGAGCGGCTCGATGTGGCGAAGCGGCTCAGCGCCGGGTACGTGCTCCCAGGCGGCGATGTGGGCGAAGCGCTCGTCATCGCGGCGCGCCTCCCCCGCCGCACTCTGGTGCTCCTCGCGGAAATGGGCGCCACAGGATTCCTGCCGCGCCAGGGCGTCGCGCAGCATCAGGCCGGCCAGATCGAGGAAGTCTTCGACCCGCAGGGCCTTCTCCAGCTCCGCATCGATCGGGGTGCCGTGGTCGGCCAGGGCCAGATCGGTGCGGAACTCCCCCTTCAGCCGCTCCAGCTCCGCCATGGCCCTCTCCAGCCCGGGCGCGCTGCGGCTGATGCCGCAGGCGTCGATCATCAGGGCGCCGAGTTGCCGGTGGAAGGCATCCACCGGCCGGGTCCCGCCGATCGCGCGCAGGGCGGCGATGCGGGCGGCCACCGCGGCCACGGCCTCGCGGCAGGCGGGATGGCCTGCCGCAATCTCGGGCTGGGGGGCTCCCGCCAGCCAGGCGGTGACCGTGGCCGGAGCGATGAAATAGCCGTCGGCCAGGCCCTGCATCAGGGCGCTGGCGCCGAGGCGGTTGGCGCCGTGCTCGGAGAAATTGGCCTCGCCCAGCACGAACAGGCCCGGCAGCGTGCTCATCAGCTGGTAATCCACCCACAGCCCCCCCATCGTGTAGTGGGGAGCGGGGTAGATGCGCAGCGGCGTGCGATACGGATCGTCACCGCTGATGCGCTCATACATCTCGAGCAGGTTGCCGTAGCGGGCCTCGATCGCCGGCCTGCCCTCACGGCCGATCGCCTCGGCCAGATCGAGATACACGGAGCGCCCCCCCGGGCCGACGCCGTGGCCCGCCAGGCAGAGCTCACGAGCCCGGCGCGAGGCAACATCACGGGGCACCATGTTGCCGTAGGCGGGGTACTGACGTTCCAGGAAGTAGTCGCGCTCGTCCTCGGGAATCCGCTCGGGCGGACGGTCGTCGCCGGGACGCAGCGGCAGCCAGAGGCGGCCGTCATTGCGCAGGCTCTCGCTCATCAGAGTGAGCTTGCTCTGGCCTGGATCGCCGCTGGGGATGCAGGTGGGATGGATCTGGGTGAAGCAGGGGTTGGCGAACAGGGCGCCGCGGCGGTGGGCCGCCATCACCGCGCTGGCGTTCGACTTCAGCGCATTGGTGGAGAGGAAGTAGACGTTGGAGTAGCCGCCCGTGGCCAACAGCACGGCATGGGCGGTGAAGGCCTCAAGCTCACCGCTGAGCTGGTGGCGACTCACCACACCGCGGGCGACGCCGTCGACCGTGATCAGCTCCAGCACATCGCGGCGGCTCAACAGCTCCACCCGGCCGGCCGCCACCTGGCGCATCAGCGCCTGGTAGGCGCCGTAGAGCAGCTGCTGGCCGGTCTGGCCGCGGGCATAGAAAGTGCGGCTCACCTGGGCGCCGCCGAAGCTGCGGGTGGCGAGGGTGCCGCCGTACTCACGGGCGAAGGGCACCCCCTGGGCCACGCACTGGTCGATGATCGCGCCGCTGATCTCCGCCAGCCGGTGGCAACCGGCCTCGCGGGCGCGGAAATCGCCGCCCTTCACCGTGTCGCGGAACAGGCGCTCGACGCTGTCGCCGTCGTTGGCGTAGTTGCGGGCGGCGTTGATGCCGCCCTGGGCCGCCACCGAATGGGCCCGCCGCGGACTGTCGTGATACGTGAGCAGGCGCACCTGATAGCCCTGCTCAGCCAGGGTGGCGGCGGCCGAGGCACCGGCCAGGCCGCTGCCCACCACCAGCAGCCGCAGCCGTCGCCGATTCGGCGGGCTGATCAGCGGCATCTCCTCACGGCGGCGCGTCCAGGCGCTGGCCACCGGCCCCACCGGCAGCCTCGGATCGAGGATCCGGCTCATGGGCCGCTCCAGCTCCATACCAGCGCCAGCGGCAGCAGGGCGAAGCCGGCCCCGAGCAACCACGCCAGCAGGCGGCCACCACCACGGATGGCGCCGCGGTTGGCCGGATCCAGCAGGCCGAGGCTGCGGTGGGCGCTCTCATTGCCATGAAGCAGGTGCAGCAGCACGGCCAGGCCCGCGGCCACGTAGAGAGCCAGCGCCAGCGGCGGCGCCAGGGCGCCCTGCAAAGCCGCCAGTTCCTGGCCCGGATCGGGCCGCACCAGCCGCAGCTGACCCAGATGCACGGCGAGGAAGAGCAGCAGGACAGCCCCGCTCCAGGGCAGCAGCCGTCCCGCCAGGGCCACCAGCCGCTCCTGGGCGCCCTGGCGCCGGCTGACACGCACGGAGGCGAGCGGGCCTCGGATAGCTGGGCCGCGGGCTTCGGCGTGCAGCAGGGAGCGGCGCAGGGCGAGCAGCGGATGGGCGAGCAGCGCCAGGGCAAGCGCAAGCTCCAGCGGAGGCAGCCAGATCTGGCGGTGCAGCAGCGCCGCCCAGGCCTCGAAGGCACCCGGATTGAACAGGGCCAGGGAAGCCCCCGCCAGGTGGGCCGCCAGGAACAGCACCAGCAGCAGACCGGAGACGGCGATCACGGACCCGGATCCATGCAGAGGGCGTCTAGCTGACGATGGCACCGCAGCGGCGCCACTGACAACGCAACACGAACCACAGGGCACCACCGATCCATAACGTGAGAGCCCCCCGGCCCCGATCCACTCCGTGCGCCCGCCTGGCCGCTCCACCTATTTCTGCGCCTTTCTCACCCTGCTCAACGACCGGCTGGGGGAGAGCATCGTGTTTCCGCTGTTGCCCTTCCTGCTGGCCGGCATCAGCCGCGATGCCCGCACCCTGGGGCTGCTCACCGGCAGCTACGCGATCGCCCAGTTCGCCTTCACGCCGCTGATCGGCGCCCTGAGCGACCGGTACGGCCGCAGGCCGGTGATCGCCACCTGCGTCGCCGGCTCGGTGCTGGGGCTGGGGCTGTTCGCCGCCGCGGTCAGCATTCCCTGGTGCTCCCGCTTCCCGGTGGCGAAGGCGGAGGGCTGGCCGCTGGCGCTGCTGTTCGCCGGAAGGATCCTCGATGGAGTCAGCGGCGGCACTGCCGCCACCGCCACCGCCGTGCTGGCCGACATCTCGGCGCCGGAGCGGCGGGCCCGGGCCTTCGGGCTGGTGGGGGTGGCCTTCGGCCTGGGGTTCGTGCTGGGTCCGTTCCTCGGCGGCGTGCTGGCCGAGCGGTCGCTGAATCTGCCAGTGCTGGTGGCGGTGGCCATCGCCGCCGTGAACCTCGTGCTGGTGCTCGCCCTGCTTCCCGAGACCCATCCCAGCGAGGCGCGCCAGGCGATGCCGCGCAAACGGGAGTTGCAGCCCTTCCATCAGCTGGCGCGGGTGTTCACCAACCCGCGCGTCCGGCGGCTGGCAGCTGCATTCTTTCTGTTCTTCCTGGCCTTCAGCGCCTTCACCGGCGTGCTGGTGCTCTACCTGCAGCGCAGCTTCGGCTGGGGACCGCGGCTCACCTCCACGGCCTTTCTGGTGGTGGGCATTGTGGCGATGGTGGTGCAGGGCGGCCTGATCGGTCCCCTGGTGAAGCGTTTCGGCGAGTGGCGCCTCACCCTGGCGGGCATTGGCTGCGTGATCGCCGGCTGCGTGCTGATCCCCCTGGCGACACCGGCAGCCGCCCAGCCCCAGGTGTTCAGCGCCGTGGCCCTGCTGGCCGTTGGCACCGGCCTGGTCACCCCCTGCCTGCGCAGCCTGGTCTCGCGGCGACTCGACGATGCCGGCCAGGGGGCGGCTCTGGGCAGCCTGCAGGGCCTGCAGAGCCTCGGCAGCTTCCTGGGGCCGCCCCTGGCCGGGCTTGCCTTCGAAGGGATGGGCCGCAGCAGCCCCTTCTGGCTGTCGATCGCTCTGCTGGCCGGAGTAGCCCTGCTGGTGGCCGGCGGCCGGCGACGGATGGCCTGAAGGCGTGCCGGTGACCAGCAATACAAGCCAGCATTGCTACGGTAAAGAGAAGTCGTTGATTCATGAGCAGCGCCACCTCGCAGGTCATTGCCGCCGGCCCCTCGAGCCCGCTGGAGAGGCGACCGAAGGTGGAGCCAGAGCTCTACATCAACCGCGAACTCAGCTGGCTGGCTTTCAACCACCGCGTGCTGGCCCAGGCACTCGATGAATACACGCCGCTGCTGGAGCAGGCGAAGTTCAGCGCCATCTTCAGCAACAACCTCGATGAGTTTTTCATGGTGCGGGTGGCCTCGCTGAAGTCGCAGCAGGAAGCCGGCATCACCACCCGCAGCGACGATGGCCTCACGCCGCTGGAGCAGCTCGAGGCGATCCAGCGGCGGCTGCGTCCCCTGCTCGATCTGCAACAGCAGCACTATCGCCATTCACTCAAGAGCCACCTGAGTGAATACGGCGTTTACCTGCTCGATTATCAGCGCCTCAACAAGCGCCAGAAGGCCTGGGCCGACGACTACTTCAGCAATTCGATCTTTCCGGTGCTGACGCCCCTGGCAGTGGATCCGGCCCATCCGTTCCCGTTCATGAGCAACCTCAGCCTGAACGTGGCTGCCCTGATCCGCGACCCCGACACCGGCCAGCAGCAGTTCGCCCGAGTGAAAGTGCCGCAGAAGATCCTGCCCCGCTTCGTGCCGATCCCCTGCGACCTCTGCGACCGCCATCCCGAGCCGGTGTTCGTGGCCGTGCCGCTCGAGCAGCTGGTGGCCTTCAACCTCGAGCTGCTGTTCCCGGGGATGGTGATCGAGGGTCACTACTTCTTCCGCATCACCCGCGACGCCGACCTGGAGCTGCGCGACCTGGAGGCCGACGACCTGATGGAGGCCCTGCAGGAGGGGCTTCGCAAGCGGCGCATGGGCGGTGAGGTGGTGCGCCTGGAGGTCACCGACGAAATGCCCGAGGAGGTGGTGCAACTCTTGATGGAGGGCACCGCGGTGGAGCCGGAGGACGTCTACCGGATCAACGGTCCGCTGGGGCTCGACGACCTGATGAGCCTGCTGGCGATCAAGCTGCCCGAGCTCAAGGATCCACCCTGGAAGGGACGCACCGTTCCGGCCCTGGCCCGCGCCCAGAAAAGCCAGCTGGAGGATGGCTCGATCAAGGAGGAGGAGTTCGAGAGCATCTTCCGGGTGCTGCGCCGCGGCGGCGATGTGCTGCTGCACCATCCCTACGACCTGTTCGCGACCTCGGTGGAGGAGTTCCTCAACCAGGCCGCCGACGACCCCGCGGTGCTGGCGATCAAGATGACCCTCTACCGCACCTCCAAGGATTCACCGGTGGTGGGCGCCCTGATCCGGGCCGCCGAGAACGGCAAGCAGGTGATGGCCCTGGTGGAGCTCAAGGCCCGTTTCGACGAGGACAACAACATCCAGTGGGCCCGCCAACTGGAGCGCTCCGGCGTGCATGTCGTCTACGGCGTGATCGGCCTCAAGACCCACACCAAAGTGACCCTGGTGGTGCGGCGCGAGAAGGACACGCTGCGCAGCTACATGCATATCGGCACCGGCAACTACAACTCACGCACCTCCAGCCTCTACACCGATCTTGGCCTGCTGACCGCCAACCAGGATTTCGGCAGAGATCTGGTGGAGCTGTTCAACTACCTCACCGGCTTCTCCAAACAACAGAGCTTCCGCAAACTTCTGGTGGCCCCGGTCACCCTGCGCAAAGGGATGGAAAGCCTGATCCGCCGGGAGATCGACCATGCACGCGCCGGCAGGGGCGGCCACATCCGCGCCAAGATGAATGCTCTGGTGGATCCGGCCATCATCGCCCTGCTCTACGAAGCCTCCCAGGCGGGAGTGCAGATTGAGCTGGTGATCCGCGGTATGTGCTGCCTGCGGCCTGGCATGTCCGGAGTGAGTGAAACGATCTCCGTGTACAGCGTGATCGGCCGCTTCCTGGAGCATTCACGCCTGTTCTGGTTCGCCAACGGTGGTGAACCCGAACACTTCATCGGCAGCGCCGACTGGATGCCCCGCAACCTCGACCGCCGCGTCGAGGCGGTGGCGCCGGTCGAAGATCCGGCCCTGAAGAGCCAGTTGGATAGATTGATCCAGCTCTACCTCGACGACACCTCGGCCTGGCTGATGCAAAGCGATGGTCAGTTCATCCAGCGTCAGCCTGAAGGGGAGCGCACGACGGTGCAGAACACTCTGATGGCCCACTGGCGTGGTGGACTGCCGATCGAAACCGGCGCCAACGGGTAGCCTCCACCACCATTCCGAACATTTTCGGAGGCCGCTACAGGAAATCTTCGCTTTGCTGGCAATACACTCGTCTGGTTGGTGCTACATTCCGGCCAAATTCATTCGGAGGCTTGGGGTGATGGGGACACCTCTGCGTTCCGCTCCTGAAGGAACTGGCCTTAGGGCCAGTTCCGGAGGCGGGCTGAAATTTTCCAGTAAGAATTCGCCGAAATCGAACACTGGTTCGTCGGCAACTGCGCAGCGGACAGCCGCCCGCAGTTCTGGCCGGTTGAGCGCGGATTCGATCGGCTGGTATCTGAGCACGATCGGCCGTGTGCCATTGCTCACACCAGCCGAGGAAATCGAGCTCGCCCATCATGTACAGCAGGGAAAGCGGTTGCATGAGATTGCTGATACAGAGCTGACCGGCCAGCAGAAGCGCCAGATCCGTATGGGCCAGCGCGCCCGCGACCGGATGATGGCCGCCAACCTGCGTCTGGTGGTGAGCGTGGCCAAGAAGTATCAGAACCAGGGCCTTGAGCTGCTGGATCTGGTGCAGGAGGGTGCGATCGGTCTGGAACGCGCCGTCGACAAATTCGATCCGGCCATGGGCTACAAATTCTCCACCTATGCCTACTGGTGGATCCGCCAGGGCATGACCCGGGCGATCGACAACAGCGCTCGCACAATCCGGCTGCCGATCCACATCAGCGAGAAGCTCTCGAAGATGCGGCGCGTCAGCCGCGAGCTCTCGCACCGGCTCGGCCGCCAGCCGAATCGGCTGGAGCTGGCCCATGCCCTTGGCGTGGCACCGGAGGATCTCGAGGAGCTGTTGGCCCAGAGCGCCCCCTGTGCCTCGCTCGACGCCCATGCGCGCGGCGAGGAAGACCGCAGCACCCTCGGCGAACTGATCGCCGATCCGGCCAGCGGCGAGCACTTCGACTCGATGGATCGCCATCTGCAGAAGGAGCACCTCGGCACCTGGCTGGCCCAGCTCAATGAACGCGAGCAGAAGATCCTGCGGCTTCGCTTCGGTCTGGAGGGCGCCGAGCCGCTCACCCTCGCCGAAATCGGTCGCCAGATCAACGTCTCGCGCGAGCGGGTGCGGCAACTGGAGGCCAAGGCGATCATGAAGCTGCGCCTGATGAGCAACCTTCAGCAGGCGGCCTGAGCTTCCCTCCGCCCCGGCCCGCTTGACCCTTCCCACCCTCGGCATCGCCGCCGTCGCCGCCTGGCTGGCCGCTCTCAGCCTGCTGGCTCTGGCTGTGCGCCGCCGCTGGCCGCAGCAGCGTGAGTGGAGCCGCAAGCTGGTGCACATCGGCGCCGGTGCCGTGTTGCCCCTGGCCTGGTGGTTCGGCATCGATCGGCTGGTCGCCGTGCCCGCCGCCGCCGCGGTGACGCTGCTGGCGGTGCTCAACCACCGCACGCGGGTGCTGCCTGCGATTGAAGACGTCGATCGTCCCAGCTTCGGGACGGTTGCCTATGGCGCTTCCATCACCCTGCTGCTGCTGTTGTGCTGGCCCGGGCACGCCGCGGCCGCCAGCGCCGGGGTGCTGGTGATGGCCTTCGGCGACGGCCTGGCCGGCCTGATCGGCCCGTGGCGCGAAAGCCCCAGCTGGCGGGTGCTGGGGGAGCGGCGCTCCCTGCTGGGCACCGGCGCCATGGCCCTGGCCAGCCTGATCACCCTGGCGGTACTGGCCGCTGTCTGCCGGGCCCAGGGGCTGCCTGCCCCCGGCCCTGCCGCCGTTGCTGCAATCGCCGCCACTGCGGTGCTGCTGGAGCAGGTGGCGATCGGCGGCCTCGACAACCTCAGCGTGCCGCTGGCGGTGGCGGGGCTCTGGCGGTTGCTGAGCTGAACCGGGCCCTCAGACCCGCAGCAGATCCTCGCAGCGGCGCTCCCAGTCGCGAGGGGTGCCGAGCCCGGCCACCAGGAGCCGGTCGGCAGGCTCATCGCGCAGACGCAGCTGCCACTGGCGGATCAGATCGGCCCGCTCCATCCAGACATCGAGCACCGTGCGCTGGAGCGCCTCGAGATCCCAGCTGCGCCGCCGGCCGGTCTGCAGGGCCCAATCGAGCAGGTCATCGAGGGTGAAGGGGCGAAAGCCGGCGAAGGAGGGACTCGGGCGCTCGCTGACCGTGCCGCTCTGCTGCTCGAGATAGAAGAGCTGCAGCGGATCGGACAGACCGCAGAACTGCATCAGGTAGGTCATGACATGGTCCTCAACCGCAACGAACCCAGATCGGGAAGATGCCCAGCGTAGGCATCACGGCGGGGTTGACTGTTCAGCAGGAACAGGATGTGGGAATCCGAGATCCTGTGGCTTTTCGTTCATAATCTGGCACTCTCATCTGGCGAGTGCCAGCACAAGAAAATCCCCATGCGAAGACAGGCCGCTTCAGGCCGGCGCCAGCTGCCGCTGCCGCGCCGCCTGCACCGCCGCGGCCAGCTCGTCGAGCAGGGCCAGGGTGGTGGGCAGATCGATGCAGGCGTCGGTGATGCTCTGGCCGTAGGTGAGGGAGGAGAGGTCGAGCTGGGAGAGATCGGCGGGGATCTTCTGGGCGCCGGCCACCAGGTGGCTCTCGATCATCACGCCCATCACATGCACCGAGCCGCCGGCCACCTGGGCGGAGATGCTGCGCAGCACCTCGCCCTGGCGGCGGTAGTCCTTGCTGGAGTTGCCGTGACTGCAATCCACCATCAGCCGCGGCGGCAGACCCTCGGCCGCCAGCCGGGCCGCGGCGGCCTCCACCGCCTCCGCCTCGTAGTTCGGGCCGCCCTTGCCGCCCCGCAGCACCAGATGGCCATCGGGGTTGCCGGTGGTGCTCACGATCGCCGCATGGCCCTCGGCGTTGATGCCGAGGAAATGGTGCGGCCGGGCGGCCGCCTCCATGGCGTTGATCGCCGTCATGGCGCTGCCGTCGGTGCCGTTCTTGAAGCCGATCGGCATCGAGAGGCCGGAGGCCATCTCGCGGTGGGTCTGGCTCTCGGTGGTGCGGGCGCCGATCGCGGTCCAGCTGATCAGGTCGGCGATGTACTGGGGCACCACCGGATCGAGCAGCTCGGTGGCCGCCGGCAGGCCCTGCTCCGCCAGGTGCAGCAGCAGGGCACGGGCGCGGCGCAGGCCGGTGTTGATGTCGTAGCTGCCGTCGAGATGGGGATCGTTGATCAGCCCCTTCCAGCCCACGGTGGTGCGCGGCTTCTCGAAGTACACGCGCATCACCACCTCCAGGTCGCCACGGTGGAGCCGGTGAGCTGCGGCGATGGCGTCGGCGTACTCGCGGGCGGCATCGACGTCGTGCACCGAACAGGGGCCGACGATCACCAGGAGGCGGTGATCGCCCGCGTGCAGGATCGCTTTGATCCGCTCGCGGGCCTGCTGCACGGTGCGGGCAGCCGCCTCAGCGATCGGCAGCTCGCGGTGCAGCACCGCCGGGGGCACCAGCGGCCGGGTCTCCACCACATGGAGATCGGAGGTGGGAATCATGGGCCGACGCCGCGGAACACAACCTGAAGGGCCAGCCTAGGAGGCGCCGTTCCGCGCGCTCAGGGCAGGGCCTCGAGCAACGCCAGCAACTGCTCGACCAGGCGGGGGCGGGCCAGCAGAGGCGCTGCCACGGCCGCACCGAGCCGTGGCTCGAGGGCCTCGGTGAGTCGGTTGGCGGCGAGGGTGAGCGGCAGCACAGAAGCCGGGCTGGGGTCGGAACCGCCCCCCCCGCCGGCCTCGGCACCGGCGGCGGGGCGGCAACGGGCAGCGCAGAACCGCTCGAGATGGCGCAGATACCGCCCCGCCAGGGGGCCCTCCAGCGGGTGATGCCACAGTTCAACCGGCGCGGCCAGGGCGGCCACCTCCTCGCGCAGGGCCCGTTGCCAGGCGGGCCAGGCACCGAGAAAAGGCAGGCGCCGCACGGCCGTGAGGCGGCTCCAGTGGGCGACCACGGTGGGGATGTCGTGGCGCACATGGGCGCCTGGCAGCAGCAGCAGCGGCACCAGGCCGAGGGGCACCCCCGGCCGCACCAGATCGGCGGGGTCGGGCGGAGCCGGGGCCGTGAGTGCCTGGATCCGCACCGGAGCGCCCCGCCGCTGCTCCAAAGCAGCCGCCAGGCGGATGAGCTCCGGAGGCAGCACTCCGCCGCTGCGGCCATGCACCACCAGCAGCAGTGGCTGAACCGGAAGAGCCGCCAGCCGCCGGTCCAAACGGGCTGCCACAGCGGCATCCAGCGGCCGGCGCCTGAGCGGCAGCAGCTGGGTGCGGGCGGCTGGGAGGCGGGCCAGCAGATCTACGGCGGCGGCCGCCAGACAGGGATCGAGATCTTCGCTCAGGGCAGCCAGCTGCCCGGCCAGGGGCTGCCGGGGCCAGGCCGAGAGCCCCCGCGCCACCCCATCGAGGGCCGCCTGACGCAGACGCAGGGGGATCGGAGCGCGCAGCCAGGCCTGCAACAGCGGCCAGGCGGAGGGCTGGCGCTGGTGACCCAGCAGGGGCAGCAACGCCGCCGCCACGGGTGGCGGCAACGCCGCACCCATGGCCGCCGGACCGGCCGCCAGTTCGTTGTGCAGCCAGGCGGCGGTGGCGGGATGGCGGTCGCGCGCCAGCAACTCCGGCAGGGCGGAATCGGGATGGGGCTGGCGGCGCCAGCAACGCAGCAGGCGGAGCTGCTGATCCGGATTGAGCCGTTCCGCCAGCACCGTGAGCAGATCGGCACGCAGCTCGAGCCCTCCTGTCTCCAGGGCACGCAGCCACGGCTCAAGGTCAAACCCGGACCGACGCCGAAGATCCTGCAGCCAGGGCCAGCGCTCTGCTGAACCGATCGGGGGAAGGGCCTCGGGAACAACCCCCGGTTCCACGGCCGGCACGCTCAGAGGGGGCAGGGGGGTGGAAACCATAGGCCCGTTCAGCGGCGGCGGGCGCCGAAACGATCCACCAGAAGCTCCTCCAGCACGTCCGCCAGATCGCTGAGGGGCACCCCTTTGTCGTGCAGCTCCGCCAGCTTCGGCTCGGCGTCCATGGAACCGCCCAGAAAAAGCTTGGCGGCCTCCACCATCTGGCCGTCCTTGCGGGCCTTGGCTCCCATCAGGCCGATCTGGCCCATGTAGGGCTGGCCGCAGGCGTTGGGGCAGCCCGTCCAGTGCATGCGTACCGCATGGGGCAGCTCGAGCCGCTGCTCCAGCTCGTCGAGCACCGCCTGGGCGGTGCCTTTGGTGGGAATCAGGGCGAAGCTGCAGTAGGCGTTGCCGGTGCAGCTCACGGCCTCGGCCTGCAGGGGTGAGGGGTCGGGGCGGAATCGCTGCAGCAACGGCTCCGCCAGGAGCGGCTCGAGGCGCTCGGTGGGCACATTCACCAGCAAGGCGTTCTGGGCCTCGGTGAGACGTAGTTCGCCGGAGCCATAGCTGCGGGCCATGCGGGCCAGTTCCAGCATCGCCGCGGCATCGAGACGGCCCATCGGCACGTGCAACCCCACCCAGTGCAGCCCCGTCTGCTTCTGAGGCTGCACCCCCAGGCCATCGCGCGGGGCCCGGTTGACCAGATGGCTGCCGTCATGGGGGAAGGCGGCCGAAGGATCGCCGCGGTGCTGCGGCGGCAGGTCGGGGGCGATCGCGGCCCAGGTGTCGAGCACCACCTGCCGGTAGGCGTCGAGGCCGAGCTGGTCGATCAGGTACATCAGCCGGCTCTTGTTGCGCTGCTTCCTGTTGCCATGCAGCTCGTAATGACGCAGCACCGCCAGGGTGAAGCCCGGCAATTGATCGGCCCGCAACCACAGCCCGAGAGGGATGGCCAGCTCATTGCGCTGGGCCGAGAAGAAGCCGCCCACCATCACCGTGAAGCCCAGCTCGCCCTCACGGATGGCCGGCAGAAAGGCCAGGTCGTTGTGCAGCAGGAAGCTGTCGGGTGCGCCACCCACAGCCACGTTGAACTTGCGGGGCAGGTTGCGCGGTCCGGCAGGCCCCAGCAGAGCGGCCTGGATCGCCTCCACCAGGGGGCGGGTATCGACGAATTCCTCCGGATCGATCCCGGCCAGGGGATTGCCGGTGACATTGCGGGGGTTGTCATGGCCCGACTGACGGCTGGTAAGGCCCACCCCCTCCAGGGCCGCCGCCAGCGGCGCCATGTCCTCCAGCAGCAGCCCGCGCAGCTGGATGTTCTGACGGGTGGTGATGTCGGCGCTGCCGTGCTCACCGCAGCGATCCACCGTCTCCGCCAGCAGTTCCAGCTGGTCGGAGCTGATCACACCGTTAGGCAGCCGCAGCCGCACCATGAAGCGCCCCGGGGTGACCGGACGGAAGAAGATGCCGAGCCATTTGAGCCGGATGGTGAGGGTGTCCTCATCGAGGGCCTGCCAGCCCTCACGCCCCAGCTGCTCGAGGCGGGGGGCAAGATCCAGGCCGTTGAGATCGGCCTTGGCCTGTTCAATTCTGCTCAGCTGTCCGCTGACGGATGCGGAATCTGAAGCAGCCGCTGACGGCGATGACGGAGACATGCGGAACCCCTTGGAATGGACAACGACCTCAGCAAGCCCACCCGGATCGACGTGGATGGGCTCCGGTCAGCGCCAATGAGGGCTGCGCCACCTGGAATGAATTTTGAGAAGGGGGCACCAATCACAGCTGTGCTTTCCCAACCCCGAGGCTCTCTAACGTGAAGAGAATTCAGCAATTCTGCGCAACAGCTTCCGATCCCCGTGTTGCAACCGTTACCAAACCCTCCGATCGGATCCTCGGCCTCCGCCCCTGGCCCGCCCCACCCCGAGCGGCAGCGGCAGCGGCTGGCGGCACTAGGCCCTGAGCGCGCCCGCTTCCGCGAGCTGATCGGACGGGTGGGCAGCGGCGAGCACACCAGCACCGGCCTGAACCGGGAGGAAGCGCGCGAGGCGATGGATCTGATGCTGGCCGGTGGGGTGAGCGAGGCCCAGCTGGGGGCATTCCTGATCGCCCACCGGATCCGCCGGCCCCAGCCGCTCGAACTCGCCGGCATGCTCGACAGCTACCGCCAGCATGGCCCTGTGCTCGAGACACCGGGCCGGCGGGCGCTGTGCTTCGGGGTTCCCTACGACGGCCGCAGCCGCACCGCCCCCCTGCTGCCGCTCACAGCCCTGGTGCTGGCCAGTGCAGATGTGCCCGTGGTGCTGCACGGCGGTGCTCCGATGCCGGTGAAGTTCGGCATCACCCTGGCGGAGCTCTACGAAGAGCTCGGGGTCGAATGGCGCGGGCTCCCGCTGCAGCAGGTGCAGGAGCGGCTCGATCACCACAACCTGGCCCTCTCGCACCAACCCGATCACTTCATGGCGGCGGAGCGGCTGCTGCCGGCCCGCGACGAGATCGGCAAGCGACCGCCCGTGGCCAGCCTGGAGCTGCTCTGGACCCCCCACCGCGGCGAGCACCTGCTGCTGAGTGGCTTCGTGCATCCGCCTACCGAGAAACGGGCCTGGGAGGCGCTGAAGGCGGCAGGAGAGGCCGACGTGGTAACGGTCAAGGGGCTGGAAGGCTCCACCGACCTGCCCACCAGCCGCGCCGGCATCACCGCCCGGCTGCGGGCAGACGGAGAACCGGAGCGGATCCTGCTGCACCCGCGCGACCACGGCCTGCACCACGAAGAGGTGGCCTGGCAGAGCCCGCAGGTCTGGCGGGAGCAAGCCCTGGCGGCTCTGGTGGGGGAAGGGGAGCTGGCGCCGGCGCTGCTCTGGAACGTGGCGGCCTGCCTCTGGCTGGCGGATCGCTTCGAAAGCCTCGAAAGCGCCCTCGCCCAGGCGAGGGGCCTGATGGTGGCCCGCAGTGGCGAGCGACTGCGCCGCGAACTGGCCGCCTGACACGACCGACACCGCGCTAATCACAGGATCGGTAACAACCGCAACTCTGACCCTGCAGGCCTGCATGGTGACCTGGGGAGACCGGTCAGCATCTGCGCCGGCCAAAACTCAACAACTGGCACGGAGCACTTTGTTGTGAAGCCCGTCCTGAGTGCCTTTCGTTATCACTCCGGTCTTCCGATCACTCCCATGTCGAATGTTTCACGTCGCAGATTTCTGCTCACCGCCGCAGGTTCGGCCGCAGGGGCTGTGTGGCTCGCCGCCTGCGGCACCAGCGGCAACAAGCCCGAGGCCCAGGGCGGGGCTGCTGGAGGCGATGCCCCCGAGCTGAAGGGCGCCACCCTCGGCTTCATCGCCCTTACCGACGCCTCGCCGCTGATCATCGCCCTGGAGAAAGGCTTCTTCGCCAAGCACGGCATGCCCGAGGTGAAGGTGGTGAAGCAGACCTCCTGGGCCGCCACCCGCGACAACCTCGAGCTGGGCAGCAGCCGCGGCGGCATCGACGGCGCCCACATCCTCTCGCCGATGCCGATGCTGCTCACCGCCGGCACGATCACCAAGACCAAGCAACCGCTGCCGATGTACACCCTGGCGCGGCTGAATCTGCAGGGCCAGGGCCTTTCGGTGGCCAAGGATTTTCCCGGCCTCACGATCAATGGCGCCGAGCCGATGAAGCAGGCTGTGGCCACATCTGGCGGCAAGGGCCGCAAATTCAAGGCGGCGGTCACCTTCCCCGGAGGCACCCACGATCTGTGGATGCGTTATTGGATGGCGGGCAATGGCATCGATCCCAACAAGGACGCCGATCTGGTGGTGGTACCGCCGCCGCAGATGGTGGCCAACATGCAGACCGGCACCATGGACACCTTCTGCGTGGGTGAACCGTGGAATGAGCGTCTGGTGAACAAGAAGCTGGGTTACACCGCCGCCCAGACGGGCGAGCTATGGAGCAAGCATCCGGAGAAAGCCTTCTCGCTGCGGGCCGACTGGGTGGATCAGCATCCCAAGGCCGCCAAAGCCCTGCTCAAGGCAGTGCAGGAGGCCCAGATCTGGTGTGACGACCCTGCGAATCTCAACGAGATGTGCGAGATCGTGGCCAAGGACAAATACATCAAGGCATCCGTTGCCGACATCAAACCCCGCCTGGCCGGCACCGTTGATTACGGCGACGGCCGCACGGTGACCAACAGCCCCCACCGGATGCTGTTCTGGGCCGACAACGCCTCGTTCCCCTTCAAAAGTCACGACGCCTGGTTCGTGACCGAAGACATGCGCTGGGGTTACCTGCCCGCCAGCACCGACATCGACGCCCTGGTCAACAAGGTGAACCGGGCCGACCTCTGGAAAGAGGCAGCCCGGGAGATCAATCAGGAGAAAGCGATCCCATCCTCTGATTCGCGAGGCAAGGAAACCTTCTTCGACGGCGTGGTCTTTGATCCAGCCAATCCCAGGGCCTACCTCGATGGCCTGACGATCAAGGCGATCGCCTGAAAGCCATCGCCACCGTCGCCCATTCACCGCACCAACCCATTCCGTGACCACCACCGCTTCCTCAAGACGGCGCCGACGACGCCTGCTGCCGGCCCTTCCGCAGGTTCTCCCCTATCTGATCTGCATCGGCGCCTTTCTGATCGCCTGGCAGTTGCTGTCGGCCGCCCTCGGTGCAGCCAGGCTTCCCGGCCCGATCAACGTGCTCGTTGACACCTGGGATCCCTACATCAGCCAGCCGTTTTTCGATGACGGCGGCACCAGCAAGGGCCTGGGCTGGCAGATCCTGATCTCGCTGCAGCGGGTGGCGATGGGCTACGGGCTGGCGGCGGTGGTGGGCGTGGGCATCGGCGGCTTTCTCGGCCTCAACC
>JBIIJS010000165.1:0-6079 GCA_044233605.1 Cyanobium sp. | reverse complement strand
TAACCCTACCATGCTTCAACGGACTCACTCCGCTCTCGAGCGGCACTCACAATGGCGGCATGGCCGCTGAACGCCTCCAGAAGCTCATCGCCGCCGCCGGCCTCTGCTCGCGCCGCCAGGCTGAACGGCTGCTGCGGGAAGGCCGGGTGGAGGTCAACGGCAGACCCGCCCGGCTGGGTGATCAGGCCGATCCGACGCGCGATCGGGTGAACGTCGACGGCCGGCCGCTGCGCGCCGCCCCGGCCCCGCTGACGCTGCTGCTCAACAAACCGACCGGGGTGCTCTGCACCTGCCACGACCCCCAGGGCCGCCGCACCGTGCTCGATCTGCTGCCGGAGGAGCTGCGCTGCGGCAAAGGGCTCCATCCGGTGGGCCGCCTCGACGCCGACAGCCGCGGCGCCCTGCTGCTCAGCAACGACGGCGACCTGACCCTGCGGCTCACCCATCCCCGCTACGGCCATCGCAAGACCTACCGGGTGTGGGTGGAGGGCCGGCCCGATGGGGCCACCCTGCAGCGCTGGCGCGATGGCGTGACGCTGGATGGCAGGCCCGGGATGCCGGTGGCCCTGAGGCTGCTCCACAGCGGCCAGGGTGCGGCGCGGCGCAACGGTGGGCGCGGCATGGCCAGCCTGCTCGAGCTGGAGATGGGCGAGGGGCGCAACCGCCAGATCCGCCGCACCGCGGAGCTGCTGGGCCATCCGGTGCTGGATCTGCAACGGCGGGCGATCGGATCGCTGCGGCTCGGGGGCCTGCCGGAAGGGCAGTGGCGGATGCTGAGCCGCAGGGAACTTCACGATCAACAATGGGGAACCCCGGCCGACCGCCGCTGAGCCCGCCCTCGCCGACCAAACCGCCGCGGCCTGTGCTGCCGGCACCGATCGTGCAGCTCGCCTCCCGGCTGCGCCTGGGCATGCGGCTGCGTGCAGGAGGCCGCACCACCGGGCGCGGCAACGGATCGCAGGCTGGTGGCGGCCATGGTCTGGAGCCGCCGCTCGATCCCTTGCTGACGGCCGGCCGACGCCTGCGGGAGGCGCGGGAGGCCGCCGGCCTCGGGCTGCGCCAGCTGGCCCAGGAAACCCGCATCAGCACCCCGGTGCTGGAGGCCCTGGAGCGGGGCTGGCGCGACCGCCTGCCGGAGGCTGCCTACCTGCGCACCATGCTGCCCCTGCTGGAGCGGCGCCTGGGCCTGGAGGCCGGCTGCCTCGACGCGGCCCTGCCGCCGGAGCGGCTGCGCTTCCACGGTCCCCGGCGCGAGCCGCTGCTGCGCCGCTTCACCCCCGGCTCGATCGACGTCTTCACCACCTGGCAGGGCACCCTGCTCTACGGCCTGCTCACCCTGCTGCTGATCTACGGGCTCAACCTTCAGCAGCGGCGCCTGGCGCTCCAGGGCCTGCTCAGCCCCCAGCCCCTGCCGCCGATGACGCCGGCCGCGGAGAAGGCCGCCAGCGCCGAGGACAGCGATGCCAGCCTGCTGCAGGCTTACCCGGAACTCCGTCCACTGCGGCGGGCCGCCGACGGCCAGGCGCTGCAGAAGCTGCGAGAGGAAAAGCGCCGGCCCCGGCCTCAGCCGGGCCCCTCGGCCGGGGCGCGACCGTAGCGGGCGGCCATCGCCCCATAGCCGTGCAGCGGGCCCGTCAGGGTGTCGATCGGCCGGTCGAGGCGCCAGCTCCAGTTGCCCTCCACCGTGCCGGGCACGTTGAAGCGGGCCTCATCACCAAGCTCCAGCAGATCCTGCAGCGGCACCACCGCCAGCTCGGCCGGCGAGGCCAGGGCCAGCTCCAGCAGCTGCCAGGCCGGTGCCGTGACGGCGGCGCCCACGGCCTCCTCCAGCCGCCGGCGAGCGCCGTCGTCGAGCGCCCGCCACCAGCCCTGGCTGGTGGCGTTGTCGTGGGTGCCGGTGTAAACAACCCAGCGGCTCCCGGCGAAGTTGGCCGGCAGATAGGGGTTGGCGTCGTTGCCGTCGAAGGCGAACTGCAGGATTTTCATACCGGGCAGCTGAAAACCATCGCGCAGCCGCTCCACCGGCGGGGTGATCACGCCCAGGTCTTCGGCGATCAGCGGCAGGCGGCCATCCGGCAGCAGCAGACCACGCCGCAGGCAGCGCCACCCGAGCAGCCTCAGCAGCGTCCAGCCCGGCGAGGGGATCCAGCGGCCATGCTCGGCCGTCGTGTCGCCGCCCGGCACGCTCCAGTAGGCCTCGAGGGCACGGAAGTGATCGAGCCGCACCAGATCACACAGAACGAGCTGTCGCTCCAGCCGGGCCAGCCACCAGCGGAACAGGCTGAGGCGATGGCGCGACCAGCGGTACACCGGCGTGCCCCAGAGCTGGCCGGTGGCGGAGAAATAATCGGGCGGCACGCCGCTCTGTTCCTCCAGGCTGCCGTCGGAGCGCACGGAGAAGAGCCGCGGCCGCGACCACACCTCAGCGCTGTCGTGGGCCACATAGAAGGGCAGATCTCCCACCAGCCGCACCCGCTGCTGGGCCGCTTCCGTCCGCAGGCGGCACCACTGGCGCTCGCAGCACCACTGCAGCAGGGCCTCCTCGAGCAGCTCGTCACCGTGGTCCTGCTCCAGCCGCCGCAGGGCATCGGGCCGGCGGCGGGCCAGGGGGGCAGGCCACTGCCACCAGGGGCGCCCCTGCTCCAGCCGCCTGAGCACCATGAAGCGGCAGTGATCGCGCAGCCAGTGGGCCTGGCGTCGGCGCCAGCGCCGGAACCGCTGCCGCTCCGGCTCGGGCTGATCCGGCCAGCGCAGCCGCAGCCAGCGGCCCAGGGCCGTCGCCCGCTCGGTGGCCAGCGCGGGATCGAGGCGCTGCCCGGGCGCGGCGCCACCGGACAAGGCACCGGGCAAGGCGTCGCGTTCGGTGGGCTGGAGCCAGCCCTCGGCCACCAGGTCGTCGGCATCGATCAGCCAGGGGTTGAGGGCCGAGCCACTCGGGGAGCTGTAGGGGGAGCCGGTGCCATCGGTGGGAGCCAAAGGCAGAAGCTGCCACACCCCCACCCGCTCGCGGCCGAGCAGGGCGATCCATTGCCGAGCCGCCGCACCGAACGTGCCGCACACCGGCGTGCCCGGCAGGGAGGTGGGATGGAGCAGCACGCCGCAGTCGCGCCGGACCATGGGGCCCGCTCCGGCGCCGCTCACGAGGCAGGCAGCCGGTAGCGGCTGACGATGCGGCGGGCGAACTCGGGGATGTGGCGCTCGACCATCTCGCCATGGTGCCGCCGCAGCCAGAGAGCATTGCGGGTGAAGTGGGAATCGATCGAGAAGCGGCCGTACTCCAGACCCTTCGGCCCAACCCGCTGCACCACGAAGCCCACCAACTCGGCCAGCCAGCGGGGCAGCCGCAACGCCCTGTCGTAGGCATCGATGCCCTGCTGCACTGCCTGGCGGCGGTCGCCGCGGCTGGTCACGGGCGCCGTATCGAGTTCGTCTTCCACCAGGGCCAGCAGCTCGGCACCGCGGTCGTTGCGCACGGTGATCCACTGACGATTGAATTCGGCACCCATGTAACCCACCACCAGATCGGCGCCGGCATTGGTGTAGTCGAAGCAGCTCAGGCAGCTGGGGGCGAAGACGTCCTTGAGTTTCGGAGTGTCGAGACCGAAGAACGGCACGGTCTCCTCGTGGCCGTCTTCGTGGCGGAAGTGGATGCGGAAATCCTGCATGAACTCGTAGTGCACCACCGTGGCCGGCGAGGCGCTCGCGCTATCCAGGAAGGTCTGCAGCCCTTCGCGCGAGACGTTATCGACGCAGGGGAGGCCCAGCACATAGAGCCGCTCGAGCGGCAGGGTGGGCTGCACGGCACGCAGGGCCTGAATCTGGCAGCCCACGCCGATCGCCAGCAGGCGGCGGATGCCGCTGCCGGGGAGCTGCTCGAGCACCTCGAGATTGGGGGAGAGGGTGGGCTTGTTCACCCGGGCACTCAGCACCTCCTCGGGTGTGCGGGCCAGGCGGGGCACCGGCGTGAAGCGGTCGTCGGGGCTCTGGCCGACGCACAGCACCGCATCCACGAGGCCGCTCTCAAGGGCCCGCACGCCGAGACGGGAGACGATCCCCGTCCACTGGGCTCCTGCGATCGGTTGGCGCAGACGGGCGCTGAGCATGCGCTGGTGCACGCCGAAGTAGAGCTCGTTCTCGTCGTCGAGGTTGCGGCTGCGGCCGTGGGCCTCGCTCTCCATCGCCTCGAAGCGCTGGTGCAGGAAGGCGCAGGCCTGGCGCACATAGGCCACCCAGCGGCTGTCGCACAAACCGCACTGGCTGCAGAGATCCTTGGCGGGATAGACGCTTCCCCTGGCCAGGGGGCGGGCCCGCTCGTGGGGCGCGGGCCGATCGGCGGAGGCGCGCGTGGGGTGGGCGGCGGTCACGGATCTGCGCTCGGAAAATCAGCAGGCGCCATCGGCGGGCGCGGGCTGGCATTGCGGTCAAGCTATTCGGCCGTCGGCACCGCAGGGTGACCGCCGTGGACCAGACCGGAGGCTCTGCAGCAGAGTGGGGCGCACAAATTCTCCGCACCCTCCGCTTCGATGCCTCGCCGCCGGGATTCCCGCTCCCCCTCCCGACGCCCGCCGCAGGGATCCTCCCGCCGTACCGAAGGCCAGCGGCTGCCGCAACTCGCCTTGCCGCAACTCGCCCTGCCGCGGCTGCGCCTGCCCTCGCGCCGCGGCCTGCGGCTCGGCACCAGCGCCCTGGTGGGGGCGGTGGGGGCGGCCTGGCTGCTCGGTCTGGCCTGGCCCCTCAAAGACCGGGTCTCGGCTCCCCGTCAGGAGATCACCGCAGCCACGCTGGCGGAGAAACCGCGACGGCCGATCACGGTGCTGGTGATCGGCATCGATTCCGACCGGATCGGCGCGGGAGAGAACGGGGCTGCACCGGCTGGACCGGCCAACAGCGATGCCCTGATGCTGCTGCGCGTCAATCCCCAGGGGCCGCTGCAGGTGCTCAACCTCCCCACCGATCTGGCGATCAGCCTGCCGGGCGAGAAGAAACCCGTGGCGCTCGGCAGCCTCTACCGCAAGGGTGGGGTGGCCCTGGTGACCGATGCGGTGCGGGAGCTGATCGGCCTGGACGACCCGAAGCCCGACCGCTACCTGGTGCTTTCGCGGGGGACGATGCGCGAGCTGGTCAACGGCCTCGACGGGCTGGAGCTGAATCCGCCGCGCAAGATGAACTACGAAGACAAGTCGCTGAAGTACCGCATCAATCTGCTGCCGGGCCTGCAGCAGATGGGAGCCGCCCAGGTGGAGCAGATGCTGCGATTCCGCGACCGCTGGCTGGGCGAGGCGGGACGCCGCGCCAACCATCAGGTGGTGCAGACGGCATTGCGGAAACGGATGGCCAGGCCCGAACAGCTGGCCCGGTTGCCCAACCTGCTGGCGAGCCTGCGCGACAAGGTCGACACCAACCTGGGTGCCCGGGAAACCCTCAGCCTGATCGCCGCCGCCCTCGATGACGAGCGGCCGGCGCAGTTCAGTGGCCTGCCACTCGATCCGCCCCGGAAGGAACATGGCGATCTGCGCCAGCTGGCGAAGAGCATGCCGCGGCCCTTCTGGCTGGCGCCGACCCCGCCGAAACCGGAGGCAGACCAGCCGGAGCAGGAAAGGAAGGCGGCGGAAAGCGGCGACGGCACCTGATCCGTCATCACCCGCCGCCGCCGTGGAGCAGGCGCGGGGCTCAATCCTGATCGAGCTGTGCCCAGCTCAGGGCCAGACAAGCCAGCAGCGCGTCAGGCTCGCCAGAGGGCCCGGCTGCGGCCTGGCCGGGCTCCCGGGTCAGTGCCCCCAGCCACGGCAGACCGTCGCGGCGACGGGCATCCGGATCCCAGAGGCCACCCCACTGGATCAGGCCCAACAGCGGCACCTTCCACTGGCGCAGCAAGGCCGTGAACGCAGCGGGCGAGCCCGTGGCCAGCTGGTCGGCATCCAGCACCAGGGCGGTGGGCTGGCGCCAGGCCCCTAGCGCCTCGGCCCAGCTGCCGCCGTCCGCCAGCGGCAACCCCGGATCGAGCGGCAGCCCCGCCAGCCAGGCGGGCGGACAGCGACTGGAGCGCCCCCCGCCCAGCTCCGCCAGGGCCCGCGAGGGC
>JBIIJS010000012.1:0-23414 GCA_044233605.1 Cyanobium sp. | reverse complement strand
CGGCGGTGCGCAGTTCGAGGCCGGGGCGCAGGGCGTTGAGCAGGCTGCTCTTGCCCACCCCAGATGGACCGCAGAGCACAACGATCCCCGGCTGGGCCAGGGAGTGGCGCAGCTCATCGATTCCCAGCCCCCCGCTGGCCGACACTGCTTGAACCGGATAGCCCCAGCCCCGCAGGCGCTCGATCCAGTCGGCCACCTCCCGAGGGGGAGCCAGATCCGCCTTGCTGAGAACCACCTGCACTGCCGGGCCGCTCGCCTCGGCCGTCACCAGGAAACGGGTGAGCTGCAGCGGATCAAGACCCGGCTCGCGCAGGGCCGCCACCACCACGATGCGACTGACGTTGGCGACGGCCGGCCGCGGCAGCAGGTTGGTGCGCGGCTCGAGTGCCGCGATGGCGCCTCGGCCGGCGGCCCAGTCGATCGCCTCGACCCGCACCCTGTCACCCACACAGATCCGTTGGCCGCTCTTGCCCAAGCGGGTTCGGCGGGTGCAGAGCAGGCGGGAGCCACCGTGGGGGCCAACCTGGTCAAGGCCCACCTGGCAGAAGTTGGCCTGCAGGGCCAGCACGAGCCCGCTGTGCGACGCCGGGCCGGCGTCAAGCACGGAGGATGCTGAGCCGCACGGCGCCCTCATTCAGAGGGGTGCTGCGCACGGTGTGGCCATCGATGCGCAGCCCCTCGCTCACCATCAGCTCGGGTTCACCGGCATCGAGATCCACCTGCAACTCCTCCCCCACTGCGATCGTCTCGAGGGCCAGGCGGGTGCGGATGAAGTTGAGCGGGCAGGGGGTGCCGCGCAGGTCGAGGCAGGCAGCGGGAGTGGATCCAGGGGTGATGCTCACCGCTTCAGCCGAACAGGCCGCCGAACAGGCCGCTCTTGTGGGAATGGGCCTTGCCCTTGCGGCTGTGATGACCAGCCAGCTGCTCGAGCAGCTCGCGCTCCTCACCGCTGAGCCTGGTGGGCAGCTGCACCTTCATGGTGACCTGGTGATTGCCACGGGCCACTGGATTTCCCAGCCGGGGCACCCCTTTGTTGCGCAGGGTCAGCACCGCTCCGGGCTGGGTGCCGGCCGGTATCTCCAGCTGCTCCGGCCCGTCCACGGTCTCCACCTCGATCGTGTCGCCGAGGATCGCCTGCAGGTAATTCAGAGGCACCTCGGAGTGGATCGTCTGACCATCGCGGCGCAGGCTGGGATGGGAGCGGACGCTGAGGAAGACATACAGATCCCCCGGCGGACCACCTCGCATCCCGGCATTGCCTTCATTGGCGACACGCAACCGGGTGCCGGAGTCAACGCCGGCCGGAATGTTGATGCGCAGGGTCTTCGACACCTGCTGCAGGCCCTGGCCCGAACAGGCGGTGCAGGGGTCGGCGATCACCTGGCCACTGCCCTCGCAGGTGGGGCAGGGGGCCACCTGGGTGAAGCTGCCGAAGGGGGTGCGGGTGGCACGGCGCACCTGACCGGCACCGCCGCAGGTGCCGCAGCCGGTGGGGCCGCTGCCCTCCTTCGCGCCGGATCCCTTGCAGCTGGTGCAGGTTTCGAGGTGACGGATCTGCACCTCCTTCTCAAGGCCGAAAACCGCCTCGCGGAAATCGATCGACAGATCAAGGCGCAGGTCATCGCCCTGGCGCGGTCCGGCCCGACGCCGCGGACCACCGGCGCCGGCGCCGCCGAAGCCGCTGAAAAAGGTCTCGAACAGGTCGGCGAAGCCCCCCATATCGCCCATATCGGGCATGCCGGCGGCACCACCGAGACCGGCTTCACCGAACTGGTCGTAACGGGCCCGGCTCTGAGGATCGCTCAGCACCTCGTAGGCCCGGCCGATCTCCTTGAAGCGATCCTCGGCGCCAGGATCCTTATTGACATCAGGGTGGTACTGCCGAGCCAGCCGCCGGTAGGCGCGCTTAAGGGTGTCGGGATCGGCGTCGCGGCTGACGCCGAGCAGGTCGTAGAAGTCGGCCATCAGCCGTCCTGCTCCGGCTCAGGGCCCGGCTCGGGCGCCGGGCCCGCACCGCTGGGGCCAGGGCCCATCGAAACCTTCACCAGGGCATGGCGCAGAACGCGGCCATTGAGCTGGTAGCCACGCTGCAGCTCCTCAATCACCACATCCTCAGGGTGGTGCTCGCTGGGTTCGCGCATCACGGCCTCATGCAGATTGGGGTCGAACGGTTCGCCCTCCACCCGCATCGAAGCAACCCCCAGCTGCTTGAGCACCTCCACGAGCTGCCTGTAGAGCCCCTGATAGCTGCCGTGCAGCGACTGGGCCTCCTCATGCTGAGGGTTGAGCTGCTGGCGGGCCCGCTCGAAGTTGTCGACCACCGGCAGGATCTCCGAGACGGTGGAGCAGGTGATCTGCAGTCTCAGGTCGTCGCGATCGCGGCTCTGGCGCTTGCGGAAGTTGTCGAAATCGGCGGCGATGCGCATGTACTGGCTGCGCAGGCTCTCGTGCTCCTCCTGCAGGGCAGCGAACTCCGCCTCATGCCGAGCGGCGGGTTCGGCGGCCCCCGCCCCGTCGTCGACCTCCGGGCCAGGGGCCTGGGATGCACCGGGATCGGCATCGCCGCTTACCTGAGGGCCCCCTGCGCAGTCCTCCGGACCCTGGCCCTCACCCTGCCCGGGGTCACCCTGCACTTCCAGCGGGATTTCTGAAACCGGGTTGCTGTCGCCGCTCATGCTGCCTGCGCGGAATTCGGATCTGGATATGTTGAAGCTCCGCCACCCCCCCTCACAAGGAGCGGAAGCCCGCACCTCCACCACCATCCGTCGTCGGACCAGCTCAGCCGAGCCAGTTCGGGTATTTTCGGCCAGGATTCAGACCAAGGAGCCGCTTTCCCAGCCACGGCCTCGCCATGATCCTGCGATGAACCCCGACAGCGACACCCAAGCGATGGCCGGCAGCCTCGGGCGCAGCTCCCTCTTCGGAGACCTTGACCTGGGGCCGAATTCCATCGGGCAGCAGGAACCCCTCAACCCCGCCGAAGACCTGGAGGCCAGCAGCCACGACAGCGCCCTTTCGCCGGTGATGAGCCTGGTGGACCGGATCCTGATCGAAGCCCTCACCCATTCAGCCAGCGATATTCACGTCGAGCCCCAGGAGGATGGGCTGCTGATCCGCTTCCGCCAGGACGGTGTGCTGCGCAACGTGGAGAAGCTGCCCCGGACGCTGACGCCGGCGATCACCTCCCGTTTCAAGATCATGGCCGACCTGGACATCGCCGAACGGCGACTGCCACAGGACGGCCGCATCCGCCGCAAGTTCCGCGGCCGCACCATGGATTTCCGAGTCAGCACGCTGCCCAGCCGCCATGGCGAGAAAGTGGTGCTGCGGCTGCTCGACAGCGGGGCCACGCAGCTGGGCCTGGACCTGCTGATCACCGATCCGGGGGCACGGGCCTCACTGCGGGAGCTCGGTTCCAAACCCTTCGGCATGATCCTGGTGACAGGGCCCACCGGCTCGGGTAAATCCACCACGCTCTACGCCCTGTTGTCGGAACGCAACGAGCCGGGCATCAACATCTCCACCGTCGAGGATCCGATCGAATACACCCTCAGGGGCATCACCCAGACCCAGGTGAACCGCGAGAAGGGGCTCGACTTCAGCACCGCCCTGCGCGCCTTCATGCGCCAGGATCCGGATGTGCTGCTGGTGGGAGAGACCCGCGATCTGGAGACGGCCCGCACCGCGATCGAGGCGGCCCTGACCGGCCACCTGCTGCTCACCACCCTCCACTGCAACGACGCCGCCAGCGCCTTCGCCCGGCTCGATGAGATGGGGGTGGAGCCGTTTCTGGTGAGCGCCTCCCTGCTCGGTGTGATCTCCCAGCGCCTGCTGCGGCGCCTCTGCCCCAAGTGCCGCAGGCCCTATCACCCCGATTCCGAGGAGCTGGCCCGCTTCGGGCTGGTGGCCAGCGACGAGAGCGACATCACCTTCTTCAGCGCCACGATCGTGCCGGCCGGCGCCGAGGGGTGCTGCGAACAATGCCAGGGCCGCGGCTATGCCGGTCGGGTGGGGGTGTACGAGATCCTGCGCATGAATGAAAGCCTCTCCTCGGCCGTGGCCAAGCGGGCCAGCACCGAGGAGCTGCGCCGCCTCGCCCTGGAGGGGGGCATGAAAACCCTGCTGGGCTACGGGCTCGACCTGGTGCGCCAGGGGCTGACCACCCTCGAGGAAGTGGAGCGGATGCTGCTCACCGACACCGGCCTGGAGTCGGAGCGGCGGGCGCGGGCACTCAGCACGCTCACCTGCAACGGCTGCGGGGCAGGGTTGCAGGACGAATGGCTGGAATGTCCCTACTGTCTGAGTGTGCGCCGATAATCTTTCACATGCGCCCGTAGCCGCCGATCAGCCATGGAACAGCAGCTTCTGATCGAAGATCTAATGATCGAACTGGTAAAGGGTGGAGGCAGTGACCTGCATCTGGCTGCCGGGCAGCCCCCCTATGGACGCTTCAACGGTCAGTTGCGCCCGATCACCCAGGATGGCGTGCTCAGCGAGGAGGCGTGCAACCGTCTGATCTTCTCCCTGCTCAACAATTCCCAGCGCAAGCAACTGGAGCAGAATTGGGATCTCGATTGCTCCTACGGCCTCAAGGATGTCGCCCGTTTCCGGGTGAATGTGTATCGGCAACGCGGCACCTATGCGGCCTGCCTGCGGGCCCTGGGCAACACGATCCCCCCCCTCGTCAAGCTCGGCATGCCGCCGGTGGTGGAGGAGATCAGCCGCAAGCCAAAGGGGCTGGTGCTGGTGACCGGGCCAACGGGCTCTGGCAAGACCACCACCCTGGCCTCGCTGCTCGATCACATCAACCGCAGCCGGTCGGAACACATACTTACCATCGAAGATCCAATCGAATTCACCTATAAAAACGAAAAATCGCTAATCCACCAGCGCGAAGTGAGCGAAGACACGCGCAGCTTCGCCAATGCGCTGCGTGCCGCATTGCGCGAGGATCCTGATGTGATTCTGGTCGGAGAACTGCGCGACCTGGAGACGATCCAGCTGGCGATCACAGCAGCGGAAACCGGCCACCTCGTCTTCGGCACCCTGCACACCAGCTCCGCCTCCCAGACGGTGGACCGGATGGTGGACGTCTTCCCCGCCGGTCAGCAGACCCAGATCCGCGTGCAATTGAGCACCAGCCTGCTGGCTGTGTTCTCCCAGACCCTCTGCAAAAGCGCGGTTCCCAGCTCCGGCGCCTTTGGCCGGGTGATGGCTCAGGAAATCATGATCAACACTCCGGCCACCGCCAATCTCATCCGCGAAGGCAAAACTGCCCAGCTCTATTCGCAGATTCAGACCGGTGCCCAGCAGGGCATGCAGACACTGGAGCGGGCACTCGCAAATCTGGTGACAAGCGGTAAGGTCAGTCGTGAAGAAGCCGTCACCAAAACCACCCGTCCTGACGAACTGGAGCGTCTGCTCGACCAGGCCTGAGCCGCTCCGCCGCATCCATGCACCGGTTGAATCCCCATGACCGCGTTCATCGCCAGCTACACCACCCGATCGGGTCAGAAACGGGAGATCACCCTGCAAGCCGACAGTCCGGCCCTGGCTCGGCGCCGCCTGCGGCAGCGCGGCATCCTGGCCAACACGCTGGTGCGCAAGCAGGAGAAACCAGCCTCCCGACCGGCCGCCGGCACTGCTCCAGGCGGCGGCTGGCGGGAATGGCTGGAGGGCGGCATCACGATCCGCGACAAAGCCCTGTTTGCCAGCAAGCTCTCGGCATTGGTCGATGCCGGTGTGCCGATCCTGCGCGGCCTGGATCTGATGCGCACCCAGCAGCGCTCCAGCAAGTTCCGCCGCGCCCTTTCGGGCATGACCCAGGACGTGAACCAGGGCGACAGCCTCGGCAATTCGATGCGTCGCTGGCCCCAGGTGTTCGACAACCTTTCGATCGCCATGGTGGAAGCCGGCGAAGCCGGAGGTGTGCTCGATGAAACTCTGAAACGCCTGGCGAAGCTGCTGGAAGACAACGCCAAGCTGCAGAACCAGATCCGCGGCGCTCTCGGCTACCCGGTCACCGTGCTGGTCATCGCCGTGGCCGTGTTCCTGGGCATGACGATCTTCCTGATTCCGGTATTTGCCAGCATCTTCGATCAGCTGGGAGCAGAGCTGCCGATGTTCACCCAGCTGATGCTAGATCTGAGCAAGCTGCTGCGCTCCGCCTTCTCGTTCGTGCTGGTGGGGGGCCTGCTGGTGGGCACCTTCCTGTTCAGCCGCTTCTACGCCACACCCGCCGGCCGCCGCCAGGTCGATGGGCTGCTGCTGAAGCTTCCCCTGTTCGGCGACCTTCTGCAGAAAACCGCCACAGCCCAGTTCTGCCGCACGATGAGTTCGCTGTCGCGCGCAGGCGTACCAATCCTGATGTCTCTGGATATCGTGCACGAAACGTCGAGCAATACTGTGATCGGAGATGCGATCGTTGCCTCCAAGAAGGAGGTGAGCGAAGGCATTCCCCTCAGTGCCGCCCTGGCGATGAAAAATGTTTTCCCCGACATGGCTATCAGCATGCTGGCCATCGGCGAGGAAACCGGCGAAATGGATGCCATGTTGTCCAAGGTGGCCGATTTCTACGAAGACGAGGTTTCCGCCACGGTGAAGGCGATGACCTCAATGCTGGAGCCGGTGATGATCGTGATCGTGGGCATCATTGTGGGGTCGGTGCTGCTGGCGATGTATCTGCCGATGTTCACGGTGTTCGAGAACATCCGCTGAGCGCTGCCGCCACTGCCCGGCCGGCAATCCAGCCGCTGCTCCAGCAGTGCTGAAAGTTGAAGCCACCGGTGACGCCATCCACATCCAGCAGCTCCCCCACCAGGTGCAAGCCCTGGCAACGGCGGCTGGCCATTGTCGCCAGGTCGATCTCCCCGAGCGGGATGCCGCCGGCGGTGACGAATTCCTCGCCGAAGGGACCGCGGCCTGCCACCGCCACCTCGCTGGCCAGCAGGGCCCGCACCAGACTGTGGTGGGCCCGGCGATCAAGGTCGGCCCAGCGCAGGGCAGGATCGAGGGGCTTGCCGGCCGGGCCGGCGGTGGCGAGCAGACGCCGCCAGAGTCGGCGGCTCAGGCCCGGCCAGGGGCGGGCGGTGGCCAGCTGGCGGCGGGCCTGCTCGCGGCGGGCCCGCTCGAACAGCTCCTCCAGGGCAGCGGCGCCCATGCCACCGGTCCAATCGATGCGCAACCGGGCTCGGTAACCCCAGGCCTTCAGGTCGCGGGCGGAGAAGGCGGTGAGGCGCAGGGTGGCCGGACCACTCAGACCCCAGTGGGTGATCAATACCACCCCCCGCTGGCGCAGGGGCGGCCGGAGGCGTCCCGAGGCAGGGGAGGCACCGGTCCAATCGGCAGGGGGCAGCAGCTCCAGCCCCACTGGCTCCATGGCCACGCCCTCCAGCCCAGCGAACGGATGACCAGCCAGAGCGAGGGTGAACAGGGAGGGAACCGGCGCCACCAGGCTGTGGCCCAGGGACACCGCCAGGCGATGGCCACTGGGATGGCTGCCGCTGGCCAGCACCAGCCGGCTCGCCTCCAGGGAGGCCCCGGAGCGCAGCATCAGGCGGAAACCTCCGCACTCCAGGGCCGTCGCTGTCTTCAGGGCCTCCCCGGTGGCCAGGGTCACGCCGGCGGCTGCGGCGGCCTCCCGCAGACAGGCCACCACCGAGGTGGAGCGGTTGGAGCGGGGGAACAGACGGCCGTCGCCCTCCTCCACCAGCTCAAGGCCGTGCTCGGCGAACCAGGCCAGCGTGTCGCCGGGGGCGAAGCGCGAGAACGGCCCACGCAGCGCCGGGCCGCCGCGTGGGTAATGGCCCACCAGCACGCGCGGATCCCAGCAGGCATGGGTGACGTTGCAGCGCCCGCCGCCGCTGATGCGCACCTTATGCAGCGGCTCGGCGGTGGCCTCGAGGATCAGAACATCGCGCAGGCCGGCCTCGGCGGCGGCAATCGCCGCCATGAAGCCGGCCGGACCACCTCCTGCCACCACCAGGGCGGCGCGGCTGGGCAGCATGGAAGCCATGCAGGAGCACCGACCCGATCACTACCGCTTCAGTGTGGCGCCGATGCTGGATTGCACGGACCGCCATTTCCGCCTGCAGATGCGGCAGATCTGCCGCCATGGCCTGCTGTACAGCGAAATGGTTGTGGCCCGGGCACTGCACCACATCCAACAGGAGCATCTGGGACCGCGGCGGGCCGAGGCGCAGCGGCGGCTGGGGAGGCTGCTGGATTTCGATCCGACCGAGCGGCCGCTGGCGCTGCAGCTGGGCGGCGACGACCCGCAGCTGCTGGCCGAGGCAACGCGGCTGGCGGAGGCCTGGGGCTATGACGAAGTGAACCTCAATGTGGGTTGCCCCAGCGAAAAAGTGCGCCAGGGCCGCTTCGGTGCCTGCCTGATGGCTGACCCACAACGGGTGGCTGGCTGCGTGGAGGCGATGGCCGCCGCCTCAGCGCTGCCTGTGACCGTGAAGCACCGGATCGGCATCGACGATCTCGATTCATTCGAGCTGCTGCTTGCCTTCGTCGACGCCGTGGCTGCCGGCGGCAGCCGTCGCTTCGCTGTACATGCGCGCAAGGCATGGCTGGACGGGCTCGATCCAAAGCAGAACCGAACCGTGCCACCGCTGCGCTGGGACCTGGTACAGCGGCTCAAACAGGAACGGCCCGCCCTGTGCATCGAACTCAATGGCGGCCTGGAGGATCTGGAGAGCTGCCAGGAGCAACTGCTGCTGCTTGATGGGGTGATGGTGGGCCGGGCCGCCTACGCCCATCCGCTGCGCTGGGCAGGAGTGGACGAGGCGATCTTCGCCGACCCCCATCCACCGGCCACCGCCTCCTCGGTGCTGCGGGCTCTGGTGGAGCCCACCGAACGCTGGTGCTCGGGCGGCGGCAGGCTCTGGCCGATCGCCCGCCATCTCGTACACCTGGTGGAGGGGGTCAGCGGCGCGCGCCACTGGCGGGCCTGGCTCACCCGCAGCGCATCAGAAGCCAGCGCCGGAGCCGAGGTGCTGGAGCAGGCGGCGATACAACTGGAGGATCGGGGGCTGTAGGAGAGGGTTGTTCAGCCTTCGGCGCCGGGATAGTCGGAGTCGGTGCCACCGCTGCCGCTGCGCCGCCGCCGCGCCCGGCCGGCCTCGAAGCTGTCGCCGCCTCCATAGCTGCGGTCTTCCCAGCCGCGCGCGCCGGAACCGGCACCACCGCCACCGCCAGCACCGCCCCGGCCATAGCCACCACCACCACCACCACCAGCGCGATAGGCACCGCCAGCACCGCCATAGCCACCGCCACCGCCGTAGCCGCCGCCACCACCGCCGCCGCCTCGGGGACCGCCGCTACCGCGGGGTTCGGCCTTGTTGATGCGCAGGGGGCGCCCCATCAGCTCGACGCCCTGCAGGGCGTCGATGGCGCGGCTTTCGGTATCGGCATCGGCCATCTCGATGAAGGCGAAACCACGCTTACGGCCGGTGTCCCGCTCCAAAGGCAGGGAACAGTTGACCACCTCGCCATGGGGGGCGAATAGCTCAATTACATCCTCCTGCTCTGCGCGGAAAGGAAGATTGCCGACAAAAATACTCACGGACCGACCCGAGATCGAACGAGCGCCAGAAGACCTGGACACGTCAAGATTAAACCCGTACAGCGCTGTGGTCCGCACCGAGCCGCGCCCGCGCGATCGCCAGGCGCTGACGCACCTCCGCAAAGCCGGTCCCCCCCTCGCTGCAGCGGGCCGCAACCACCCGCCGCGGCTCGATCGCCGCGTGGATATCGGCCTCGAAGGCTGGGTGCAGCGCCTGCCAGCGCTCCAGTGGGAGCTGGCGCAGCAGCACACCTTCGACCAGGCAGCTCTTCACCAGCCCACCCACCAGCTGATAGGCCTCCCGAAAGGGAACACCCCGGGCCACCAGATAATCGGCCACATCGGTGGCATTGGAGAAATCCGACGCCACCGCCTGCTCCAGGCGGGCTGCGCGGAACTCCAGACCCTCCTCGAACAGGATCGCCATCGCCTCCAGGCTGTCGAGACAGGTGCGCACCCCGTCGAACAGCGCCTCCTTGTCTTCCTGGAAGTCTTTGTTGTAAGCAAGGGGCAGACCCTTGATCATCGTAAGCAGCCCGATCAGATGGCCGAAAACGCGGCCGCTCTTGCCGCGCACCAGTTCGGGAACGTCGGGGTTCTTCTTCTGGGGCATCAGGCTGCTGCCGGTGGCGCAGCGGTCGGTGAGGGTGATGAAGCCGAACTCCTCACTGGCCCAGAGGATCACCTCCTCACTCAGGCGGCTGAGATGCACCATCACCAGACTGGCGGCAGCCATGAACTCCACGGTGAAGTCGCGGTCGCTTACCGCGTCGAGGCTGTTGGCATAGGGGGCATCGAAGCCGAGCTCCGCGGCGGTGCGGCGGCGGTCGATCGGCACCGGTGTACCGGCCAGGGCCGCGGCCCCGAGCGGGCAGAGGTTGACACGGCGGCGCACGTCGGCGAAGCGCTGGCGATCGCGCTCGGCCATCTCGATGTAGGCCAGCAGGTGATGGGCCAGGCAGATCGGCTGGGCCCGCTGCAGATGGGTGTAGCCAGGGATCAGCACCTCGGCATGGCGCTCCGCCTGATCGAGCAGAGCGCGCTCGAAGCGCAGCAGGGAGATGTCGATGTCGTCGATGCGGCGGCGCAGCCAGAGGCGCAGGTCGGTGCCCACCTGGTCGTTGCGGCTGCGGCCGGTGTGCAGCTTCTTGCCCAGGGGGCCGAGCAGCTCGATCAGCCGCCGCTCGACGGCGAAGTGCACGTCCTCGGCCTCCAGGCCGGGATTGAAACGCCCTTCGGCGGCTTCGCAGCGGATCGTCTCGAGGCCCTCGATCAGCTGATCGGCCTCGCTCTCCTCGATCACCCCGCAGCCGCCCAGCATGCGGGCGTGGGCGATCGAACCGTCGAGATCCTCCTGCAGCAGGGTTATGTCGAAGCCGATCGAGGCGTTGAAGCGCTCGATCGCGGGATGCAGCCCCTGCTCGAAACGGTTGCTCCAGGTTCCCGCAGTGCCACCTGTGACGCCGGCGGAAGAAGCCCCTGAAGGCTGGCTGGCGGAAGGATCGCTCATCGGCTGCAGGCGCTCAGCCCTCTAGCTTGGCAGGGGTGGGTGGCCCGCTCCGAGGCGGATCAGGATCCCTGCAGCGGCGGCAGCAGGACCGCATCGCGCACTTTGAGCACCACCATCGAGGCGTCGTCCTCGAGCTGGTGGTCGGGACCAACGAAGCGGTCGAGCCGCTCAAACAGCTGGTCGAGGATGCGCTGGGCAGAGAGACCGGCACGGCAGGCGCCATCGAAGGAGCGCACCAGGCGCTCGTCATCGAAACGGTCACCGCTGAAGCCGCTGGCCTCGGTGACCCCGTCGGTGAAGAGCAACACCACGTCACCGGGTTCGAGCACGCATGTGCCGCAGCCGTATTCAGCCTCGCTCTGCAGGCCGATCAGCGGACCCGGAGCATCGAGCCGATCCACCAACCCGCTGCGCCGGTGCCAGATCAGCGGCGGATTATGGGCCGCGTTGGCGTAGCGGAGCCGCCGGTTGCGCGGATCGAAATCGGAATAGAAGAGGGTGACGAAGCGGTGTGAGTGGTCGAGGTCTTCCTGGGCGAGGCGGTTGAGGTCGTGAAGGATGCGGTCGGGCGGCAGGCCGCTGAGCACCTCGGCCCGGAGCATGCCGCGCAACAGGGTCATCAGCAGGCCGGCTGGCACACCCTTACCCATCACATCCCCCACCACCAGCGCCCACGGACCCTGCTCCCGGCGTCGCCCGCTGAGATGGGGGAAGACCGGGATGAAGTCGTAGTAGTCGCCGCCCACCTGAAAGGCCGTGCGGCAGCGGGCCGCCAACTCCACCCCCTCGATCACAGGGCACCGGTCGGGCAGCAGCTGGGCCTGGATCTCCGCGCCGATGCTGAGCTGGCGATCAAGCCGCTCGTGGCGGCGCATGTCCTGCTGCAGCTGCTCATTCTCCAGGGCCACTCCGGTGAGATCGGCGATCAGCTGCAGATGGCGCCGGTGCACCTCGCTCCAGCTGTAACCGCGCCGGTCGGAGAACACGTAGAGACGGCCGCGCTGGCGGCTGCGCGCCACCACCGAGGTGGCGAACAGCTGGGCACCGCCCAGCAGGCGCTGGATCAGGGGATCAAGCAGAGCCACAACCTGGGCGTCATCACCGCCCGCCGACGCCTGGGCCGCCTGCAGCTGGGCATCGCTGAGCGAGGCGATCTGGCGCATCACCTCGGCGCAGCGTTCGCACTGGGAGGCCTGCAGCTGTTCGCGCCAGAGGCGGCCATCGGGGTGGAAGACAACCAGCAGGCTGCCCTCCGCCTCAACCAGGCGCGAAGCCACCAGAGGCACCAACTCGAGGAAGCGTCCGAGGTTGGTGAAACTGCGCAGGGCGAAGGCCAGTGATGCGAGCAGTTCCTGGTTGCGGCGCTGCTCGCGGCTGAGGCTATCGAGCAGCTGACGCAGGGAGGCGGCAGCCGTGAGGGCCTGCCCGTTGCGGGGGGGAGCCTGGGCGGCGGCAGGCTTCGGTGGCGGCTTGCTGCTCAAGGAGCGGCCGCGGAGGACCCGCAAGGTAGCAGTGATGCTCAGGTTGCGAGCAGGGCTTCCACGAACTCGAAGCTGTTGAAGGGGCGCAGATCGCGGATACCTTCACCGGCACCGATAAAACGGATCGGCAGCCCGGCTTCCGAAGCCACCGCCAGGGCCACTCCACCCCGGGCGCTGCCATCGAGCTTGGTGAGCACCACGCCGGTGAGGCCGGCCGCACTGGCGAAGGCCATCGCTTGCTTCAGGCCGTTCTGGCCCTGGCTGGCGTCAAGCACCAAGAGCGATTCCACCACAGCCTCAGGAGCGAGCTTGTCGACGATGCGCCGCACCTTGCTGAGCTCCTCCATCAGGTTGTGCTTGGTCTGCAGGCGGCCGGCGGTGTCCACCAGCACCAGCTCGGTGCCGCGGGAGCGGGCGGCGCCGATCGCGTCATAGACAACGGCAGCCGGATCGGCATTGGCGCTGGGGTTGGAGATCACCGGCACGCCGCTTCGCTCCCCCCACACACTCACCTGCTGCACGGCGGCGGCACGGAAGGTGTCGGCGGCGGCGATCAGGCAGCTGTAACCGCTGCGCACCGCCAGGTTGGCCAGCTTTCCGAGGGTGGTGGTCTTGCCGACGCCGTTCACCCCCACCAGCAGCCAGACGTTGAGCCGGTCGCGCTGGGGCGCCAGCAAGGGCGAGTCGCTGGCCTGAACCGGCGCATCGAGGAGCCCACGCAGCTGCTCCTTGAGGAAGCGGATCCCCTCGGCCGGATCCACCACCTCCTCGTTGAGGCGCCGGCGCAGGGCCTCCAGCACCTGGTCGGTGGCCTGCACCCCCACATCGGCCCGCAGCAGGGTGGTCTCAAGGTCGTCGATCACCTCAGGGGTGAGCGGGTCGTCACCGAGACGCTCGAGCAGCTGGGTGACAAAACCGCGACGGGTCTTCTCGAGACCGCGCCTCAGGCGACTGAGCCAATCGATCTCCTCGAGCGACATCTGCTCGAGGCTGCGGCCCTGGGCGGCGAGCACTTCGGCCGACCAGGTGAACTCAGCATCGAAGGCACCGAGGCTGGGCTCGACCTCCGCCTGGGGCGGCGCAGCGGCGGGCGGCTGGGGCGGAGCAGCGGCAGGTGCCGGCGGCGGGACAGCGGCGGCGAGCTGTTCAAGGCGCTCGCTACGCCGGGCGGCTGCCTGCTCGAGCAGCGAGGGAGGGGGCTCGGGGTGCGCTTGAGGTTGGGGTGACGGCTCAGGCTCAGGGGTAGAGACTGGTGGAGGCTCGGGAGCGGCGGGCTCAGGGGACTGGCGCGTGGCCTCCTGCTGGGCCCGGAGACGGGCGTAGGCCTCCCGCGCCCAGGCGAGGGCATCCTCATCCACCGCACCGATGGCCGGCGCCGCTTCAGCGGCAGGTTCGGCGCTCCGGTCGCCGGAGACGGCGGCCTCGGATGGTTCGGTCTCGGCAGTGTCAGTCTCGGATCCGGGGGGCACCTCCCCGGATGAAGGGGTTGGGGGGACGGTGTTGGCCCGGTTGAACCAATCGAACACCATGGCGCTCAGACCTTCGCAGCAGTGAAGCGTCGCAGCACGCCGTTGATCATGCGCCGGCCCTGCTCATCGCTGTAACGGTTGGCCAGTTCCACGGCCTCATTGCAGGCCACGGCAAACGGGGTGCCGAGGCTCTCGAGATCGACGGCGGCGAGACGCAGGATGTCGCGATCAATACGGGGCAGGCGGGTGAGGCGCCATCCCTCCATCACCGCATCGAGCCGGGCATCGATCGCCTCACGCTCAGCCAGCACGGCCCGGGCGCGCTCGATGGCACCCCGACGCACCTCCTCCTGGTCGGCCAGCGCCAGCAGCCGCGGCAGTTCGAGGCTGGCCGAGAGGCGGTTGAGCGCCTTCTCTGCATGGGAGAGCCCCTCCTGCAGGTGCTGGCGGACCCTTGGCAGGGAGGTGTCGCCCTCCTGCTGCAGTTCGCTGTCGAGCAGATCCTGCTGGGCCTCGCGGAGGTCGGCAGCAGAGTGATCGAGAGCTTCACGCACATGCTGGGCCAATCCGGAGAGGGCCTGCTGCAGCAGCGTCTCCATCACCAGATCTGGGGCGGCGGCGCTGCGGTCGCTCACCTGACCGAGCATCAGCAGGGCCAGTTCGCGGGCGAGGGTGCGGCTCTTCATCAGGAAAGCTGGGGTGCCCGCAGCTGGGCGAGCAGGCTGGAGAAGCTGCGGTTGGAGGGGGTCTCCCGATCATCGGGGCTGACAATGCCGGCGGAGATGATCGTGCGGAAGGCATCCTCCACACTGAGATCGAGATCGCGAACCGAGCTCTCCGGCACCACTGCGTACCAGCCGGTGGTTGGGTTGGGTGCGGTGGGGATGAACACGCTCAGCATCGTCTGCTCAAAGTCGGTCTGAATCGTGGCGGCCAGCACACCGGTGACGAAACCGAGGGCATAGAGACCCTCCCGCGGATACTCCACCAGAACCACCCGGCGGAACCGGCTGGAATTGCCCTGCAGAAAGGTTTCGAGCAACTGCTTGAGGGTCTTGTAGACCGACCCGGCCAGGGGAATGCGCAACAGGGTTCCCTCACCGAATTCGAGCAGCCAGCGACCGACGATGTTGCGGGCCATCAGGCCGATCAAGAGGATGCCGAGCAAGGGCACCAGCAGCCCCACGCCAAGATTGATCAGCTCCTGAAGGAGTGGATTAAGGGTATTGAAGGGATTGAACTGCTTCGGAATCGAAGTGAGGAAGGCCAGCACGAACCGGCTCACCGTGGTGGCCAGCCAGATCGTGGTGGCGAGGGGAATGACCACCAGCAACCCGGCGATCAGATCGTTCTTGAGATCCTGCTGAAGGCGGTTCGCCAGCGGCTGATCGGGACGGGGGCTGGAGGGAACCACGGACCACTGCGTGGAGACGGGTCTTCACGGTAACCAGCCGGCGCTGAGACAGGGGCCGGCGAAGCTCAGAGCACGCTGCCGAGGCAGAGAATCGTGAAGGCGATGATCAGCACAACGGCGCCGCCGGAACCACCAAAGCGGCGTTGGCTGATCGCCACCTTCGTGGCCTGCTCCGCCTGGGTGAACTTCGTCTCCATCGCTTCGAGCTGGCGGTCGATGAAGGTCCGGGCAGCCTGCTGTTTCTGCTCATTGCTGGCACCGGCGGGAATCTGACCGGCCGCCTCGGCCTGCTGTACCAGCTGCTGCAGCACGGCAGGATCCTTGCTCTGCTGACGGGCCATCTCCAGCTGGGCGCGCTGGCCGGCCAGTTGCTGATCACTCTGCTCCTGCAGGATCTGATCACCACCGAAGGCAATCGGCAGGGAGGCGGTGAGCAGCACGGCCAGCAGACCACTGATGATGCAGACGGTCCAAAGGATGGGTGTGCGCGACTCGGAAGCGGATGGAAGTTCCAGGCGGGCGGACAGCACCATCAGCACCAGCCCCACCAAGGCCATCGGCGCCTGGTTGATCAGCCGCTCGACCACCAGCTGGCGGAACGGCTCCGCACCCCAATCCCAGAGGATGAGCACCGAAGCCATCTGCAGCAGCAGCAGCAGCACAAGGGTGAGGCCCATCCAGCGCAACAGAGGGCTGAATCGGGAACTCGGGATGGCGGTCACGCGGGTGGGTACGCAATCTTCCAACTCTAACGACCGCCCATGACGCAGCCCGCTGCCCCCCTGCTGGCCAAGGAGCTGAGGCAGCGGGCCAGGGAGCTTGGCTTCGATCCGGTGGGCATCGCCGCCGTGCCGGGCGGGCCGCGGCTGGCCCTGCGCAGCGCAGCGCTGGAGCGCTGGCTGGCGGCGGGTCACCAGGCGCAGATGGGCTGGATGGCGGATCCGAGGCGACGCGCTGTGGAGAGCCTTCTGCCGGGGGTGCAGTCACTGCTGGCCGTGGCTCTGCCGCACCATGTCGCTGCCGTTCCGGCAGCGGGCGCTCTCAGGGTGGCCCGCTACGGCTGGGGGCGGGATTACCACCGCCTGATCGATGGTCGGCTGCGGCAGCTGGGTCGCTGGCTGGAGCAGCGTCAGCCGGGCTGCCGCTGGCGGGTGTGCGTCGACAGCGCGCCGCTGATGGACAAGGCCTGGGCGGAGGAGGCTGGGCTGGGCTGGATCGGCAAGCACGGCAACCTGATCCACCGCCGGCGAGGCTCCTGGCTGCTGCTGGGCCATCTGCTCACCACCGTGGCCCTGCCACCCGATCATCCCGCCGAGCCCCTCTGCGGCCGCTGCACCACCTGCATCGACGCCTGTCCCACCGGAGCGATCCGCGAGCCGTTCGTGGTGGATGCACGCCGCTGTCTTGCGTACCACACGATTGAAAATCGCGATCCCCAGCTGCCGGCGGCGATTGCAGACCGGCTGGAGGGCTGGGTGGCAGGCTGCGATATCTGCCAGGAGGTTTGCCCCTGGAACCGGGAACCGCTGCCGCTCAGCGACGAAGCCGACCTGCAGCCGAGGCCCTGGCTGCTCGGGCTTCGCGCCGAGGAAGCCCTTGCCTGGAGTGATCAGGACTGGGACGAGCGGCTGCGAGCTTCGGCGCTGCGGCGCATCAAACCTTGGATGTGGCGCCGCAACATCGCCGCGGCGGTGGGCCTGAGGCCGCCTTCTCCCTAGGCTGGAGCAAATTTCACCGATTCCGTGGGTCGTCGCCGCTGGCAGTTGTTCCCGGGTATGGGCCTGGCGATCACCCTTCTGCTGCCCTTACTGCCGGCCCAGCCGGCCCGGGCGATGGTGCCCTTTGTCTACCTGCCCCAGGCCAGGCAGCTGGAAGGGGCGGGGCTGGGCATCGCCCAGGCGGCTTCGCGCCTGTTGCGACTGGGCCAGCCCCAGGAGGCGGCCCGGCTGGCGGAGCTCACGGTGCGGCTTCTGCCCACCGATCCCCGCGGCTGGGTGCTGCTGGCGGAAGCGCAGCTACGCAGCAACAACACCGAGAAAGCTCTCACGGCCCTGACCCGGGCCAAGCAACTCGACCCGAGCAATCCCGGCATCTGGTTCGCCGAAGGCTCCCTGGCGCTGCGCAACTCGAAGCCCCAGGAGGCCGTCGGCCTGCTTAACCGGGGCCTGGAACTCGATCCCCGCAACGCCGGAGCTCACTTCGACCTGGGAAATGCCCAGCTGCTGCTCGCCCAGCCGGACAGGGCTCTGCGCTCCTTCGAGCAGGCGGCGCGGCTGCGCAAAGATTTCTGGGAAGCCATCAACAACCAGGGACTGGTGCTGTGGGAGGCCGGCCGGCGCCCCGACGCCCTGGAACGCTGGCGACGGGTGCTGAAGATCAAGCCCGATGTGCCCGAGACCTCCCTGGCCATGGCCACCGGGCTGTTCGTGACGAATCCACAGGAACGCAGCGAAGCGCTGCGGCTCGCCGAACTGGCCCTCAACGAAGAACCCAACTACGTGCTCGACAGCTACCAGAAGGAACAGCTCTGGGGCGAAAAGCTGCGCGCTGACACCCGCAGGCTGCTCAGCCAGCCGGAACTGAAGCCCGCGGTGGAACGGGCCACGGCCAACGCGACGGCAAGCGACGAACAAAGCGACGAAGGCTGATCCCGACGGCGGGATCACGATCTGTAGGCTGACCAGCGTCTTCCGCCCTCAGACCCGAGCACCGGATGGCCGAGGAGCGCCGCACGCAACCGAACGGCGACGACGGCCGCATCGAGCCGATCGCCCTGCATCAGGAGATGCAGCGTTCCTACCTGGAATACGCGATGAGCGTGATCGTCGGGCGTGCCCTGCCCGACGTGCGCGATGGTCTCAAGCCGGTGCAACGGCGCATCCTGTTTGCGATGCACGAGCTGGGCCTCACCCCCGACCGGCCCTACCGCAAGTGCGCCCGTGTGGTGGGCGATGTGCTCGGCAAATACCACCCCCACGGCGATCAGGCGGTCTACGACGCCCTGGTGCGGCTGGTACAGACCTTCGCCAGCCGCCATCCCCTGCTCGACGGCCACGGCAACTTCGGCTCGGTCGATGACGACCCGCCGGCAGCGATGCGCTACACCGAAACCCGGCTGGCGCCGATCGCCAACGAGGGGCTGCTCGATGAGATCGGCAACGACACGGTGGATTTCGCAGCCAACTTCGACGGCTCCCAGCAGGAGCCCACGGTGCTGCCCGCCCAGCTGCCGTTTCTGCTGCTCAATGGCTGCACCGGCATCGCCGTGGGCATGGCCACCAACATCCCACCCCACAACCTCGGCGAGGTGGTGGACGCCCTGATCGCCCTGATCCGCCGGCCCGACCTGAGCGACGAAAAGCTGCTCGAGCTGGTGCCAGGCCCCGACTTCCCCACCGGCGGCGAGGTGCTGCTGGGCAGCGGCGTGCGCGACACCTACCTCAACGGCCGCGGCAGCATCCCGATGCGCGGCGTCGCTCACTTCGAAGAGGTGCAACCGGGCAAGGGGCGACACCGCCGCAGCGCCATCGTGGTGACGGAACTGCCCTACCAGCTGAGCAAAGCGGGCTGGATCGAGAAGCTGGCCGAACAGGTGAACGAGGGGCGGATCGGCGGCATCGCCGACATCCGCGACGAGAGCGACCGCGAAGGGATGCGGGTGGTGGTGGAGCTGCGCCGCGACGCCAGTGCCGAAACGGTGCTCACCGACCTGCAGCGCCGCACGGCCCTGCAAAGCAACTTCGGCGCGATCATGCTGGCCTTGGTTCACGGTCAGCCGCTGCAGCTCAGCCTCCGCCAGCTGCTGCAGCACTTTCTCGAGTACCGCGAGCTCACCCTGATCCGCCGCACCCGCCATGCGCTGACGCGGTGCGAACAACGGCTCGAGGTGGTGGAAGGGTTGATCAAAGCCCTCAACCGGCTCCGGGAGGTGATCGAGATGATCACCGCGGCCGCCGATGCCGCCGCCGCCCGGGCCAGCCTGCAGGTGCACCTCGACCTCAGCGAGCGCCAGGCCGATGCTGTGCTGGCGATGCCGCTGCGGCGGCTCACGGGGCTGGAGCAGGAGAGCCTGCGCAAGGAGGCGGAGGAGCTGAAGCTGGAGCGCACGCGGCTGAAGCAGCTGCTTGATGAACGCGACACCCTGCTCGACACGATGGTCTCGGAGCTGAAGGCACTGAAGAAGCGCTTCGCCACACCACGCCGCACCCGGCTGGTGACCGGAGGTGACGAGCTGGTGGCCCAGCGCAGCGCAGCGGTGCGGCCGAATGCGGAACTGCAGCGCCAGCAGGCCTTCGATGCCCTGGCGGGCGATGGCCGGCTGCTGATCCAGGCCGATGGAGCAGTGAAGATCGTGACGCCCCAGGTACTCGGCCGCCTGCACCTCGATGAGCCGGCGGAGCTGGGCGAGCAGGCGGTGCCGGCGCGGCTGATCCTGCCGGTGGCGGCCCATCCCCAGCTGCTGGCTTTCAGCGCCGACGGCAGGGTTGCCCTGCTGCGCTGGGAATTCGCCGGCCAGCAACCCGGCAGCCTGGAGCGATTCCTGCCCGAAAGCCTGGCCGGTGCCCGGGTGGTGCAGGTGCTGCCGCTGCCCTCCGCCGGCGGCGCCGGCCTGGGGCTGCTGAGCAGCGACGGCCGCTTCAAACGCCTGCCGATCGAGGAGTTCCTGGAACTCTCCGGACGGGCGGCCACCGTGCTGAAGCTCAAGGAGGGCGTGGAGCTGCAGCGGGTGGTGCCCTGCTGGCCCGACCGCGACCTGGTGGTGGCCAGCAGCACTGGCCGGCTGCTGCGGCTGGCGGTGAACGACACCAACCTGCCGGTGATGGGCCGGGCGGCCCAGGGTCCGATGCTGCTGCGCCTGCTGCCGGGTGAAGCGGTGGTGGGCGCGGCCTGCGTGGCGGCCGAAGGGGGGGTGGTGCTGGCCAGCCGCCGCGGCCAGATCAAGCGTCTCGGAGCCGACCAGTTGCGGCTTTGCCAACGGGGCGACCTGGGTCAGATCGGCTTGCGCTTCCTTGAACGGAACGACAGCCTGGTGGATCTGCGCGGCGACGAACCGCCGCTGCTGGGGGTTCGGCTGGTGGGCAGCGAGGGGCGCAGCCTGCGCCTGCGCCCCGTCGATCTGCCCCGCGAGGACGGCAGCGGCGCGGGCGTGCAGCTGGCCCTGGCCGACGGCGATGAGGTGCGTGAACTGGTGCCCCTGCAGTGCAAATGAGCAGCCAGCCGCCCCGGCCGATCGGCTGGCTGCTCGCCGGTCTGCTGGTCGGTGCGCAGACCTGGGCAACCCCGGCCCTCTCCCAGGCGGCGAAGCCACTTGCACTCACCGATCCAGAGGGCCAGGTGCTGCTGTTCCGCAGCCGGACACGGGCCGATTACCTGCCGCTGGCGGAGACCTTCATCACCCAGGCCAGCCTTTCGTACTGCGGCGCCGCCAGCGCAGTGATGGTGCTCAACAGCCTGGCGCTGCCAGCCCCGGAAACCCCGGGCTACGGCCCCTACCGCTTCTGGACCCAGGACAACCTGTTCAGCGCACCCGCAGCCCGCGCCGCGCTGGCGCCGGAAACGGTGGCGCGACAGGGCATGACCCTGAGCGAGCTGGCCGGCCTGCTGGGCGCCAACGGAGCGACGGTGCAGCGCTGGCATGGCGATGGCCTCAGCCTCAGCCAGTTCCGCTGGCTGCTGCAACGAAGCCTGGCCAACCCGGCCAACCGGCTGCTGGTGAATTACCACCGCTCCGGCGTGGGCCAACAGGGCGGCGGCCACATCTCGCCGCTGGCCGCCTACGACGAGCGCACCGACCGGGTGCTGATCCTGGATGTGGCCCGCTACCGCTACCCCTCGGTGTGGGTGCCCACTGCAAGCCTCTGGAATGCGATCCGGATGGTGGACAGCACCTCCGGCCGCAGCCGCGGCCTGTTGCGCATCAGTGCTCCGGCGACGGCTGCGGCGACGCCACCGGCAGCAGCCACGCCTCAATCCGCTCCGTGAACGCCTCCGGGCTGTGGTGGCGCTCCGCCCAGGCCCGGCAGCCGCCGCGCTCTAGCCGGGCAGCCCGCTGCACGGCAGCCGCCAGGGCGTCGAGATCATCGGCAGGGGCGAGGGCCCCGTTGACACCCTCCACCACCAACTCACCCGGCCCGCCGCGGCCATAAGCGGCCACCGGCACGCCGCAGGCCATCGCCTCCACCACCACGTTGCCGAAGGCCTCATTCCACTTGGGGGTATTGAGAAACACCCGGCAGCGGGCCAGTTCGGCCTGGAAGCGATCGGTGGGCTGAAAGCCGCGCCAATCGATCGTGCCGGCCGGCACCGAGCGCTCCACCGCATCGGCGTAGGCCCCATCTTCCCGCAGCCCCCACACCCGCAGCGGCAGACCGAGCCGGGCCGCCACCAGAGCCGCATCCTCCAGGCCCTTCTCGGGGGAAATGCGGCCGGCCCAGCCGAGGGCGGGCTCCACTGCCGTGGCAGGCAGAGGCTGATAGCGATCGAGATCGAATCCGTTGCCCACCAGCCGCGGCGGCCCTGGAAGACGGAAATCGGACGCCTGGGAAGCGGTGTGGAAGGCGAGCAGCTCCGGCCGCCAGACCGCCACCGATTCGATCACCTCATCCATCACCTGCGCCACCGAACCCATGCTCACCAGGTGGCACAGCGGCGTGAGCGTATGGCGACTGAGCCAGAACGGCAGCCAGTCGTAAGCGAGGTTGAGGATGCAATCGAACCTGGCCTGGTGCTCCAGGGCCCGCTGCCAGAGGCGCGGCAGCAGGGCATCGGCGGGGATCGCCACGGCGGTGTCGCGGGGGCGGTGCTGCCAACTGGGTTGATCGGCGCCCCGCTCGCTCCATAGACATGCGGTGGCGCAGGACGGCGGCAGACGTGAACCCTCCGCCGCCAGCACCGTGACCCCATGGCCGCGGCCCAGCAGGCCGGCGATCAGCATCGCCGCAGTGTGCTCCACACCGCCGCCGCGGCCGCTGCCGAGGGCACCCACCGGTGTGCTCACCACCAGCAGCCTCATCCCGATCCCCCCGGCCGCTGCGGCCTTCTCGCTGGCGCCAGCATGGCAGCGGCGTAACTTGTGGCCTGCCGCCGCCGCCGCGCTTGAGTCCCGAGGCCAACTCCGCCGCTTCCAGCCCTTCCGCCGCCGCCACCAGAACCGGTACCGCGCTGAACCTGAAGCACTTCCTGACGGATGGCTTCGCGCTGCGCTCCCAGCTGGCCGCATTCCTCCAGCTCAACCAGGCCGAACTGGAGCAGCGGCTGCCACGCAGCACCGCCGATCTGGCCGGCCTGCACCCCGGTGCCTTCGACCCGAAGCGTGCCGAAGCCTTCTATGAGGAAACGGTGGGCGACGGCCACCTGCTGGAGCTGGCCGCCTGGCACCTGGGCAGCGCTGATTACATCGCCGACACGCTGCGGCTGCAGGAGCGCTTCGCCGCCGGTGCCGTACTCGATTTCGGTGGAGGCATCGGCAGCCATGCCCTGGCGGCGGCCAACCTGTCGGCAGTGGAGCACGTGTGGTTCGTGGATCTCAACCCCCGCAACCGCGCCTTCATGCAGTGGCGCGCCAGCGCCCTGGGCCTGGCGGATCGGATCAGCTGCCACCGCGACCTGACCGATCCGACCCTGCCGGATCGGTTCGACACGATCGTGTGCCTCGATGTGCTCGAACACCTCAGCGATCCGGCCGGCCAGCTGGAGACATTCGCCGCCCGGCTCAACCACAGGGGCACGGCCCTGCTCAATTGGTATTTCTTCCAGGGTTTCCATGGTGAATACCCGTTCCATTTCGACGACCCGGCGTTGGTGGAGCGCTTTTTCCTCACCCTGCAGCAGCGCTTCCTGGAGGTGTTCCACCCCTGGCTGATCACCACCCGGGCCTACCGGCTGATGCCCGGCTGAGTCAGACCCGCGCCAGCCCGGCCGGTTCGAGCATCAGCTTGGAGCGCTTCAGATCCTCATCCATCTCGATCGG
>JBIIJS010000164.1:0-6356 GCA_044233605.1 Cyanobium sp. | reverse complement strand
CGGCACCCCGATGAACCAGCCGGCCCGCACCAGCTTCCGCCGCTACAGCCTGCGCCATGAATGGCTGGCTGCCGGCGCCGGCGCGGCGCTGCTGATCGGCGCCGGCGCCGTGAGCCTGGAGGTGCTGCGGGGCCGCTACCTCGATCTGCAGCGGGCCGAAGCCAACCGGGTGGAGCACCACCTGCAGGTGCACATCGAAGAGGCGCACGAACAGCTGGAGGAGTTTCTGCGCCTGCCACCGCCACTCTGGCAGCAGCAGGCCGGCGCCCTGCTGCCGTCCTTCTCCGACCTCTACGAGCTCGACGATCAGCAGCGGGTGCAGCGGGTGATCAAGGCGGCCCCCCGCAGCCGGGTGTTCGCCGGCTTCTCCTTCGCCGGCAGCGCGATTGCCCCCAATCTGCGCCTGGAAGGGGGACGTGGCGACGGCAGCACGCCGATCACCCGCGGTCTGGAGGATGAGCTCACCAGCATCTACGTGCTGCAGCGCGTCGGCGAGCGCCGCCTGCTCGGCCGCATCCAGCTCGGCTACATCAAGGGATTTCTGCAGCGCTACAGCACGTTCTCCGGTACACCCACACTGCTGGTGGGCCGCGATGGTTTCGTGATGCTCTCGGGCAATGAATCGCTGCGGATCGCCAACATCGACCTCAGCCGCGCCGCGCTCGCCAGCGGAGCGGGGCAACAGGGCGGCAGGCTGCAGCCGCTGGTGCTGGGGGAGCGCAGCTGGCTACCGGTGATCTCCGAGGACAGCGTGCAGGGAGCCCGGATCGTCACCCTGTTGCCCAGTGAGCAGCTGGCACCGATCCGCCATGTGCTGCTCACGGCAGGCTCGCTGGTGCTGCTGCTCTGGGTGGCGATCTTCCTGTGGAAGAACCACCGGCTGGGGCGCCAGCTGTTCGATCCGGTGACGCAGTTCGCCATGCGGATCCAGGCCGAGGAGAGCCGGCTGCGCCACGGGAGCCTGCCGGCGCCGGCAGCCATCAGCGCGACGCGCTTTGAGGAACTGGCCGTTCTGCAGGAGAGCTTCGGGCGCTTGATCGAAGCGATCGCCGAGCGGGATCAATCACTGCAACTGGCCCGAGAGCGCGAACAGCGCAACGAGCAGAGGCAGCGGCAGCTGCTGCAGAGCAAACTGCACAGCAGCCTGATGGCTGCCAGCGTGTCCCACGAGATCAACCTGCCCCTGGCCACGATCCGGATGCTGTGCGGAGAGGCCAGCAGGCAGCTCGGCCAGCCCAACCCAGAGATGAGCATGGGGGAACTGGTGAACTCTCTGAGCCGCCAGAGCCTTCAGGTGAGCGGCGTGATCGAGAAGATGCGGATGCTGCTGCGCAACGTGCAGACCGAGCCCCAACCCACCGATCCTGTGGCGGTGCTGCGCGGCGCCTGCCGGAGCGTGAAGCCGCTGCTGCGCGAGCACGGGATCGAACTGGCAATGGTCGGTCTGGATTCCCCCCCGCCGACGATGCTGCACGGCGATGGAGTTCAGCTGCAGATGGCCGTGAGCAACCTGCTGCGCAACGGCATCGAAGCTGCAGCGGAGATGCCGCCCGGTCGGCGGAAGGTGGCGCTCAGCCTCGTTAGCCATCCCGACGAGCTGATGGTGGAGGTGGCCGACAGCGGCCCGGGCTTCCGCTTCGAGCCCAGCGGCGACACGGTGCTGCAGAGCAGCAAGGCCGGCGGCAGCGGCCTGGGCCTGTTCATGGTGCGCACCACAGTGGAGCATCACCACGGGCGGATCAACTTCGGCCGTTGCCCCATGCTGGGCGGCGCCCGGGTGTGCATGCACCTGCCGGCCCTGGCTGTCGCCGCCGCGCTGGCCCCGATGGCTCAAAAGCTGGCGCCGTGACGGCAACCGGCAGCCGGGGCAGCAACCATCCGCTGCGCTGCGTGGTGGTGGAAGACCAGTTGATGTTCCTGCAGTTGCTGGTGGGAATGCTGCGCTCGCTCAGCGGCCTGGACGTGGTGGCGACAGCCACCACGGTCGCCGCCGGAATCCGCGCCTGCCGCTCTCTGGCCCCCGATCTCCTCATCCTCGACCTTGATCTGCCCGATGGGAATGGCATCTCGGTGGCGGAAGCACTGTTTGAAGTGAATGGGCACGCAAAGGTGATCGTGCTTTCGGCCTACGCCAGCAGTTTCGTGTGTGATGCTGCCCTCGATTCCATGTTGCACGCGGTGGTTGACAAGGTGGATGCCTGCGAAACCCTCGCCGTGGAGATCGCCGAGCTGCTCGGCGAGCCTGCCCAGGAGCCCGTCCCGCTGACCGAGCGGGAGGCGCAGGTGCTGGCGCTGATCGGCCAGGGATGGTCCAACCGCCGCATCGCCGAGCAGCTCGGTCTCTCCATCCACACGGTGGACACCCACCGGCGCAACATCAGCGCCAAACTCGGCGTGAAAGGCCGCGCCTTGGTGCATCAGGCCACCCTGCGCCACCTGCAGAGCCACCTGCCGAGCCTGTGATCCGGTGCCGGCTTCAGGCTGGCAGCTCACTCTCAAATCGCAGCCCCACGCATTGGCGTTGATGGTGCTGGGGATCGCGGCGGTGCCAGCAGCAGGCCACCCGGTGGTAGCTGCAGCCGGCTCCATGGGCCTGGGTGATCAGCACCCCCTGGGCCCCCTGGCGGATCGCCTGCCCGGAGCCCATCATCACGCTCACCCCCCGGCTGCTGAAGCCGATCAGCTCCACAGGGATGTCGGTGTCTGCCGCGCCATCGAGCTGCAGCAAGCCTTCCTGGGGATAATCCACAGGCCAGTAGGGCACCGAGCGGCAGGCGCCCGTGGAGCAGCACGCATGGGCCAGCTCATGCAGCGGTACGGTTTTCCCCCGCGCAACTCCCGGTGCATTTCCTGTATTATCCGGCTTTAATTCACTTTGCCTCTTCATTAGGAAAAGCCCCAATCATTCGCTAAAGCCCTGCAGATTTGATCGACTTTCGGCGCTGATGCATTAAAACGCAACCCTGGCATGGGCGCTGCTGGCCAGGGCCGGTTGCCGAGCTCTGTACCTGAACCGTCAGGGGCGGAGCCACTGACCCAGAAAAACAGCCGGCGGTGCATGTCAGGTACGCCAGAATTGAATCCCGCGAGCCTCGATCGCCATCCCCCCTCTGGTTCTGGTTCATGGACTGCTCGACACCCCGGCGGTGTTCGAAGCTCTCAAGCGGGAACTCGGAGGCGAGCGCCAGCCTCTGCTGATTCCCTCCCTGCCGCTGCGACTGGGCCGCACCTCAGTGATGGAGGGCGCCGAACGGCTGGGCAGCCACATCGAAGCTGCCTTCGGTCGTGAGGAGCCCCTCGATCTGCTCGGGTTCTCGATCGGAGGTGTGATCGCCCGCTGCTGGATCCAACTGCTCGGCGGCCACGCGCGCACCCGCCGCTTCATCAGTGTCGGCAGTCCCCAGCAGGGCACCCTCACCGCCCTGCCCTGGCCGGGTCGGATCTTCAGCGGCATCGCCGATCTGCGCTGGGGCAGCGCCCTGCTGGAGCGGCTCAACAGCGATCTCGATCGCCTGCAGCGGATCGAGTGCCACAGCTTCTATTCCGCCCTCGATCTGGCCGTGCTGCCGGGCTGGAGAGCCGTGCTGCCGGTGGGGGCCCGCACGATGCTGCCGGTGCTCACCCATCCCCAGCTGCTGCGCGACCGGGCAGCGCTGGTGCCGCTGGCACGGGAACTGCTCCGCCCGTGATCGTGCGGTGCACCCATGACCAGCAGCCGGCCCTAGCCTGAGTCAGCTCCGGGGGCTACGCACTGACGATGGGCTGGCTGGAGCTGTCGCTGCTGGTGCGCTGGCTGCTGGGCTGGGCCCTGGTGCACCGCCTGCCGCCGCTGCCGGACGGCTCCCCCCTGCAGCAGCGAACGCTTTCGCTGCTGATCCCTGCCCGCAACGAGGCCGCCACCCTGCCCCACCTGCTCTCGGCCCTGGCACGCCAGACCCTGAGGCCGGCGGAGGTGATCGTCATCGACGACCATTCCGAGGACGCCACCGCCACCATCGCCCGGGCGGCCGCGGCGGCTGCCGAACCCAGCCTGCCGCTCCGGGTGATCCAGCCACCTCCCCTGCCCACCGGCTGGTGCGGCAAGACCTGGGCCCTGCATCACGGTGTGCAGGCCAGTGCGGGCGAGCTGCTCGTGTTTCTCGACGCCGACACCGAGCCGACCCCGCAGTTTCTCGAACGGTTGCTGGCCAGCCTCGAGCAGCAGGGCGGGCTGGTGTCGGTGCAGCCCTGGCATCGCACCGGCAAGCCCTGCGAGCAGCTGTCGCTGCTGTTCAACCTGGTGGGGCTGATGGCGGTGCCGCTGGGGCCGGGCTGCGGCGTGGCCTTCGGGCCGGCGATGGCCACGAGCCGCGCCGATTACGAGCGGGTCGGCGGCCATGCGGCGGTGGCAGGCAAGGTGGTGGAAGACTGGTTTCTCGCCCATCGCTACGAACGGGCCGGCCTGCCGGTGAGCGCCTGGATCGGCGCCGACGCGATTGCCTATCGCATGTATCCCGGCGGCCTCGCAGAGATGGTGATCGGCTTCGATAAAAACTTCGCCACCGCCGCCGGCGAGGTGCGCTGGCCCAGGATGCTGGGTGTGCTGTTGTGGCTGTCAGGTTTGTTCTGGGCCGCCTGGTGCCTGCCGGCCGCCCTGCTGGGCTGGCCGTTGGTGGGCAGCCCAGCGCTGGGCCTGAACGCTCTGATTTACGCCGCCTATGCGATGCAACTGCTGCGGATCAGCCGCCTGGTGGGGCGGTTCGGCTGGATCAACCTGATCTTCCCGGTTCCGGTGCTGTTCTTTCTGGTGGTGTTCGTGCTGGCGATTCTCAATCTCGAGCGGGGGCAGGTGAAGTGGAAGGGGCGTCGGTTCAGCACCCGTTGAGCGAGTCGCAGGCGCTTCTACTCAGCTCGATGGCCTTCTGGCTGACCGCCTCGCTGCTGGTGGGTCTGCTCGCCAATCGCCTTCCCTCCACCTGGCTGGAGCAGCCCCCCCGGCGCCCAGCCCGCCCGGCTTCCCAAACGCCCCAGCCGCCAGGCATCCGGATCTGGAAACGCTGGATTCCCGACGCCGGCGGCGCCCTGCCCGGCGGGGTGCGCAAGGCCAACCTGGTGCGACGCGATCCGGAAAGCCTGGAGCGACTGGTGCTGGAAACCCGCCGGGCCGAACTGGTGCACTGGCTGCTGCTGCCCGTCGGGTTGCTCACGGCCCTGTGGCTGCCGCCCGCCGGGGTGGTGGTGAACGTGGTGTTCGCACTGGCGTTCAACCTGCCCTGTCTGCTGTTGCAGCGCTGGAACCGCGCCCGTCTGCAGCGTTGCCTGCGTCATTGGCGGTGACGCTGCCATGCCTTCAGGGGCCCAGCACCGCGGCCTGCAGCTCGATGCACACCGCCTGGCCTGGATCCTCCACGTGGGGTGCCACCACCAGCCGATGCAGGCCCTCCTCCACCACGAAGGCATCGCGCTGCGGGTCGAAACAGGCGAGCTGGCGCAGGGGGATCTTCAGGGTGAGCCGCCGCTGCTCCCCCGCCGCAAGATGGAGGCGCTGGAAACCCGCCAGCGTGCGCCCTGGCCGCTCGAGCAGCAGACCCGGCGGTTCCCCATACACCTGCACCACCTCAGCCGCTTCCATGGGGCCCTCGTTGCTGACGCACAGTGCCAGCTCCAGCCAACCCCGGCCGTCGTCGTCTGCGCCGTCCACAGGGCCTCTCTGAAGCCTGACCGTCAGTTCCCCGATGGTGAAGCGGCTGTAGGAGAGGCCGAATCCGAACGGATAGGCCGCGCTCTCGCCCCGGTGCTGCAGCCTCCGGTAGCCGTGCCAGGGGTCGTAGCGCACCCGCTCGGCGCGCGGCTCGAACGGTGGCAGCTGTGCTTCGTTGCGGGGGATCGTGAACGGCAGCCGGCCCGAGGGCGCCACCTCCCCGAACAGCACGTCTGCCAGAGCATGCCCGCCCTGCTCGCCCGGGTACCAGAGCAACAGCAGACCCGGCACCAGCCGGTCCCATTCGCTGCAACGGATGGCGCCGCCGCCCATCAGCACCACCACGGTGCGAGGGTTTTCGGCCGCTACGGCGCGGATCAACGCCACCTGATCAGCTGGCAGGCCGAGGTCGGTGCGATCGCCGGCGGCGAAATCGCCCCCCTGACGGGCCGAGGCGAAGCTCGTCAGCCAGGCGATCCCCCGGGTGAAGCGCTGCCAGGCCGGCTGTAGCCACGACCAGAAGAAGCTGCGCCGCAGCCACTGGGGCGGTGGGATCCGGGCCAGGATCGGGGCGATGTCGCCGGGATGGATGTGCTCCCCCTCCAGGCGCCAGTCGAGGCCCAGCACCAGCACGGCGGCGTCGCAACGGGCCGCCAGAGCTGCCGCCGAGCGCGGG
>JBIIJS010000163.1:0-6366 GCA_044233605.1 Cyanobium sp. | reverse complement strand
GTGCCGATCGTGACCGGGCTCGCATGGTTGCCGCGGTGCGCCAGCGTCACGATCGGGCGGGTGCTGACACCCGGCGCCCGGGTGATCGCCTCCACGAAGCGCGACAAGCCAGAGCCACTGTTGGAGAGGTAGTTCAATCCGTCGACCAGGATCAACAGGCGCGGCCGGCAGGGTCTCTGCCAGCGGGTCAGCAGCTCAGAAGAAAAGTGCACCTCGAGGTTGGTGCGCAACAGGTCGGTGATGGGCATGGAGAAACTCCGAATCGTGCCAACCGATGTAGCTTTCACCTGCCAGCTGCCCCTGGCAGTGAGGCGAACCAAGGGTGGCTGTGATCTTGATCACCGGCAGCTGCGGGGCGGCGTGGACATCGAGGCGCGGCGCTTACGCCTGGAGTTTGAACAGAATGAGCTGGCTTCGCCGGAACGCTTCTTCCAGCAGCGCTACGCCGGAGACATCAGCCAGCGGCAACTGCTCAACGGCGCCCTGTTGCTGGTGTGAACGGGGCCGAACGCTGTGGTGGTGGTCGTGAACCTGAGGCGACAGCGCGATGCAGGTGGCCGCGGGTCGGAACCGGGGCGATGACGACCCATGGCCCGGGATCCGTAGAGCCATACCTCCTGCACGGCCGGTTCGGCGCGAAGCAGATCGAGCAGGCTCGCCGAAGCCTCCGCAGGCAGAGCGGGCAGCGGGATCACAGCCATCCTTCCCGTGAGGCGGAGAAAGGGCAAGCCGCAGCTCCAGGGTGCGGCGCAGTTCCCTGTTCAGCCGTGGCTCGGTTGTAGGTGTGGCTGGTGAGGTTGCGGTCCTGCACCATTCGCAGCCAGGTCTCGCCGTCCTGAATCAGGCCCACCCGGAAAGCGAGCCGCAGCGTGTCGCGCGAACCGATCAGATCGGCGTTGCCCTCCGCCAACAGCAGATCCCGCAACGGATTCCAACCCAGCTCGAAGCAATACTCAAAAGCCTTGATCAGCCCCTGACGCTCCGGCTCATTGAGAGCCGGCGGCTGGAAGTACGTTTCCAGTTGCTCAAGCGCCTGGCAGAAGTTGGCGAAGCGCTGCTGACATTCTCGGCCCTGGCTCCGCGGCTCACTCCCGGAACACCGCCAGGGCAGCGAGCAGGCCGCCGGCGAAGCCGGAGAAATGGCCGATCCAGCTCACCCCGGGCGGGCTGAGGAAGGGCAGCAGGGCCGGCAGCAGGCCGCCGTAGGCGAGCAGGCAGCCGAACGAGAGCAGCACCCAGAGGGGGTGCTTCTCCAACCAGCCGATCAGCAGCAGGAAGCCCAGCAGGCCGTACACCACGCCCGAGAGGCCGTGGCTGGCGGTGGGCCAGAGCAGCCACACCGGCACCTGCAGCAGCAGCACCGCCAGCCACACCGCCAGGTAGTCGCGGCTGCCGCGCAGCAGCACCAGCCAGGAGAGCGGCAGAAACCAGAGCGAGTTGCTGATCAGATGGCCGAAGCCGCTGTGGCTGAAGGGGGAGGTGAGCAGCCCCCACCAGGGGCCGCCGGGCACCAGGGGCAGGTTCCAGGTGCCGCCGAAGACCAGCTGATCCACCAGCTCCTGCATCCAGGGCACGGCCAGGATCAGCAGCGGCAGCAGGGCCCGGCGGCGCAGCCGCGCCAGAGCCTGATCGAAACGCAGGGCCAGGCCCACGGCGGAGGAACATCAAAGCGGCAGCAAGGCTAGGCAGATGCCCGGAGCACGGCTGCCTAGGGTTGGGGCCCAGCCCCGCGGGCTCGATCTCCCGCTGCGGCTCGATCGCCTCCCATGGTGCTCTCCAGCTGGCTGATCAGCCGCCTGCTGTTCTTCCTGCCGCTGGCGGTCTCCGTGCAGCTGAGGGAGCCCGGGAAGCTGGCCGAGCGGCTGGGGCAATGGGATGCCGCCCACTACCTCACGATCGCGACCGAGGGGTATGGCGGCGACAACTTCGCCTTCTTTCCGCTCTTTGCCTATGCCACCAAAGCTATGGCGGGCCTGCTGCATGTGGCGCCACTACCGGTGGCGATGCTGCTGGCCAATGGCGCCTTTCTGTTCGCCTTGTTTGTGCTGGAGCGGCTGAGCCGGCAATGCCTGGGGGCTGAAAGTGCTCGGGCGGTGGTGCTGCTCACCTGTTTCAACCCGATGAGCATCTTCTGCGCAATTCCTTATACCGAAGCATTTTATCTGCTGCTCACGGCTCTCACGCTGCTCTGCCTGACGCAGGCCAGCCCAGGAGCGCCCCGGGTGGCGCTGCTGGGGGCCCTGAGCAGCGCCACCCGCCCCACCGGCGTGGTGATCGTGCCGTCGATCCTGATCGCCTATCTGCGCCGCCGCCGTGCCGGCGTCGGCCTGCTGGTGAGCCTCGGGGCGCTGACCGGCCTGGCGGCGGTGGCCCTGCTGAACTGGCGACTCAGCGGCAACCCGCTCGCCTTTCTGAATGCCCAGCGGGCCTGGGAGGTGAACCCCGGCTTCAACCTCTCCGGTGTGCCCCTCTGGCTGGAGCGCTTCTCCAAGGTGTTTCTCGGCCCGGTCAACACCCGGGCCAGTGCCCTGGTGGATGGCCTCTATCCCATCCAGATGGCCGCGGTGCTGGCTGCCGCCGGCCTGGCCGTGGGGCTGCGGCGCCGGCATTCCGGCGCCAGCTTCTGGCTGTCGCTGGTGGCGTTCCTGGCCTTCTGGCTGGTGGCCGGCATGCCGGGCCTCAGCCTGCTGATGGTGCTGGGCGGCCTGCTGTTGTGCGGCTGGGGCTGGCGGCGCCTGCCGCTGGAGGTGTGGAGCTTCGGCGCCGCCAGTCTGCTGGCCTATCTGCTCAAGCAGCACACGATGAGCCTGGAGCGTCACGTCTTCGCCACCGTGCCGCTGCTGATGCTGCACGGGGCCTGGTTCCGTGCCCATCCCCGCTGGCTGCGCTTCCTGGTGGGTTTCGGGGCCCTACTGCTGGTGATCTACGCGCTGCGCTTCGCCAACGGCGCATGGATCGGCTGAGGGCGGGCGAATGAGCGGCGCCGACCTGCTGCTGCAGCTGGCGGTGTTCGCGGCGGCGCTGGTGGCGAACCTGCTGTCGGCGCTGGCGGGCGGCGGCGCGGGGTTGGTGCAGCTGCCGGTGTTGATCCTGCTGGGGCTGAGCTTCCCGCTGGCGCTGGCCACCCACAAGCTGGCGAGCGTGGCGCTGGGAGTTGGCGCCACCTTGCGGCACGCGCGCGAACGCTCGCTTGATCCCAGGCTGGCGGCGTTCGTGCTGGCCTGCGGCCTGCCCGGCGTGGTGCTGGGGGCGCGCACGGTGCTGAGCCTGCCGCCGAAGCTGTGCACCCTGCTGCTGGGGCTGCTCACGATCGGCCTGGGCCTCTATTCGCTGGCGCGCCCGCAGCTGGGCGTGACGGCCACCGCGCCCGTGCTGGATCGCCGCCGCCTGGCGACGGGCGGGCTGGGACTGTTCGCGATCGGCTTCCTCAACGGTTCGCTCACCTCCGGCACAGGACTGTTCGTGACGCTGTGGCTGGTGCGCTGGTTCGGCCTCGACTACGGCCGCGCCGTGGCCACCACCTTGATCCTGGTGGGCCTGTTCTGGAACGGCGCCGGCGCCCTCACCCTCGGCAGCCAGGGCCAGATCGCCTGGACCTGGATCCCGATGCTGCTGGCCGGCTCGGTGGTGGGCGGCTATCTCGGCGCCCACCTGGCGATCGCCCGCGGCAGCCGCGTGGTGAAGCGGGCCTTCGAGGTGCTGGCGCTGGTGATGGGGGCGTCGTTGTTGCTGAAGAGTTTCTGAGAATCAGGCCCGGCAGCCAGGGGCGGCGAAGCTGAGGGTGTGGGAATAGGGGCGATCCATGGGCATGCGAGCCACTGCGGACTGGGGGTCTTCCAGGAAAAAAGTGACGAGGGGGCTGGTGCTGCCTCCTGCTGGGGCCTGATCAACAGGAGGAGCAGCGATGCAAGCCAACCCAACACCCCGGCCGCCCAAGCCGCCGTTCGACCGCGAGCGGTTTGTGTTCAAGATCCTGGCGGTGGTGATCGGCACCCAGCTGCTGATCTATTCGCTGGCTGCCGGTGTCTGCGGTCAGCGGGCGCTGGAGGGGCGATCGATCGGGAAGATCTGCCCCGGCACATTGGAGCAGCTGCAGGGCGGCTTTGATTCCACCCTCAAGCTGCTGCTGGCGCTGCTGGGTGGAGCAGCGCTGACGCGCATTGATCTGTAACGCCTGGGAGCGGGAGGGGGGCGGGGCCTCGCCGGTCGCTGGCCGGGGGCATGAGGCTCTGCGGATGGACATGGACAAGGCCCGGCACCCCGACAAGGCCCGGCAACCCGGAGCATTCGACAGGGGTGAGCCCTGGCTGACACCCCATGGCTGAAGCCGTCCGCTGTACCAGCCGCGGTTCCGGACTTGTCCTACAGGATGAAGTCTCCGCTGGTCAGGCGTGCGCCGTGCAGCAGGGCGATGGCAAAGTCGGCCTGTCCATTCCCATCCACGTCGCCGATCAACGTGCCGCCGGCATCGAGGCGCAGCTCGCCTGCCGTGTTGCTGAAGGCTTTCCTTCCGATGTAGACAAGGGCCTGATCGCCATCGGCTGTGGTATCAGCATCGATCGCAGCAAGGTTGATGGCATCGCGGCCCCGCTTGAAATCGATGATGAGATCGGGAGCCCCCACCAGGCTGTCGGTGATGCTTGCGAACACGAATTCGTCACGGCCACGCCCGCCCTTGAGGATGTCCCGACCCGGACCACCATTGAGTACATCATTCCCGCGGCCACCGATCAGCAGATCGTTGCCCTCATTTCCGTAGAGTTTATCCCTGCCGGCGCCTCCCTTCAAGGTGTCATCTCCAAGGTCGCCCCAGAGCTCATCTCTGCCGGCGCGACCGAAGACGACATCATTGCCGCTGGCGCCGTGGATCAGGTCATCGTCACCGTCTCCTGAGACCACGTCGTCGCTTTGACCGCCCCAGATCGGCATGCCCTCCAGCTGGGTTGCCAGTGAGCCCTGGCCCGACCAGTAAATCTGATGATAGGTGTTATCGGCACTGTCACGAAAGACGAGGTAGTGATAAGTACCGTCGGAGCCTTTGGCAGGATTCAGGATCAGGTCATCGTCGAGTTGGATGACTGTTTTGCTCCAGCCTTCCGGCAGAACTGCGGCATCGAAGGCAGCCCCCACATCCGCCTGATCGGCCTGACCGGAGGCATGCATGATGTAGCAGTTGCCCCACTGGTCGGTGATGATGTAACGGTCGAGTGCGATGGCGCCCGCCGTGCCGGGCGCAACACCGTCTTGATTGGCCCAGAACTTCATGTCCTGCGCCTTGTAGTTTGCCGTCACCTTAACCACGCCGGGCGGAGGCGTTGTTACAAAGTTACCCGCATAATAGGCGTTGATCCGGGTCAGGGGAATATCGGAATTAGCGTAGTCAGCTGTGTTGTAGGGCCACATCGCATTGATCGCCTGCGACATGGCGCCCCAGGTGTAGCCATCGGATGTCGATACATAGGTGGTCACGCCCTCGGGGCTTCCCGGTGAGGCGATGAAAATCTGCTCGTTGAACTGCAGATTGCGGGTCGTGTTTCTGATGAAGGGAGGCGGCGGAACGTAGCCCGATTCCCAGAGCTCGTCCGGCACTTCCGTATCCCCAGGGGTGTCGGGCGAGTCGCCGCTCTTGTATGTCAGAACTGGATTCTTCGGATTGCTGACGACGCCACTGATATCGATGATCTCATGGGCCTCCTCACCTAGGACTGTCCACATGCCCGAACTTGTTGCAGAGGTTGCGAGAACGTTAGCGTTGCGCTTCGTTGGCTGGATCGGGCCGTCTTGCTCGCCCCGCCCGACACCGGTCTGTGACGGGCGGGGCGAGGATTGCATTGCTGCGTCACGTTCCAGGTATCCCGAACCCAGAGTTTGTCGCCATGGCTCCCCCCAGTGATCGCGAAGCCGCCACCGATTCCGTCCGCGATGGAGGAATTGCCAAAGCGCATCTCCCCGCTTGCCGTGCGTCTTCTCTGCTTTTATTGGCATCAAATTCTTCATCGCATCACGAAGTGGAAAATCTGTTTAACATTATTTCACTTTCTTTCGAGCCGTCAAGAAGATGCTTGACTACCCTACTCGCTCCGCAGTGGTCGCTCTGGGGTCATGGAGTGGTACGCAAATACCCAGGGCTGATTCAACGTCAGCCACATGCTTCCTTGCCGGGGCTGTCAGCATGGGTTGAGGTCGGCGGAATCGCCTCCTCTTTGTGCACGAAAGCGCCTCCGCCGCAACCGATCTCGACCTGATCAGCTATCTGAGGTCGATCCCCGATGCGCGGATGCGGCGCGGGGTTCGGTTTCCAGCCTGGTATCTGCTGCTGGTGGCCTTGCTCGGGATCCTGAGTGGCTGCCAGAGCTTGCGGGATCT
>JBIIJS010000162.1:0-6381 GCA_044233605.1 Cyanobium sp. | reverse complement strand
CAGCCGGCAGCCCTCGCCGGCGAGGTCGGCGTTGGCGCGGCGCAGGGCGGCGCTCAGTTCGGCAGGCCCGCTGGCCGGGGCCGGCGATGGAGGCGGACTGGCGGCCAGTGGGTTGGGCGGAATGCTTCGAGCGGACCCTATCGAGCCACTTCGGGCCGCGCCAGCCGCCCGCTGCGGCACAGCGCCTTCGGGAGCATCGCGTTACGCTCGGCCCACCTGTCGACATCCATGGGCATGGCCAAGGTCGGCGTGCTGCTGCTGAACCTCGGCGGACCCGAACGGATCCAGGACGTCGGGCCGTTTCTCTACAACCTGTTCTCCGATCCGGAGATCATCCGCCTGCCGACGCCAGCCCTGCAGAAACCCCTGGCCTGGCTGATCAGCACCCTGCGCAGCGGCAAGTCGCAGGAGGCCTATCGCTCGATCGGCGGCGGTTCACCGCTACGGCGCATCACCGAACAGCAGGCCCGCGAGCTGCAAAGCAGCCTGCGTCAACGGGGCGTCGAGGCCACCAGCTACGTGGCGATGCGCTACTGGCATCCGTTCACCGAGTCGGCCGTGGCCGACATCAAGGCCGACGGCGTCGATGAGGTGGTGGTGCTGCCGCTCTATCCCCACTTCTCAATCAGCACAAGCGGCTCAAGCTTCCGCGAACTGCAACGCCTGCGTCAGGCCGATGCCGGCTTCAGCCGCCTGCCGATCCGCTGCATCCGCAGCTGGTACGACCATCCGGGCTACATCGACGCCATGGCGGGCCTGATCGCCCGCGAGATCCGCGCCTGCGATGATGCAGCAGCTGCGCATGTGTTCTTCAGCGCCCACGGCGTGCCGAAGAGCTATGTGGAGGAGGCGGGCGATCCTTACCAGAGTGAGATCGAGGCCTGTACCGGCCTGATCATGGCCAGGCTGGAGCGGGAACTTGGCCATACCAACCCCCACACCCTCGCCTATCAGAGCCGGGTGGGACCGGTGGAGTGGCTCAAGCCCTACACCGAAGACGCGCTGAAAGACCTGGGCGAAGCGGGGGTGCAGGAGCTGGTGGTGGTGCCGATCAGCTTCGTCAGCGAGCACATCGAGACGCTCGAGGAGATCGACATCGAATACCGCGAGATCGCCACCGAGGCAGGCGTGCGCCACTTCCGCCGCGTTCCCGCGCTCGACACCGACCCCACCTTCATCGCCGGCCTGGCCGATCTGGTGCAGGAGGCGATGGCCGGGCCGGAGGTGAACCTCGACCAGGCCGCCTCCCTGCCCACCCAGGTGAAGCTCTACCCCCAGGACAAATGGGCCTGGGGCTGGAACAACAGCTCCGAGATCTGGAACGGAAGACTGGCGATGGTGGGGTTTTCAGCGTTCCTGGTCGAACTGATCAGCGGCCGCGGGCCGCTGCATGCCATCGGCCTGCTCTGAGCATGCGGACCGCTGCCGCCCTCACGCCGCTCACCCTGACCGCCAGCCTGCTGCTGCTGCTGGCCGGCAGCAGCAGCTCCCTGGCCCAGAACCGCTCCGCCTGGCTGCGGGGCATCTTCCCGGTGACCAGCTTCGCGGGCTACACCAGCCCCTTCGGCATGCGCAGCCATCCGCTCAGCGGTGACCGGCGCAAGCACTACGGCATCGACATCGCAGCGCCGCTCGGCTCCGCGGTACTGAGCTGGTGGAGCGGCACGGTCAGCGAGGTGATCAGCGACGGGGGTTGCGGCAACGGCCTGACGATCCGCTCCGGCGACTACGAACACATCTACTGCCATCTGGCCGGCACGGCCGGCGGCGGGCGGTACCGCAGCGGGTCGGTGCAGCTGGTGGTGGGTCAGCGGGTGCGGGCAGGCCAGACGATCGGCCACATCGGCATGACCGGCAGCACCACCGGTCCCCACCTGCACTGGGGCATGCGCTTCCGCGGGGAATGGATCGACCCGGCCCGGGTGCTGCGCGCCATGGCCGCCAGCCGCAGTGGTCAGGCCCCAGGCGTCCGCAGGGCGCCTAATGTTGGAACACTGCGCTGATCCGCCACCCGCCCCGTGACGCTCACGCCCCTTAACCCTGCCACCAGCACGGCTTCCACCAGCCCTGCCGCTGCTACCCCACAGTCGGCCACTGCCACGCTCGTACCAGCGCTGGCTGAGCCTCCTGAGCGGGTGAGCGGTGGCTACGCCCTGATGGATTCACTCCGCCGCCACGGAGTGCGCCACATCTTCGGCTACCCCGGCGGCGCGATCCTGCCCATCTACGACGAGCTGCATAAGGCAGAGGCCCGCGGCTGGCTGCAGCACATCCTGGTGCGCCACGAGCAGGGCGGCACCCACGCGGCTGATGCCTACGCACGCGCCACCGGAAGGGTTGGCGTGTGCTTCGGCACCTCCGGCCCGGGCGCCACCAACCTGGTCACCGGCATCGCCACCGCCCAGATGGATTCGGTGCCGATGGTGGTGATCACGGGCCAGGTGCCCCGGGCCGCGATCGGCACCGACGCTTTCCAGGAAACCGACATCTTCGGCATCACCCTGCCGATCGTGAAGCACTCATGGGTGGTGCGCGACCCCGCTGACATCGCCCGCATCGTCGCCGAAGCCTTCCTGATCGCTGCCGCCGGCCGGCCCGGCCCGGTGCTGATCGACGTGCCCAAGGATGTCGGCGCCGAGCTGTTTCACTATGTGCCGGTGGAACCGGGCAGCTCGGTGCCGGCCGGCTTCCGCCCCCACCCGGATCCCGATCCCGCCGCGATCGCCGCTGGGCTGGAGCTGATCCGCAGCGCCCGCCGGCCCCTGCTCTACGTGGGGGGCGGCGCGATCAGTTCCGGGGCCCACGACGAGGTGCGCGACCTGGCAGAACGCTTCGGGCTGCCTGTCACCACCACGTTGATGGGCAAGGGTGCCTTTGATGAGCACCATCCGCTCTCGGTGGGCATGCTCGGCATGCACGGCACCGCCTACGCAAACTTCGCTGTCACCGAATGCGATCTGCTGATTGCTGCCGGTGCGCGCTTCGATGATCGCGTCACCGGTCGGCTCGACAGCTTTGCGCCGCGGGCCCAGGTGATCCACATCGACATCGACGCCGCGGAGGTGGGCAAGAACAGGGTGCCGGAGGTACCTCTGGTGGCCGATGTGCGCATGGCCTTTAAAGCCCTGCTCGCCGGCTCCGCCGGTGAGCAGGGCGGTGGTCGCACCGACGCCTGGCTTGAGCGGATCGACAGCTGGAAGCGACACTATCCGTTGGTGGTTCCTGCCCCCGAAGGCGAGATCGCGCCCCAGGAGGTGGTGGTGGCCTTGCGCGAAATCGCGCCCGATGCCTTCTACACCACCGATGTGGGTCAGCATCAGATGTGGGCGGCCCAGTTTCTGCGCAACCGACCACGCCACTGGATCAGCAGTGCCGGGCTCGGCACAATGGGTTTTGGCATGCCCGCCGCCATGGGTGTCCAGACGGCCTTCCCCGATGCCCAGGTGATCTGCGTCGCCGGCGACGCCAGCATCCTGATGAACATCCAGGAACTCGGCACCCTGTCGCAATACAAGCTCCCCGTGAAGGTGGTGGTGCTCAACAACGGCTGGCAGGGCATGGTGCGCCAATGGCAGGAGAGCTTCTACGAGGAGCGTTACTCCAATTCCGAGATGACCGGCGGCATGCCCGATTTCGAAGCCCTGGCCGAGGCGTTCGGCGTGCGCGGCGTGCGCATCAGCGAACGGTCCTGCCTGCGCCGTCAGCTGGCCGAGGCCCTGGCCCATCCCGGACCTGCTTTCATCGATGTGGTGGTGCGACGCAACGAGAATTGCTATCCGATGGTGCCTCCCGGCGCCAGCAATGCCCAGATGGTGGGCCTGCCCAGCCATCCGGAGCTCGCGATCGACACAATCCGGCAGTGCAATTCCTGTAACGAAACCACCGCCAGTGCCCATCTCTATTGCCCCAGTTGCGGCGCCAAGCTCTGAACATTCCTGCGCCTGCTGCGGTCTCCCTGGGCGAGGCGAACCGGCCTCTGATCGGTGGCCTGACGGGTGCGTTGATCATCCTGCTGTTACTGGCGGGGCCCTGGTGGGCACCAGCCGCCGAGGCGGCCGAAGTGCTGCAGGTACGCAGCCCCACCCTGCTGCAGCTGGGCGATCGCAACCGCAGCTACAGCGTCGAGCTGGTATGCCTGCAGGTGCCGGTGGCCCAGGAGCAGGACGCCATCGCCTGGTTGCGCCAACGGCTGCCGCGGCGCACCCGCGTCAACCTGCGGCCCCTGGGCGAGCACGACGGCCTGCTGATGGCCCGTGTGCAGCTCCTCAACGACGAAACTGACCTGGCCACCGGCCTGATCAGCGCGGGCCTGGCCGATCCGGCCCCCTGTCCATGGGCCTGAACCGCACCGCCCGCGGCATCGTTCTGGTGCCGACCCTGCTACTGGGCGGAGCCTTTCTGGCGGCGGCCAGCTGGGGTGACGGGGCGGCAGCCGCCAATCGGAGCCTGGCCCTCACCCTCGGCGCCGTGCTGATGGGGGCAGGCCTGCTGACCCAGTTGCTGCCCGAAGCGCCAGCGGCCCAGGAGGAACCGACAGGCGACGACGGACCGTCACAGCGCCGGCCGCGGCAGGGGGAACGGCGCCAGAGTTGAAGGGCGAGTCATCCGGCCTGCCGATGCGCCCTCTCGATCCTCTCAGCGACCAGTCCGGTGGGCGATCCGGCCAGAGGCTGGTGGTGCCTTTCGAGCAGGTGGGCATCGATGCGATCGCCGAGGTGGGGGGTAAGAACGCCTCCCTGGGAGAGATGATCCGCGCCCTCGACGCGGAGGGGGTGAGGGTGCCGGGCGGCTTCGCCACCACCGCAGCAGCCTGGCATCGGTTCGTCGAGGCCAACGTCCTGCGGCCCCGCCTGCAGGAGCTGCTGAGCGGACTCGACTGCAATGACCTGGCCGCCCTCGCCACCGCCGGCGCCGCCGCCCGTGAGCTGGTGGGTGCGGCGGCCCTGCCTCAGGAGCTGGTCGAGGCGATCCGCACCGCCTACGCGGCGATGGGGGCACCCGCCGTGGCGGTGCGCTCCAGCGCCACCGCCGAGGACCTGCCCGAGGCCAGCTTCGCCGGCCAGCAGGAGACCTTCCTGAACGTGCGCGGCGAGGAGGAGCTGCTGGCGGCGTGCCGGCGCTGCTTTGCATCGTTGTTTACCGACCGGGCGATCTCCTACCGCCGCATCAACGGCTTCGACGATCTGCAGGTGGCGCTCTCGATCGGGGTACAGCGCATGGTGCGCTCCGACCTGGCCTGCTCCGGGGTGATGTTCAGCATCGACACCGAAACCGGCTTCCGCGACGCGGTGCTGCTCACCGCCGCCTACGGCCTGGGTGAAAACGTGGTGCAGGGGGCAGTTAACCCCGACGAGCTGCTGATCTTCAAGCCCACCCTGGCGCAGGGCCATGCTCCAATCCTGAGCCGGCGGCTGGGCAGCAAGGCGATTCGCATGGTCTACGACGAGGGCGACCGCATGGGCGCCGCGACGGTGCGCAACGTCGAGGTGCCCGAGGCGGAACGGCGCCGCTTCGCGCTCAGCGATGCGGAGGCGCTGCAGCTGGCCCGCTGGGCGGTGCGGATCGAGGACCACTACAGCGCCCTGCGAGCCGCCCCCACGCCGATGGACATCGAGTGGGCCAAAGACGGAGAAAGCGGTGAGCTGTTCATCCTCCAGGCTCGGCCGGAGACGGTGGAATCCCGCCGCGGCGGCGCGGTGCTGCGCAGCTGGCATCTCGATGCGGAAGGAGCCGAGGAGATCACCAGCGGACGGGCCATCGGAGCCTCGGTGAGCAGCGGCCGGGCCCGGATCATCTGCGATCCCTCCGAGATCCAGCGCTTCGAGGAGGGGGATCTGCTGGTGACGGTGCGCACCGACCCCGACTGGGAGCCGATCCTGCGCCGGGCCAGCGGTGTGATCACCGACCAGGGCGGCCGCACCTGCCATGCCGCGATCATCGCCCGGGAGATGGGCATCACCGCCATCGTCGGCACCGGCAACGGCACAGCTCGCATCGCCGACGGTGAAGCGATCACGATCAGCTGCTGTGAAGGCGATGTGGGCCACGTGTACCGCGGCACCCTGCCGTTCCACGTGGAGGAGCGGAACATCGACAAACTGCCGGCCACCCGCACTCAGATCCTCATGAATGTGGGTAACCCGGAAGAGGCCTTCAACCTGGCGGCCATCCCCTGCGACGGCGTCGGCCTGGCGCGGCTGGAGTTCATCATCGCCAACCATCTGCGTGTGCATCCGCTGGCCCTGCTGGAGCCGGAGCGGATCCGTGATCCGGCCGAGCGCGAGGCGATCGTGGCACTCACCGCCGGCCACGCCGATCCTGCCGACTACTACATCGACGGGCTGGCCCAGGGGATGGCACGGATCGCTGCCGCCTTCTACC
>JBIIJS010000161.1:0-6408 GCA_044233605.1 Cyanobium sp. | reverse complement strand
GCTGTTCAGGAGGCGTCTTGTTATTGATGCACTTCTTTGGCATGCGTATTGCGCTGTGGAGCCGATTAAAGCGACTGCCTCTCGCCATCGCGGCGATTCCTGCCTGCATGGCCCTGCAGGTCGGCGACGCGAAGGCCCTGCTCGTTTATGAACTGATCGAAGACGGCAGCGACGTTCGCGTAAATATCTCTGGATCACTTACCGACCTCCCGCCGATTCTTGGTTCAGCCGACATATCGTTCGGTGGAGGGTTTATTAATCCATCGAATGCTATAATTTTGACTGATGATTTTAATAATGGCAACCTCTACCCAATTGATGGGCCTGGACAATTTGGAAATGGCGACTTCGTTGCTCTTTCTTCTGTTTCTGTGTCCAACAACTCTTTCCTGTTCGGCTCCGGTAATTACTTTAGTTTGCAATCCGGTTATGTTGAGGGCGCTCCAATTACGGGAACTGGCTTGATCGTTGGCCAATCCCTCTCCACCCTCGGCCTTGACTCCACCTCCGGCCTGCTGGGCACCTGGACTGTCGGCAGCGATTCGATCGAGGTCTGGGCCGGCGCCAAGCCTGCACCGCCTTCTGCCGTCCCCGGCCCGCTGCCATTGCTCGGTGCCGGCGCCGCCTTCGCCTACAGCCGCCGGCTGCGTTCGCGTCTGCGCGCCGGCCGGCCGACGCTCACCGCCTGAGTTATCGCTCCGCCCCGTACCCTCCATGCCCCGCCTCGGCGGGGCTTTTTGTTGTTCTTCCGTTCCTTTGCACTCATGCCCGTGCGCAGTTTCAGCCGGCTGGCTGTGGTGTTTGTGGTGCTGTTCGTCGTGTTGGTGCTGGGCGTTCTGCTGCCCTTCCAGCCGCTCGATCCGGCCTGGCAGAGCCGCCTCACCGCCGCCCTGGTGAACGCCGCCACCCTGCCGCTTCTGACCCTGGCCCTGCTCGAGCTCGCCAGGCACCTCGATCCCGACGATCCCCTCGTCCGTGGGCGCCAGAGGCGCTGTGCCCAGCTCGCCATCGCCGCCAGCCTTGGCTTCCTCCTGCTGGCCCCTCTGCAGATCAGCGCCGGCATGCGTCTGCAGGACAGCAGCGCCACCCAGGCCCTCAGCCGGTTGTCGCGCGCCGAAGCCAGACTGACCAGCCTTCGAGAGGCGCTGGCCGAGGCCGACACCAAAGCCGACCACCACAAAAGGTTCCAGGCGCTCAACGGCCCCACCCTGTCCCCCGCCGATCTGGCCCTGCCCCTGCCCGTGCTCAAGGCCCAGGCCCAGATCGCCCGTGAGAGGGCCACGCTCCCGGCCACGAATCCGCTATGGCTGCTGCCCGAGCAGCTGCGGAACACCAGCGCCTGCCTGGCGTTCGCGTGTGGTTTCGCCATCTTCGCGCGGCGCCCTGGCGAGCAGCTCTCTGCTGGAGGCGCTCCAGGCCCGTCTTCAGCGCCTGTCTGCTGGCCGGCGAGGCCGCAAACCCAACAGTGACGCGGACTACATCAACCAGCTGTTTGACAGCGATCAGGCCCACTGAGCCGAGGCCTGCTGTGGGGCTTCTGCCCCATTCGCCCCGGCCTGATCGCATCAGCGCTGGTGATTCCCGCGCAAGCGGCGTCCCGGGTTCTTCAGTCTCCGGGGAGGCCGCATGGATGGCCAAGCCTCAGCAGGCATCCACGGCGGTGCCAGTTGCGCTCAGATCACGGTGAAACAATCCGCGGTGAGAACCCCAGCCAGACCTGCGGAAAGCCGGGCAAAGACCGTCGCGCCAGCGATGCCGCTGCCGTCGCTGTCGTAGGTGAGAGTGCCCGTCGCGTTGTCGTAAAGGATCCGATGCGCGGGGGTTGTGGCCATGGTGCCGATGCTGAAGGCCGAGGCATTCAATGAACCGAGCCTGTTCAGCCGCGAAAAAATCCTTTTCTGCAGCTGGATCCGATCTCCCTCAATCGGCTGGAAGTCGGTGATCTGATCCACATTGGCGCTGGCATCCAGGCTCGTCTCAAAGCAGAAGATGTCTGCGCCAGCCGCCCCCGTGAGGATGTCATTGCCTAGCTGACCACGCAACACATCGTTGAAGGCGCTGCCCTGTAGATTGTTGCTGCCAGCATTGCCCACAAATGTGAGCGCAGCGGAAGCAGCGCTTGCGTTCACATTCAGAGCCGTGGTTGCTCGGGTGATGGCAGCAGTGGCGATACCGGTGCCAATGGTGACGCGCTCGATGCCTGTGTCTGCAGCGAAGACGGTGAGGGTGTCGCCGCTGATTCGCGATGCAAAGCGCAGCTCATCGCTGCCGCTGCTGCCGGAATCGCTGATCTCGGCGGTGCTGTGGTGGCTGCTGTCAGCGATCAGGTAGATGTCAGCGCCATCCCCGCCATCCATGATGTCATTGCCAGCTCCGCCGATGAACACATTGGCCACGGCGGTGGGTTGAGACACGCGCATGTGGTTGGCGGATCCGTTACCCGTGGCGAGGATCGCCGCTCCCGTCAGCAGCAGAGCTGTGTATGTGTTGGCCAGTGCGCCCACGTCTACGCCACTGCTGAAGCTGGCGACCGGGAGGCCGGGAGCGTCCAGGCTGCCCATGTCCAGACCGGCAAGGTCCTGCACCACTCCCGTGGCGTCGTTGCTCTCCGAGAGATCCGAGTAGCGCAGCCGAATCGGCGTGTTGGCGGCGGGCGCCGGCGCAGGCAGGCTGAGAATAAGCGTTGTGGGCTCATTGCCCGGGCGTATCTCGCGGATCGGACTGATTAGCGCACCAACCTGCGCGCTGAAGCGCTCTGGCAGCAGCCCTGTGATGTTGATCGCTTCCGAAAACTGCAGGATCAGATCCCGGCCCTGCACAGTGCTGTTCGTGATGACCGGATGGGCTCCAGCAAAGAGGCGATACCGACCGGAGGCAGAGGTCTCATAGCTGGTGGCCCGCGCCAGGTAACTGACGCCGGGCTCCGGTAGAAACGTGAGCAGGGAATTGCGTTGTCCACCACTGTCATCATCTTCATGAAGAACAGCCTGAGTGGCGGAATCGATGATCTGCAAGTAGGCGTCAAAGTCTGCCGAGAGGCTGACGGTTACAGGACGTCCTGGCACGATGTTGGTCAGGATGTAATCCGTTCGGTAGCAGTTGTCACGAGTTGGATTGAGGCCGTCATTGGCGTCAAGCAAGCCCTGCTTGACACCGTCTTGAACCGAAATTGTGGGCGTATCGTCGTCAATAATTGTGCAGGTCACATTTGAAGATGGGCCGACGATGTACCCGGGGGCGGTGACGAGAGTGACTGATATCGTTTCATCCTGCTCCAGGACGCGATCGGCTGTGGGATCAATCAGGAGCGTGGCGCTTGCCGAGCCAGCGGCAAATGTGACGCTACCGCTTGCTGCCGTGAATGTAGCGGCACGCCGAGCACGATAATCCACATCAAAGCCGGCGCTGCCGCTCACCGTGAAATACACGGTCAGTGGCTCAGCAATGCTGCCACTGCGGGTGAAGGTGCAGAGAAAATTGGCCTTGGCGTCCTCACGGAGACTGGATGAGGACACCTTCACATTAATGGTCGGCAGCTGGAATGTTCCTGGACTGGCGAGGAAGATTTCATCATCATTGCCGTCAAACCCCTGCCAGACGATCAGATCCCCTGAGATTTCAGGATTCCGGTCGATGATGCTGTTCGTCGTGATGCGAATGACATCTGTGCCATTGAAAGAATAGATTTCGCCATCCCCCTCCCAAACCACATTGCTGCCGGAGATGCGCGGGCGGGAGTCCACAAAGCTGTTGTTTGTGAGCCGCGTAGTTCTGCTTCCGTCGTAGAAATAGATCTCACCGTCGCCCTCCCAAACGACATTCTGACCGGAGATCTGCGGATCCTTGTCTGGATAGCTGTTGTTGGTCAGGCGCCTGCTGGTCGACCCGTCGAAAAGAAAAATCTCTCCATTTCTCTCCCAGACGACTCGGTTGCCTGAGATTCGAGGATGGCGGTCTAACACATTGTTATTTGTCAGTTGCCGGACGGCAGTGCCATCGTAGAAAAAGATCTCACCGTCTCCCTCCCAGGCGATGTTGCTGCCGGAAATGGACGGATTTCTATCGTCAAAATCATTGTCAGTCAAGCGAATCGATTCGCGGCCGTTGAAAAAGACAATCTCGCTGTCTTCCCAGTCGGTGGTCTCCCAGGTCACGCCAGCTTCTGAGATCTCTGCGTTGCTGTCCAGCGCGTCATAATACGCGTACGAGGGTGGAATCGATCGCAGGGTGAGTGTCTCAACGCCATTGAAATAGCGTATGTCGAAATAGCTGACCGAGACGATCGGTGGAAAAGGGTCAAAGGAGGGAAGCGTGACGAGGGTGCTGTAGGTGCGGTTCCAGGCAATTTTGTTGCCGGAGAGACGGGGCCTGGCATCCAGAAAATATGTGGCTGTGGAAAACTGAACCGCGGGCTTGCCGGCGTCGATGAGGTGAACGCTCCCGGGAGACTCCCAGGCGATACTTCCGTCCGAGATGACCGGGTTGCGGTCGTTGGCGTCGTTGAATGTGAGTTGTTGGACGGTATATGTGGATGCTGTGGCAAGTCTGTGAGTGATATCTGGGGGCATCTCTGGTGTTACAAACTTCCATATTACTACTATTGCAGAGCTTGTAAGGGCCGCATGTTGCCCATCTTCCACGATCAACCCAACCGTTTTGTTCTGTCAGGTCTGGATAGCTGAGTGAAGTGTCGGTAACGGAGAGTCCATCCATCTGCGAAGACGCGACCTCCAGCCTCAGAGCAGGGCCTGGATCCGCCATCTCTCCCCCATCCCCGGGAGGCACCTCCTGCTTCGCGCCATTCTCCACCAGCGTGGGGCTGGTTGCGGCAGTCGCTGGTCACGACCAACCTCGGGTTCGAGGGCAGGGCGCCCCGCCCAGGGGCCTGGCCAGGCTTCTGCTGAGACGCCGCGTCCATGCCGGTCAGGCATCGAGCCTGGGGCTGTTCGCCCTGCGCCTCGCAGTGGGCATCGGGGCGATTCACCATGGTCCGGACAAGCTGGTCGACCCGGCTGGCTTCGTCGCCAACGGTGTGGTTCCGCAGGCGATCACAGCCGGGACGTCCTTCGGCCGCCGCGACGGAGCGGCGCTGGATGGGGCGTTGGTGGAGGGTGTGGACGCGCTGCTGCACACCAGTTCCGGCTTCGATCAAGTAGTGCTTCACATCGAAGACCCGCAGCAACTGCTGGTCTGAGGATCCGGTGAGGGGCCGTTTCGCCTGCTCGTGCCGATCTGATGACGTATTTCCCCATCCGGGCCCCGGCCCTGCCCCTCGCCGCCGCCGCCCTGCTGCTGGCCACCAGCGCCGGCCCCCGGCCCGTGGTCGCCCAGGTGCAGCTCGCCTGCGCCGGCACCCTGCTGGAGGCGCGCGGCTCCGCCGAGCAGGATCGCCCCACCCGCCGCCTGGCGTTCTCGCTCGGCCTGGAGGCGGAGGCAGGCGGCAGGGATGCCGCCGCAACCGACGCCGCCCTGGCCCTGCTGCAACAGCGCCTGGCTGCCGTGCGCAGCGGTCTGCAGAGGCTGGGGGTGGAGGAGCTGCGTGTCACCTCGCCCACCACCTGGCAACGCACCGATCCCCGCGGTCGCTCCGCCGCCGTGCAGGCTTCGCTGCAGATCAGCGGCCGGCTCGCCCCCCAGCAGCTGCAGCCGCTGATCCGGGAGGTGGGCGCTCTGCCCGGCGTGCGGCTGGCACCGGTCACCGCCCGGGCCGATCCGGCCGAGGATCAGGCGGTGCGCCGCCGGCTGCTGCGCCAGGCCTACCAGGACGCCCTGGCCCGGGCGAGCGAGTTGGCCGCGGCGATCGGCCGCCCCCGACTCGAGCCGCTGGAGGTGCAGCTCGACGGCAGCGAGCTGCGGCCGATGCCGATGATGGCCCGCGCCGATGCGGCTGCGCCGCCGCCCTTCGATCCGGCCGAGCTGCCCCAGCCGAAGGACCGCCTCACCCTGTTGGCCCGCTTCTGCGCCCGCTGAGTGCCTGCCGGTGGGTGCGCTGGCCCACCTGCATGAACGGCATTCGGCCCGGGCTGAGCTGAGAGACACTGAATTTGCGTGCAACCAAGGGCTTCGATAGCTTCGACATTAAGTGCTATAAAAGAAAGAAAGTTATATTTCACCGCGAATGAAAAGCGCAAACCACTGTAGAATTGTAAAAATTGCAATAAGATTAGGCTTGCTTTACGCCAATTGTGCAATGGCACATTGGTGCATTGTGAAAGATTGGCAAGAAATGCGATTGCCGCTCGTGCTGGGGTTTGATGTTGAGCTACCGTGGTCTAAATGCTTTGCTGAGCCAGGCCAATGGTAACTCACACTCCAGACGATCTATTGGCCGCTTGGTCTGCGCAGCTTGATACGCTTGATTGGTCTGGGGTGTCTCAAGCGACCCTATTGAGTGTCATCCCGAGTTCA
>JBIIJS010000030.1:0-19101 GCA_044233605.1 Cyanobium sp. | reverse complement strand
CGGCCACCAGCCGGTCGAGCTCATCATTGGCATCAGCCAGGCCCGCCAGATCGCGCTCACCGAGGATGGCGGTGCCGAAACGCGGCTCCGCGAAGATCATCACGCCGGCGGCGCTCTGGATCAGGTGCGCGCAGGTGCGCGAGCCCACCACCAGAAAGAAGGCGTCGGGCATGCGGCGGTGCAGCCAGACGATCGAGGTGAGACCGCAGAACACCTCCCGCTGACCGTTCTCGCGCAGCACCGTGGGCGTCGGCCCGCCGGACGCGGGCTCGCCGACGGCCCCGGCGGAAGTGACAACCATGGGTTTGAAGCTGCTGACCCCTCAGGAGTAGCCAGGACGCCCGCCGGGCGGGGGATCCCGTCATATCTCTTGGGCTGGCACGTGTGAGTGAGATCACAGGTCTTGCTGCGATCGATCACGGGCTGGGCGGCTGAAGGGCTGGATCGTTGGGCATGGCGGTCGCCGTTCGCGCCTGATGACGCCGCGGCGTGACCTCCTCTTCCCCAACCCAAGGAGACCTTCCATGACCCATCCATCCTCGCCGGGTTCAAGCGGCTACCAAAGCCCGGACACCTCGGAGCCGGAAGATTCGTCCGCTTCTCCAGACAGCCGCGAAGCCTTCCTGCCTCCGCAGGGAGAGCAGGCCATGGCCTCAGAGGCGGCGGAAGCCGAAGCCAACGCGTTTCTCGCCTCGGTCGACAGCCAGCTCCTCGTCGCCAAGGCCGAACTCGAAAACCTCCTGACGGAACTCAGCAGCGACGAGGAGGGCATTCAATCCTCCGGGGTCCGTGATGCCAACGTGGCGGGTGTCGGCATCGGCGTAGGCGATGGCTCGACGCCCGGCACCTTGCCGGGGGATCCAGTGCTGGTGGTGTACACGGTCGAGTCCGAAGCGCCGCAGCTGATCAGAGGGCGGCTGGCTGGCAGCTTCGGCACCTCCGCTCTGGCTGACAGCGATCTGCCGATCCAGTGCGTTCGCACCGGCATCATCGACGCCTTTTCCCATCGCTTCCGCGAACGGCCCACGCCCTGCGGCATCTCTGTGGGTCACACCGCCATCACGGCGGGAACCATCGGGGCTTTGTGCCGCGGCCGCAATGCACCGCGCAACCAGCGGCTGATGGTGCTTTCCAACAACCATGTGCTCGCCCATTCCAACGCTGGTCGGATTGGCGATGCGATCGTCCAGCCCGGACCCGCCGATGGGGGACGGGCGCCTCAGGGAACCATCGCGGTTCTGGAGCGCTTCGTGCCGATCAATTTCGGCGGTGGCAATAACCTTGTCGATGCTGCTACCGCCTGGGCCTGGCCCGATCGGGTGCGCCGCGAATTCGTATACCTCAGCGGCAGTGAGCGACGTTATTTCAACGTCGGTGCTGCCCCGGTTGCCGCCGTTCCGGGCCTTGCGGTCGGAAAGAGCGGCCGTACCACCCAGCTCACCTCCGGTCGGGTCACGGCAGTCGGCGTCACCGTGAACGTCAACTTCGGCGGTCGCATCGCCAAGTTTGTGAACCAGATTGCGGTGCGGGCGTCTAGTGGTGACTTCAGTCAGGGTGGGGATTCCGGCTCCCTCATCTGGACGTGGGACAGCAGGCGCGCACCGGTAGGTCTGCTTTTTGCAGGAGGAGGAGGGACAACCTTCGCCAATCGCATCAGCGACGTACTCGGGTCTCTCGATATCAACCTGGTTGTTTGATCTAGGCTGCAATCCCTGCGCCGCATCTTGCGACCGATGGCGGACCCGCTCGACTTTCTCCAAAACCCTCCCAGCCCCGGGGGGGATCCCCAGGACGTGGATCCTGCGGACCTACTTCCCCAAAGCGTGGCGGATGATCTGCTCCGCCTTGATGGGGTGGATGGAGCCTGGATCGAGCGGGACGCCTCCGGCCGTCGCCAGGTTGTTCTTCATTATTCTCGCAAGGACAGTCCCAGGCATTTGCCGACCAGCGTGGGCGGAATGGAAGTAAGGATCACCGGAGGCGAACCAATCCTGGTTCAGGATCGGGAAGGTTAGGAACGGGCGTGAGTTCAGAGGCGGCGGCGGAAACCATCGCTGAAGCCGCTGCGCTCCGCCTCCTCGGTCGACCGGCTCAGCTTCCAGACATTTCTCATGAGACGGCGGGCCCGCAGGCCCCCCCTCTGCACCACATCGGCTCCAGGACGGGCACCCAGCAGCTGGCTCACCTCGGCCGTGCTCAGGGGAGCGCCGGTGTCGATCGCCAGCTGCACGAGTTCAAGGCGCTGGCGCAGGGCCGACAGGTCGGCGTTACCGCTGTCTTCCTCCTCGTTCCACAGCCAGGGCGATTCCTGGGGGCCATCCGTGAGGCGCTGCATCAATCCGAGGCCGATGAAGGCCAGGGCCTGCTCCGGCTTCACCCCCTGCTCCACCGCCTGGGCCAGCCAGTCGGGCATGGTGGCGGATTGGGTGGCTGGCATCGGCTCCGCGTGGCTGGCGGTGGTGGCGGATCGCTTGGGGGCCATGACAATGCCGCGAACGATGGGCGGACGGTACCGGCTGAGGCCCGGGCCGCAAGGGCGGAGCGGGGGCAGGCTCTCAGCTGCGGCGCAGCCAGCCCGGGGCGCCGCCGAACCAATCGCCCAGATCCTCTGCGCCGGGGCCCGGGCGCTCGTCGGGTTCGGCGCTGCCCAGGTTCAGGTCGGCCAGCAGGCGGTCGAGGCCCTGGGCCTGGCTACCGCCCCGCTGGCGGCGTCGAGCCTGCCGCAGCCAGCCGGCCACGGTGGCGTCGCGGTCGGCGAATTTCTGCAGATAGATGCGCTCGCTCAGGCTCACCGTCTCATCAGCGGCGATGCGGCCGAGGATGTCCTGGAGGCGCAGGCGGGTGGCGGGGGTCAACATCGGCCTCGGAATCAGCACTGATGGCCCGTGATAGCGGCTCCAGAGCGGGCGGTTGTGACCATGGCCACCAAAGCAGCCCGCCTGTCAGGGGGTCTGGATGCAGCCAGGGGTAAGATCGGCTGCCTCCGGCACGAATCCTGCGCGCGATGTGACGGACGCGAGAACTTCCCGCTCCAGCCGCTTCCCGGGGGGATTCACCTCCTCCGAAGACCGTGCTGTGGGCCGCCGCCGCGAGACGCTGCGGCTCTCCGGCCAGGGCGGCCGTCCCGAGATCACCGGCACGGTGATTCATCAGGGAGGCGACAGCAGCGACGGCGCAAGCTGCGTGATCACCACCGACAGCGAGAGCCCGCGGCTGCGTCAGTCGAGCCACGTGCAGTCGATCGAGCTGCGCACCTACGTGTTTCTCGATTCGCTGCAGCCCCAGCTCGCCGCCTACATGGGCACGGTGTCGCAGGGGTTCCTGCCGATCCCCGGCGACGCCTGCCTGTGGCTGGAGGTGTCACCCGGCATGGCGGTGCACCGCGTCACCGATATCGCCCTCAAGGCCAGCACGGTGCGGCTCGGCCAGATGGTGGTGGAGCGAGCTTTCGGCTCCATCGCCATGTACCACCGCGACCAGAGCAACGTGCTCCACTCCGGCGAGGTGGTGCTTGAGGCCATTGCCAGCAGCATCGACCGCCGCAGCCGCTGCGACGTCACATGGACAGAGATCATCCGCGCCATCACCCCCGACCATGCGGTGCTGATCAACCGCCTGAACCGCCGTGGCTCGATGATCCAGTCGGGGATGAGCATGTTCATCCTCGAGACCGAGCCGGCCGGCTACGTGCTGATCGCCGCCAACGAAGCCGAGAAGGCCTCCAGCATCACGGTGGTGGACGTGAAGGCGGTGGGCGCCTTCGGCCGCCTCACCCTGGCCGGCCGCGAAGGCGATGTGGAGGAGGCCGCCGCCGCGGCGATGCGGGCGATCCAGCTGATCAACGGCTGACGCTGGTCAGGGGCTGAGGCCGAGCAGGCGCCGCAGACAGGGGGCGATGGCGCGGGCCGCCTTGCCGCGGCTGCCGAGGCGGAAGCGCAGGTGCTCACCCATGCGGGCGTAGCTGCAGCCCGCCTCTCGCACCCAGAAGATCGGGTCGTAACCCGGGCCGTGGCCATCGGGAGAGCGAAGAATCAGCCCCCGGCAAATGCCATGGGATTCGGCCACCGTGCGGCCGTCGGGGGCGGCGAGGGCCATGGCGCTCATGAAGCTGCCGCCCCGGTACAGCGAATCGCCCAGTTCGTGCAGCAACCGGTGGATGCGCTCGTGGTCGGTGGGGGCGTAACGGGCCGAATGGATGCCGGGCCGGCCGCCCAGGGCATCCACCTCGAGACCCGAATCGTCGGCCAGGGCCCAGGCACCGGTGGCAGCTGCCGCCGCCTCGGCCTTGAGCCTGGCGTTTTCGGCATAGGTAAGGCCGGTCTCCTCCACCTCCAGGCCGCGAGGCTGGGGCAGAACCATCAGATCCACCAGGGCCAGCATCGCCCCAATCTCCGCCACCTTGTGGGGATTGCCGCTGGCGATCACCAGGCTGGGCCTGGCCGGAGCCGCAACATCAACAGGCGTCAGGCGCAGTGGCGTAAGGGCCAAGGTTTTGCCGCCAGGGGACCTTCATTCTGGCCGAAGGCCAGGAGATCAGAACTGCATGAAGGGATCGGGGCGGGTGGGGAGAGAGGGGTTGAGGCAGGATGGGTTGAACATTCCACCCCCGGAAACAGGCTCCAGGGTCCTGCCTCGCAGGGGAGATTACGGAATTTTTCAAGCGGCAGCCGCCGCTTGCGTCAACTTTGAGCGGCTCCTGACCACACAACCGCCCCACGCCCCTAAGTTGCGGGATTCCCGGTGCCTCTGCGGCGGTGGAGTCAAGCCTGATCCTCCAGAACCTGCTCTCGCCGCCGGTTCTGTTTTTCTTCCTCGGCGTGCTCGGCGTGCTGCTTGGCTCCGACCTGGAGATTCCCTCACCGCTGCCCAAGCTCTTCTCGCTCTATCTGCTGCTGGCGATCGGCTTCACCGGCGGCGTGGAACTGGCCCGCAGCAACCTCGACAGCCAGGTGCTGCTGACGATCGGCGCCGCCGTGATGATGTCGCTGCTGGTGCCACTCACCAGCTTTCTGGTGCTGCGCAGCCGTCTGGATGCCGCCAACGCAGCCGCCGTGGCGGCCTCCTACGGCTCAATCAGCGCCGTCACCTTCATCACAGCCGAGAGCTTCCTCAATGTGCTGCAGCTGCCCTTCGACGGCTTCATGGTGGCGGCACTGGCGCTGATGGAATCTCCGGCGATCGTGGTGGGCGTGATGCTGGCCCGGCTGTCCCGCAGCCCCGACGCAGGGAACGGGACGGGCGGGCTTCGCTGGGGGGAGTTGCTGCAGGAGGCGTTCCTGAACGGGTCGGTGTTCCTGTTGATCGGCAGCCTGGTGATCGGCTATGCGGTGACCACCTGGAGCCCGGCGGCGCTGGGGCGGATGGAGCCCTTCACCGACAAGCTGTTCTATGGGGCGCTCTGCTTCTTCCTGCTCGACATGGGCCTGGTGGCAGCCCAGCGCCTCGGCGACCTGCGCCGGGCCGGACCCTTCCTGGTGGGCTTCGCCCTGCTGGCGCCACCGGTTCATGCCCTGGCCGGCCTGGGGCTCTCCCGTTTGCTGGGGCTGGCCCAGGGCGATGCGCTGCTGTTCATGGTGCTGTGCGCCAGCGCCTCCTACATCGCCGTGCCGGCAGCGATGCGCATGACGGTGCCGGAAGCCAACCCGAGCCTCTACATCTCCAGCGCCCTGGCGGTCACCTTCCCGTTCAACGTGGTGGTGGGCATCCCCCTCTATCTGGTGCTGGCCGAACGGTTTCTGCCCGCCGCCTGAACGGAGCCGCCCGACAGCCATGAGTGCAACCCCATGAAACGCATTGATCTGTTCATCAGCGACCGGGAGGTGGCTCGGGTTTGCCGAGCGATCCGCGAAGCGGGAGCACCGGGCTATTCGGTGATGCGGCACGTCACCGGCCTGGGGGTGGGCGGCGAGATCTCTGAGGGGATGGATTTCAGTGGTCTCGGCGCCAACGCCCATGTGATCGTCTTCTGCACGCCGGAGCTGGCCGCGATGGTGCGCGAGAAGGTGAAACCGCTGCTGCAGCGGTTCGGTGGCGTGGGCTTCCTCTCGGCGGCGGAACCGCTCTGAGCCCATGGCCGCGAAGGACCCACTGCCGCGTCTCATCGGTCGCAAGCATTACAGAAACCAGGGATGCTTACGTTTTGTGTTGCATGGATAAGGGCGCCTTATCTGACAAACCTGAAACGGTGATCCCCGAATGGCTTGACGGGGGGTTGGCCGCGGGCCGAGGGTGGCGAACGAACATTCCACCCCCCTCCTTCAGGAGCAGGTAATGGCAAACGAAACCATGGGCATCGCCCTCGGCATGATCGAGACCCGCGGGCTGGTCCCCGCGATCGAAGCGGCTGACGCGATGACGAAGGCCGCCGAGGTGCGCCTGATCGGTCGGGAATTCGTCGGTGGCGGTTACGTCACCGTGCTCGTGCGCGGCGAAACCGGTGCTGTCAACGCTGCGGTGCGTGCCGGCGCCGATGCCTGCGAGCGCGTCGGCGACGGCCTCGTTGCCGCCCACATCATTGCCCGCCCCCACCGCGAAGTGGAGCCGGCTCTGAACAGCAACTTCGGTGGCCTGAAGGACTGAGGCGAAGCCGCGCTGAGGCGCCTTCCCCTCTGACCTTTCCCACGACCCAACCGGAGAACTCCCCATGAGCAAGAAGTACGACGCCGGGGTTAAGGAGTACCGCGACACGTATTGGACTCCTGATTACGTCCCCCTCGACACCGACCTGCTGGCCTGCTTCAAGTGCACCGGCCAGGAAGGTGTGCCCAAGGAAGAAGTCGCTGCCGCTGTAGCAGCTGAATCCTCCACCGGCACCTGGTCCACCGTGTGGTCCGAGCTCCTCACCGACCTCGACTTCTACAAGGGCCGCTGCTACCGCATCGAAGACGTCCCTGGTGACAAGGACGCTTTCTACGCCTTCATCGCCTATCCCCTCGACCTGTTCGAAGAGGGTTCGATCACCAACGTGCTGACCTCCCTGGTCGGCAACGTGTTCGGCTTCAAGGCGCTGCGCAACCTGCGTCTGGAAGACATCCGCTTCCCGATGGCCTTCATCAAGACCTGCCAGGGTCCGCCGAACGGCATCGTGGTCGAGCGCGACCGCATGAACAAGTACGGCCGTCCGCTGCTGGGTTGCACGATCAAGCCGAAGCTCGGCCTGAGCGGCAAGAACTACGGCCGGGTGGTGTACGAGTGCCTGCGTGGCGGTCTCGACTTCACCAAGGACGACGAAAACATCAACTCCCAGCCCTTCCAGCGCTGGCAGAACCGTTTCGAGTTCGTCGCCGAGGCCGTCAAGCTGGCCGAGGAGGAGACCGGCGAGAAGAAGGGGCACTACCTCAACTGCACCGCCGCCACTCCTGAAGAGATGTACGAGCGGGCCGAGTTCGCCAAGGAACTCGGGCAGCCGATCATCATGCACGACTACATCACCGGTGGCTTCACCGCCAACACCGGCCTGGCGAAGTGGTGCCGCAAGAACGGCATGCTGCTCCACATCCACCGCGCCATGCACGCGGTGATCGACCGCCATCCGAAGCACGGCATCCATTTCCGGGTACTGGCCAAGTGCCTGCGCCTCTCCGGGGGCGACCAGCTACACACCGGCACCGTGGTCGGCAAGCTCGAAGGTGACCGCCAGTCGACCCTCGGCTACATCGACCAGCTTCGTGAGTCGTTCGTGCCCGAAGACCGCAGCCGCGGCAACTTCTTCGATCAGGACTGGGGCTCGATGGGCGGCGTCTTCGCCGTTGCATCCGGCGGTATCCACGTGTGGCACATGCCCGCCCTGGTGGCCATCTTCGGCGACGACTCCGTGCTCCAGTTCGGTGGTGGCACCCACGGTCACCCCTGGGGCTCCGCCGCTGGTGCGGCCGCCAACCGGGTGGCTCTCGAGGCCTGTGTCAAGGCACGCAACGCCGGTCGTGAGATCGAGCGCGAAGGCCGCGACATCCTCACGGAAGCCGCCAAGCACAGCCCCGAGCTGGCGATCGCCCTCGAGACCTGGAAGGAGATCAAGTTCGAGTTCGACACCGTCGACAAGCTCGACGTGCAGTGATCCGGCCGCGATGACGACGAAGGAGTGGTACGGAGCAGCTCCGTCCCACTCCTCCTCCCCGAGGTGTCCTTCATCGCACCGGAGCCGGTTTCGTTCACCACCCATTCACAAGGATCCCCATGCCCTTCAAGAGCACCGTGGGTGACTACCAAACAGTCGCCACCCTGGAGACCTTCGGCTTCCTCCCGCCGATGACCCAGGACGAGATCTACGACCAGATCGCCTACATCATCGCCCAGGGCTGGAGCCCCCTGGTCGAGCACGTTCACCCCAGCCGCTCAATGGCGACCTACTGGTCGTACTGGAAGCTGCCCTTCTTCGGAGAGAAGGACCTCGGCGTGATCGTCAGCGAACTCGAGGCCTGCCACCGGGCCTACCCCGACCATCACGTGCGTCTGGTCGGCTACGACGCGTACACCCAGAGCCAGGGTGCCTGCTTCGTGGTGTTCGAGGGCCGCTGAGCCCTGAGCCGCATCGGCAGGAGCCGGACCCCGCGTCCGGTTCCTGCCACGCACCGATGCCCCGTGAGGCCCCAGCCTCCCCCCGCGGTCCGCAGGCGGACCGCCCCTGACTTCGTCGTTCCTTCATCCGGGCGGATATGGCCAGCACATCGAGTCGAGACGCAGCCCTGGAGCGCCGCAAGGCCCTCACCAACGGTGGCAAGAAATCCGCTGGTCGTTACAGCTCCTCCCCCTCCCGGGTGCGTACGGCTGCCGACGCCCGGCCCAGTCGCACCAGCGCTCCGGCAGCGGTTTCGACCAGCGACGCGGTGATCCAGGGCAGCGCCCCAGTCTCCAGCGACCCCTCCCGCCGCCGCCCGCCCCGGGGCTCCGAGCGCATGGCCCCCGCGGCGCCCAGCCGGGCCGAACGTTTCGCCGGGAGCGCCCCCCCCGCCAGCGATCCCTCTCGCCGCCCAGCCGGCAGGCCGATCGCCAATCCCAGTCGCGACCTTGTGCTGGCCCGCCGCGAAGCCCTCTCGAAACGAGGCAAGCGCGCCGACAGCTCCCGCGACCGCACCCGCACCGATGTGGCTCGGCTGGCCAGCAGCGCGCCGTCTGCCGCTGCCGCCACCGCCGCCACCAGCTCTGCCGACGCCAAGCCCTGCCGCTGTAAGGAACCCGCGCAGCACGTTGAACTCAGCGGCCGTCGCAGCGATCGTGGCGCCCTTTCCCTCTCCGGCACACCGCGATCCGGCGGCCGTTCGGCCACGCCGAAGCGCGCTGCCCAGCACAATCCCAGCCGTGCGCTCGTGCTGGCCCGCCGCGAAGCCCTCTCCAAGCGAGGCAAGTCAGCCAACACCCCCACCAACAGCGCTGCCGCCGCAGTGGCCCGCCAGGGCAATCCGGATCTGAGCAGCCGTGAGCTGGCCCAGAAGGTGCGCGAACTCAAATGCAAGGTGGGCTCGGCCGGCAGCAGCCGCAACGGCGGCACCCGCCCCACCGGCCCCAATCGCCATGGCGCCCGCCAGGCAGCCGCCGCCGATGCCCACTGGAAAGTAGGTGCCAGCGAAACCGCTTCCGGCCAGGTGGTCACGGGCACCCAGGCCAACCGTTCACCAGCCACCACCGGCAATGAGGCCGGCACCTGCCGCTCGATCACCGGCACCGAATATCTCGGCGCCGAAATCTTCAACACCTTCTGCCAGAGCGAGCCGCCCAGCCGCCAGCCGGCCAAGGTGCGCGTCTCTGCCACCAGCCACGGCAACCGCGTCACTGGCAATGAGGTGGGTCGCTCCGAGAAGGTCACCGGCGATGAACCCGGCACCTGCAAGCTCGTCACCGGCACCGAGTACGTCTCGGCCAACCAGTCGGCTGCATTGTGCGGCGGCGCCACTCCCACCCCTCGCAAGGTGGGACAGACCCAGACCCACGGCGGCCTGCGGGTCTCCGGTGTGATGGTGGGTCGCTCCGAAAAGGTCACCGGCGACGAGCGGGGCTCCGGCCGCCAACTGACCGGCGACCAGTACGTCACCGAGACCCAGGAGCTTCCCGGCCGCGCCCCCAGCAAGGTGGCCAGCCTGCACACGCTGCGCGGCACCGGTATCACCGGCACCCACGTGGGCCGCAGCGAGCATGTGACCGGCGATGAGCCGGGCAGCTGCCGCATCATCACCGGCGATGAATACATCGGCAGCCAGCAATACCAGGGTTTCTGTGGCAATCGGCCTGCCCCCGAGGCCGCCAAGGTGGGTTTCAGCACCACCAATCGATCCCAGGTGGTGAGCGGCACCCGCACCGGCCGCTCCGAGAAGGTCACCGGCGACGAACCCGGCACCTGCAAGGCCGTCACCGGCACCCCGTACGCCGGCATGGAAGAGGCAGGCAGCTGGTGCCCCACCCCCGCCGTGGAGGAGATCCGCAGCCGCACCCCTGTACGCATGGGCACGGTGATGAGCGGCATCCAGCCCGGCATCGGCGGTGTGATGACCGGCGCCGAGCGCGGCGCCTGCGGCGACATCACCGGCACCCCCTACGTGGGGGCCGACCAGCGGGCCGCCACCTGCGGCACGGCCGCCCCGGCCGATGCCGACTTCCCCCGGCCCCTCGGCGGGGAACCCTGGCAGGGTTTCTCGGTGCAGTCACCGGCCCAGTCCGCCCAGGTGGCACGCCAGCGGGGCGGAGGTGTCACCGGCACCCGTTACGAAACCAGCCGCAGGATCACCGGCCCTTTTGACATGGCCGGTGGCAAAGTCACCGGCACCGAGGAGTTCCGCTTCGACCGTCGCGGTTCCCAAACCGCCCGCGGCCCCCTGCCCGTGGCTCCTGTCACCGTCGATGAAGACGCGCGGCCCGTCTCCCGGGTCACTGGCGAGGGCAACTCCTCCGGCCAGAAGATCACCGGCGACGACTGGGATCGTGGAGAGCGGGTCACCGGCACCGAAGGTCCTTCAGCCCGCCGCCGCAACCCCACCAGACCCGGACCGATGGGCGCCATGCCGGCCTTTCAGTCGAAGCGCAACGAAGAGGTTCCCGAGCCCGTCAGCCGTATCACCGGATCGAGTGGTAATACCGCCTCCGGATCGCTGATCACGCTCTCCGGCGGCGCCCGAGGCTGACCCGCCGATGCCACGCCGAGCCCTTCTCTCCGACCGGCCCCTGGCCCCAACCGCACCCCGGCGTCGCCCAGGTGATGCTGGGAGCGGTGGCCCCACCGCCAGCGACCCGGGCAGCCTCCAGCCAGCTGGGTCGGGGCCGGCCGGGCCGCGACGCAGACCCGCGCCGCCGGCGCCTGCCATCCCGGGCAGCTACCGCCCAACCGGACGCATCCGGCCCCGGCCGGAGAGCGTGGCCCCGCAGGCCTCACGGACCGCCCCAGCCGGCCTGCACCCACTCAGCAACGGCCACGCCAATGAACAGTTGCGCGCCTACGACGCCCGGGTGAAGGGCACCTTCGATCGCATCGTGCCGGTGCTGAAGAGGCTCTCGACGCTGCAGCACGAGGACGACTTCATCGGGCAAGCCCAGGCCCTGGCCCGCTCCGAGCTCGGCACCGAGCTGCCGCTGCCGATCCTGGAGACCGCCTGGGTCACCCAGCTCGACATGCGCACCCTGTTCGCCTGGTGCGTGTTCCAGGCCTACGAGCAGACCAGTGACAGCTTCTTCCGCGAAGACCCCCTCGGTGGGGCTCCCGGCAGCGCCGCGGCCGTTGAATTCGAGGAGTTCCTGCTCGCCTGCGGTTTCCACCTGCTCGACATCACACCCTGCGCCGACGGCCGTCTCGCCCACGCAATCGCTTACGCCCTGCGCCTGCCGTTCAGCTCGGTGCGGCGGCGGCCCCATGCCGGTGCCCTGTTCGACGTGGAGAACACGGTCAATCGCTGGGTGAAGACGGAGCACCGCCGCTACCGCGAAGGGGTGCCAAACCCCGCCCATGCCGACACCCGCTACCTGAAGGTGGTGCTGTACCACTACAGCTCCCTCGACCCCAGCCATGAAGGCTGCGCCGCCCACGGCAGCAATGACGCCCTCGCCGCCCGCTGCGGCCAGCAGCGGCTGAGCGATTTCCAGACGGCGGTGGAAAACAGCTTCTGCTGCGGCGCATCCGTCGATCTTTTGCTGATGGGCATCGACACCGACACCGACGCGATCCGTGTGCACGTGCCGGGCATGGACGGCAGCACCAACCTGGAACGCTGGATTGATGCCCGCGACGTCTACGAGGCCACCCGTGCTCTCCCCGCCGCCGAAGGCCGTGCCCGCATCCTGGCCATGGTGGAGCAGGCGGCGGCGGCCAGCCCCGATCCGGGCATGGTGCGGCTGATCGCCCGGCTGCTGGAGCACAACCTCTCCCAGATCGACTATGTGCGCCAGGTCCACGGCGGTGATTACAACGACGCCGGCCATGCCGAGCGCTTCATCGGCGTGGGTATCGGGTTCAAGGAGATCCACCTTCGCAACCTCACCTATTTCGCCTACATGGACACCGTCGAGGAGGGATCCGCCGACCTCGACGTGGGCGTGAAGATCTTCAAGGGGCTCAACGCCTCCCGTGGTCTGCCGGTGCCGGTGGTGGTGCGCTTCGACTACAACGGCCAGGTGCCCGGGGCGCGGGAGCGGGCAATCCGGCACGGTGAGCGGGTGGTGCAGGCACTCGAGAGCCGCTACGGCGATCTGATGGCGCAGGGGCTGCTGCACGTGCTGCTCACCGTGCGCGAAACCCGCCGCCACACGCCGGCGGAAACCATCTCCTCAACGATCGTGTTCCCCACCGGAGGAGGTCACTGACATGCTGATCTGCAAAGTGGTGAAACCGCTGGTCTCCACCAACCGCATCCCCGATTTCGAGCACAAGCACCTGCAGGTGGTGCTCGATGGCAGCACCCAGAAGGTGGCGGTCGATGCGGTGGGCTGCGTGCCCGGCGACTGGGTGATCTGTGTCGGCAGCTCAGCGGCCCGCGAGGCGGCCGGCAGCAAGTCGTACCCCAGTGATCTGACGATCGTGGGCATCATCGACCACTGGGACCCCGATGCCGGCAAGCCTGCGCCGGCCGGCGCAGGAGCAAAGTGATGGACATTCACCAGGTGACCGGCTCGCTTGTCTGCACCCAGCGGGTGCCCGGCCTGGAGCACTGGAACCTGCGCATCCTGCGCAATAGCAAGGGCAAGCTCAGCGTGGCGGTGGATCCCGTTGGTGCCTCCCCTGGCAACTGGGTGTTCACCGCCAGCGGGTCCGCCGCCCGCTTCGCCTGCGGCAATCCCGAGGTGCATACCGATCTGACGATCGGCGGCATCATCGATTTCTGGGAGCCGGACGGCTAGCCAGCTCCACCGTTCACCGGGCCTCCGCCCGCCCTGCCCCGAGCCCCGTTCCTTCTCCCCCCATGGCCAGCCGCACCCCCAGCCGAACCAGCACCTCCCGCATGGCCGCCACCCCCTCGAGCAGTTCCGCCGGCGCCGAGGCACCGGCCAGCACCACCCCGTCGGTGCCGGCTGCGACCGCACCGCCCGCGTCACCGGCCGCTTCGACCGCGTCACCGGCGGTACCGGCTGCGACCGCAGCAAAAGCCGCTGCCCCCAGCCCCACCCCGTCACCAGCAACGGCTGCATCGCCAGCGGCCACCCCGGCGGCTTCAGCGGCCAGGGCACTGCCGGCGGCCCGGGCCAGCAGCTCTCCCCGCAGCACCGCATCCCGCGGCCGCAGCACCGCCCGTACCAGCACCCCCCGGGCAGCAGCGAGTCGCGCCACCACCAACCCGGCCCGATCCAGCCGGGCCGGCGGCCGCACCGGCAAGGCCCAGCCCCCCACCACTCCCCCCACCCGCAGCTCCTCCGCCATGGCCCCCTCCTCCGTTCCCGGCATTGCCCTTGGCATGATCGAAACCCGCGGCATGGTGCCCGCGATCGAAGCGGCCGACGCCATGACCAAGGCGGCCGAAGTGGCGCTGATCGCCCGCGAATTTGTGGGCGGCGGCTACGTCACCGTGATGGTGCGCGGCGAAACCGGTGCGGTGAACGCAGCGGTGCGCGCCGGCGCCGATGCCTGTGAGCGTGTGGGTGACGGCCTCGTGGCAGCCCACATCATCGCCCGGCCCCACAGCGAGGTGGAGCCGGCCCTGACCGCCAGCGGCGCCACCCGCCGCCTGTGACCCCGATGGGCGCCGTTCATCCGCGCGTCCTGGGGTTCCTCGGTCGCGCCCTGAGCCTGGAGCTCACTGCTGTTCAGCAGTACATGACCCAGGCCTCGTTGCTGACCCTGTGGGGCCAGCCGGAAGCCTCCGATCGCTTCCGCCGCGAGACGGTGGAGGAGATGCAGCATGCGGAACGCATCGTGCAGCGCATGCTCTCGCTTGGCGTCGCCCCCGCCGCGTCACAGCTGCGGCCGGTGGAAACGGCTGCCGATCTGGGCGGCCTGCTGCGGCTCAACGCAGTACTGGAGAGCGATCTCATCCAGCATTACGCCGATGCGCTGCGCTTCTGCATCCTGATCGGCGACAGGGAGAACGAAGCCTTCTTCCGCGCCCTGTGGAGTGAGGAACAGCAGCACGGCGAGGAGCTGGCGCAGTGGTTGCAGCAGCTGAGCACCGACCCCCGCAGCCTGGAGGCCCGCGCCACCTTCTGAGCCGCCGCCGCCCCGCGGTGGCCTGCCTACAGTCCTGCCCCCCCGCTCAGGTCCAGCCCTTGCACCAGGCCCAGCCGCTACCGATCCAGCTGGTCTGGCTGATCCCGCTCTACGGATTCAGTGGCGTGCTTCTCTCCCTGCCCTGGACCGGCGGCTGGATCCGGCGCAACGGCCCGCGGCCGGCGGCCTACCTCAACCTGCTGGTCACCCTGCTGGCGGTGCTGCACGGCTCCATCGTGCTGAGCGAGGTGCTGGCGATCGGCCCCCAGCACCTGGACATTCCCTGGTTCCGGGTGGCCGACCTGGATCTACGCATCGGCTTCGACCTCTCGGTCACCAACCTGGCAGCCCTGCAGCTGGTGACGTTCATGAGTCTGATCTGCCAGGTTTTCGCCCTCGGCTACCTCGACAAGGAGTGGTCGCTGGCGCGCTTCTACGCTCTGGTGGGCTTTTTTGAAGGGGCGCTGGCCGGGGTTGTTCTGAGCAGCAATCTGTTCATGAGCTATTTCCTGCTGGAGATGCTCACCCTCTCCACCTATCTGCTGGTGGGCTTCTGGTATGCCCAGCCGCTGGTGGTCACGGCCGCCCGTGATGCCTTCCTCACCAAGCGGGTGGGCGATGTGCTGCTGCTGATGGGGGTGGTGGCTCTGGCGGCCTGGGCACCGTCGATGGAATTCACCGACCTCTATGAATGGGCGGCCCAGACGCCGATCTCTGCCCGAGCCGGCACGCTGCTGGGCCTCGGGCTGATCGCCGGGCCGATGGGCAAATGCGCCCAGTTTCCGATGCACCTCTGGCTCGATGAGGCGATGGAAGGTCCGAACCCGGCCTCGATCCTGCGCAATTCGGTGGTGGTCACCACCGGGGCGCTGGTGCTGCTGAAGCTGATGCCCCTGCTGCGCCTCTCCACCGCAGCGATCGACGTGCTGCTGGTGGTGGGCACGATCAGTGCGATCGGTGGCGCCCTGGTGGCCCTCGCCCAGGTCGACCTGAAACGGGCGTTCTCCTACTCCACCACCTCCTACCTGGGGCTGGTGTTCATCGCCATCGCCCTGCAGCAGCCGCTCGTGGCCCTGCTGCTGCTGTTCACCCACGGGCTGGCCAAGGCGCTGCTGTTCATGAGCATCGGCAGCGTGATCGCCACCACCAACTGCCAGGACCTCACAGAACTGGGCGGGCTGGGTAGCCGCATGCCCGCCACCACGATCGCCTACCTGGTGGGGGGAGCGGGCCTGACCGGCCTGCTGCCGCTCGGCTGCTTTTGGGGCTTCGGCCAGATGGTCGATGCACTCAGCATGCACAGCCCCCTGCTGGTGGCGGTGGTGCTGCTCACCAACGCCCTCACGATGGTCAACCTGGTGCGGGTGTTCCGGCAGGTATTCCTCGATGTGCCCCACCCCAAGACGCGCCGCACCCCCGAGGTGATCTGGCTGATGGCCCTGCCGATGCTCAGCCTTGCGGTGGTGGTGCTGCTCACCCCGGTGGCGATCGAGCAACTGCGGCCCCTGCACGGCATCGCAGGCATCTCGCCCAGAGCCGCCATTCTGGTGGTGGCCAGCTCCGCAGCAGGTCTGCTGGCGGGTTGTCTGATCAGCCTCGACAAGTTCTGGTCGCGCTCGGTGTTCCGGCCGTTGCGTACCGTGCAGGATCTGCTGGCCTTCGACTTCTACACCGACCGCATCTACCGCAGCACGATCGTGGCCGCCGTGGCCGGCCTGGCCCGCCTCACCGACAGCTTCGACCGGGTGGTGGTCAACGGCATCGGCAACCGCATCGGCCAGGCCTCGATGGCCAGCGCCGAGGGCCTGAAACTGGGGGTCAGCGGCCAGCTGCAGAGCTACGTGCTCACGGTGGTGATGGCGATCGTGCTGCTGTTCGCAGGCCTCTCGTGGTTGCAGCGATGAGGTGCCGCTGATGCTTTCCGCCCTGCTGCTCATCCCCTTCCTCGGTGCCTTTGTGCTGCTGCTCTGGCCCGGCAGCCCGGCGCCAGGGCGGATGCGGCTGGTGGCGATCGTGTTCCTCACCTGCCAGCTGCTCTGGAGCCTGGTGGTGCTGGCCGGCTTCGATCCAGCCGATGGCGCCATGCAGCTCGAGGAGTTCGTGCCGTGGGTGGCGAGCATCGGCCTCGACTACAGCCTCGGCATCGATGGGCTCTCGCTGCCGCTGGTGCTGATCAACGGCGCCCTGACACTGGTATCGGCGATCTGCACCCGTGACATCAGCCAGCGGCCGCGCATCTACTTCGCCCTGTTGCTGCTGATCAGCGGCGCCGTCAACGGCGCCTTCCTCGCCACCAACCTGCTGCTGTTCTTCCTCTTCTACGAACTCGAGCTGATCCCCCTCTGGCTGCTGATCTCGGTGTGGGGCGGCAGCAAGCGCTCCTATGCGGCCACGAAGTTTCTGATCTACACAGCCGTCTCCGGCATGCTGATCCTGGGCGCCTTCCTTGGGCTTGCCCTGTTCACGGGCAGCGTCGACTTCAGCCTCACCCCACTGAGCGGTGAGCAGCTGGCGATGGGCAGCCAGCTGGTGCTGCTGGTGGCCCTGCTGGTGGGCTTCGGCGTCAAGATCCCCCTGGTGCCCTTCCACAGCTGGCTGCCTGATGCCCACACCCAGGCCTCGACGCCGGTGTCGGTGCTGCTGGCCGGCGTGCTGCTCAAGCTGGGCACCTACGGCCTGCTGCGCTTCTGCCTGGGCCTGTTCCCGCAGGCCTGGGCAATCCTCGCCCCGTGGCTGGCGATCTGGGCGGCGGTGTCGGTGCTGTATGGCTCGCTGGCGGCGATCGCCCAGCGCGACATGAAACGGATGGTGGCCTACAGCTCCGTGGGGCACATGGGCACCATCCTGCTGGCGGCTGCCGCCGCCACGCCGGTGAGCCTGCTGGGCGCCGAATTCCAGATGGTGAGCCACGGGCTGATCTCCGCCCTGCTGTTCCTGCTGGTGGGCACCGTGTACCGCAAGACCGGCACCCGAGATCTGGAGGTGCTGCGCGGCCTGCTCAACCCGGAGCGGGGTCTGCCGGTGACCGGCTCGCTGATGATCCTGGCGGTGATGGCCAGCGCCGGCCTGCCCGGCATGGCGGGCTTCATCTCGGAATTCCTGGTGTTCCGCGGCTCGATCGCCGCCTTCCCGCTCGCCACGCTGCTGTGCATGGTGGGCTCGGGCCTCACAGCGGTGTATTTCCTGCTGCTGGTCAACCGGGCCTTCTTCGGGCGGATGGCGATCACCCCACCCACCGATCCGGTGGCCGACGGCCGCCTCGACATCCGCCTGGCTCCCGTGGCAGCCAGGGAAACCATGCCCGCACTGGCCCTGGCGCTCGTGGTGCTCGGCTTAGGTCTGCTGCCCGCCTGGCTGGGCGGAATCAGCGAAGCGGCCGCCACCGCCCTCAGCCGGGTGTCGGTTCTGCTGGGTGCCGCGGGCCAGGCCAGCGGTGGGCTGGGCTGATGCCGGTCTTCCCCGCCCAGCTCACCTACGCCGGCGGCCGGCCCACGGCCGATCAGCTGGCGGAGCGGCTGCTGGCCGGCCAGACCCTGCTGGCCGACACTCCCGGACATGTGATCGAGGTGGTCGATGTGCTCGAGAGCTACGGGGAGGTACTCGATGCCTACAGCCGCAACCTGATCTTCCAGGCAGAGCAGCAGTTTCTCAATCCCTTCCCGCTGTTCAAGTTTCTCGACGGCGATCTGGCGCCGGCGAAGATCTGGCGCCACCTCAACCACGACCGCATCAACTTCGAATACGCCGAATACTGCATGAAGGCGATGCTCTGGCATGGCACCGGCGGCCTCGATGCCTACCTCGACAGCGATGCCTTCGCCGCCTCCTGCCAGGCGATCATCCGCCGCAAAACGGGTCGGGATCCTCTGCTGGCCCTGCTCAACCCGCTGTTCCGCAATTTCCTGCCGGAGCTGATCCGCACCGCCGCCACCACCCACGCCCTTGGCCAGTTCTGGCGGGTGATGAGCGACCTGTTCATCGATCTGGCCGGGGCGGAGCGGAGCGGCGAGGTGCGCTCGATCCCTGCGGTGGTCGACTTCATCAAGGCCGGCCTGGTGGCAGCCGCCGCCAACCCGATCACCTACGCGGTGCAGGTGGCAGGCGAGCGCTTCTGGGTGCTGCCGCCGGAGGCGGGCCTCACCTTCCTGGTGGATGTGGCGGTGCCCTATGTGGAGGCGGTGTTCCTGCGCGGCACCCCCTTCCTCGGCACCGTCTCGTTCAACGCCCAGGCCCAGCAGATCTCCTCCGACCAGAGCCAGTTCCGCTACGGAGCCCTCTACGCCGACCCGCTGCCGACGATGGGCGCCGGCATCCCGCCCAGCCTGCTGATGCAGGACATGTACCGCCACCTGCCGGAGCGCCTGCACGCGCTCTACCGCCACACCACGCGCGGCGAGGGAGACGTGCGCGTGAAGATCTGCATGAGCTTCCAGAAGTCGATGTTCTGCGTCACCAACGCCGCCATCGCCGGCACCTTCCCCCATCCC
>JBIIJS010000201.1:0-4742 GCA_044233605.1 Cyanobium sp. | reverse complement strand
CTCGACGTCGCCGAGCCGGCCGCCGCCGCCAACCGGGCCTACGCCGACGCCTGGGCGGCCCGGCTCTGCCTGGCCCGCACCGACTGCCTCGACGCCGAGCGTCAAGCGGGGGAGTGAGCCGGCGTAGGGTCGAAGCCATGGACCAGCCCTGGACCCAGCGCAGCCGCCCGGAACGGTTGGAGCGCCGCATCGAATTCGCCGATTACGAGGCCACTCGCACCTTCCTCGCAGGCCTCGAGGCCCTCTCGCAGCAGCAGAGCCGTTTCCCCGACATCAGCTTCGGACGCACCTACGTGAACATCACGCTGCGACCAGCCGAAGATCAGGCCCCCGTGGGGGAGGCCGAGCACAGCTTTGCGGCCGCGGTCGATGCACTCCTCTGAGCCGCAAGGGGCCGGTTATCGGCAAGGGGCTGCAGAGCCGCAGGAGGCGACGATCGACCTGCGGGCCGCCTACGAGGGGGCCGGCATCGACGGCATCCTTGAGCAGCTCGACCGCGAACTGATCGGCCTTCGACCGGTGAAGGCCCGCATCCGCGAGATCGCCGCCCTGTTGGTGGTGAACCGGGCGCGGCAGCAGGTGGGCCTCGAGACAGCTCCACCGAGCCTGCACATGTCGTTCACCGGCCCGCCCGGCACCGGCAAGACCACGGTGGCTGAGCGGATGTCAAAGATCCTGCACGGGCTGGGCTACCTGCGCAAGGGCCATGTGGTGACCGCCACCCGCGACGATCTGGTGGGCCAGTACATCGGCCACACCGCTCCGAAGACGCGCGAAATGCTCAAGAAAGCGATGGGCGGCGTGCTGTTCATCGATGAGGCCTACTACCTTTACCGCCCGGAAAATGAGCGCGACTACGGCTCCGAGGCGATCGAGATTCTGCTGCAGGTGATGGAGAACAACCGCGACGATCTGGTGGTGATCTTCGCCGGCTACAAAGATCGCATGGATGTGTTTTACCACTCCAATCCCGGCCTGTCGTCGCGGGTCGCCAACCACATCGACTTCCCCGACTACAGCGACGCTGAACTGCTGGCGATCGCCCAGCTGATTCTGGCCGAGGAGAACTACCGCTTCAGTGAGGAGGCGCGCGCCGCCTTTGCCGACTACGTACAGCGGCGCATGCGGCTGCCGTTCTTCGCCAACGCCCGCTCGATCCGCAACGCCATCGACCGGGCCCGCATGCGGCAGGCCAACCGCCTGTTCAACGCCATGGGCAGCCGGCTCACCAAGCTCGATCTGATGACGATCGAAGCGGAGGACATCACCGCCAGCCGGGTGTTCCGCGGCGAGGTGGAGGGCCTCGATCCCAGCGAACCGGTGACCGGTTGAACCGCCCTAACGGCTGCGCTTGCGCGAATCGATCTGCAGCAGATCGCGCACCTGCTGGATCTGGCGCGCCAGAGCCGGATCACTGTTGAGCTTCTTCTCCACCTGCTCCACCGCGTACATCACAGTGGAGTGGTCCTTGCCGCCGAAGGCCTCGCCGATGCGCGGCAGGGAGAGGTTGGTGTTCTGGCGCATCAGGTACATGCCCACCTGACGGGCCTGGCTCACCGCCCGTTTGCGGCTGGGGCTGAGCATCTCATCGATCCGAACCGTGAACACCTCGGCCACCTTCTCCAGCACCTGATCCGGGGTGACCTCCACGTCGTGGCCGATTGGATCGAGCATCGGCGCCACCGACTCCACCGTCATCGGCAGACCGGTGATCGAGGCGAAGGCGACAGCGCGGGTGAGGGCACCCTCGAGTTCGCGGATGTTGGAGGTGAAACGGCCGGCAATGTACTGAATCAGGTCGCGCGGCAGAGCCATCTGCTCGCCCTCGGCCTTCTTATGCAGGATCGCCATGCGCGTCTCCAGATCCGGTGCCTGGATGTCGGCGATCAGGCCCATCGAGAAACGCGAGATCAGGCGCTCCTGCAGGCGTGGGATCTGGCTGGGCGGCCGGTCGCTGGCGATCACGATCTGACGGCCCGCCTCATGCAGGGCGTTGAAGGTGTGGAAAAACTCCTCCTGGGTGTACTCCTTGCCCTCGATGAACTGGATGTCATCGACCAGAATCAGATCGGCGGCGCGGTAGCGGTCGCGGAAGGCCTGCATGCCGTCCTTGCGGATCGCCTGGATCAGGTCGTTGGTGAACGTCTCGGTGGAGACGTAGGAGACGCGGGCATCCGGATCGATCTCCAGCCGGTAGTGGCCGATCGCCTGCATCAGGTGCGTCTTGCCCAGGCCCACCCCGCCGCAGATGAACAGGGGATTGAACTCCCTTCCCGGCGCCTCGGCCACCGCAAGGGAGGCGGCATGGGCCATGCGGCTGTTGGGGCCCACCACAAAGCGGTTGAACACGTAGCGATGGTTGAGCCCGTTGCCGGGGCGCCGACCCGCGCTCAGCCCACCGGAGGGACTCGCGGCGGGCGCGACGGCAGGTGGCGGCGAAGGCAGGGCAGCGGGGACAGCCTCAACCTGTGGATCGGCCGCGGCGGCGATCTCCACCCGCACCGCGCGGCCGGCGAGCTCGGAGGCGACGGCCTCGATCTTGGCGAGGTAGTTCTTGCGCAGCCAGCTGGAGGCGAAGCTGTTGGGCGCTTCCAGCCGCATCACACCTTCCTCCCAGCCGCGGCAGCTGGCGGGGCGGATCCAGGTTTCGAAGGTGGGTTTGCTGAGACTGGCCTGCAGGGCGTCGACGACGCGGTGCCACAGCTCTTCGCCCTGCTGCACCGCGGCCCGACCCCCTGATGAGCCCACGAATATACGCTCGCCGGTGGGGCTTGCCCGTCTTAAATACGACCACCCCGAAACGCGACGGCCTCCCCCCATGCACCCCATCCAGGACCCCGGCCGCGGGCTGCGCCCCCTCTGGGTCTGCCTTGCCGCCGCCACCCTGCTGGCCGGTTGCAACGGGGACCGCCGCCTGCCTCTGCTCAATCCGCCGGCGGAGAAGACGAAGATCAGCGATGCCGCTCCACCGCCGCCCTCCCTGCCGGATGGGCGCAGCACGATCGTTGATGCAGTGGAGAAGGTGGGCCCCGCGGTGGTGCGGATCGACACCGTCAAGCGGGTGGTCAATCCCCTGGGGGGAATCCTCGGCCGGGGGCCGGCGATCCAGCAGCAGCAGGGCCAGGGATCGGGCTTCATCACCCGCTCCGACGGCGTGCTGCTCACCAACGCCCACGTGGTGGAGGGGGCCAGCGAGGTGGGCGTCACCCTCCCCGACGGCCGCAGCCTCACCGGCAAGGTGCTCGGAGCCGATCCCCTCACCGATGTGGCGGTGGTGAAGGTGGTGGCCGAGCGGCTGCCGGTGGCGCCACTCGGCGATTCGGCCAAGGTGCGGCCGGGTGAGGTGGCGATCGCCATCGGTAACCCTCTCGGGCTCGACAACACGGTGACGGCCGGGATCATCAGCGCCATCCAGCGCACCAATGCCGTGGGCGAGGGCCAGCGGGTGCCCTACCTCCAGACCGACGCCGCCGTGAACCCTGGCAACAGCGGCGGGCCCCTGATCAACGACCGCGGCCAGGTGATCGGCATCAACACCGCCATCCGCCAGGCGCCGGGGGCGGGTCTGAGCTTCGCGATCCCGATCAACACCGCCCGCCTGATCGCCGCCCAGATCCTCGAGCGTGGCTACGCCAGCCACCCCTACATCGGCGTGCGGCTTCAGGCCCTCACCCCCCAGCTGGCCCGGGAGATCAATGCCGCCACCGATGAATGCAAGGTGCCGGAGGTGAACGGGGTGGTGGTGGTCGACGTGATGCAGGGCAGCCCTGCCGCCAAGGGGGGCCTGCGCCCCTGCGACCTGATCGAGAGCATCGGCGACAAGGCGGTGAAGAACCCCTCGGAGGTGCAGCTGGCGGTCGACCGGGCCCAGGTGAACCAGCCGCTGAAGATGCAGGTGAAGCGGGGGGGGCAGAGCCGGGAGTTCAGCGTGGTCCCGGCTGAACTGCCCCGCCAGGGGTGAAACGGGCACCGGACGGAAGCGGAGAGCGGCGCAGTCCGCTCCAGCTGGTGGTGATGGCCCGCTGGCCGGCACCGGGGCGTTGCAAGCGGCGCCTGGCGGCCGGCTGCGGGCGGGTGCGGGCTGCGGCGGTACAGGCACGCCTCACTGCCCACTGCCTCGCCGCCGCGGCGGAGGCGCGGCGGTGGGCACGGGCGGCGCAGCCGCCGCAGACGCTGGTGGTGGTGCTGGCCGTCGACGGGCTCGGGGCACGGGCGGCGCGGCGCTGGGGCCGGCGGCTCGGCGCCGACCGGGTGCGGCTGCAGGGCAGCGGCAGCCTGGGGCTGCGGATGCGGCGGCAGCTGGTCAGGGCCCACCGCAGCGGCGCCCGGGCCGTGGTGCTGATCGGCAGCGACCTGCCCGGGCTGGGGGCGGCCGATCTGCTCGCGGCCTTCACCGCCCTGGAGCGGGGTGCTCTGGTGCTCGGTCCGGCCCGCGATGGCGGCTACTGGCTGATCGGCGTGGGCGAGACCACACCGCTGGCTGGACTGTTCAGCGGCGCGGGCACGGCGATCGGCTGGGGTGGCCCGCAGGTGCTGGCGCGCAGCCTTGAGGCCGCTGCGGCAGCGGGGCTGCAAGCGCAGCTGCTCGGGCTGCAGGCTGATCTCGACCGCCCCGCCGATCTGGAGGCCTGGCGATGAACGCCACCACCACCGCCGTCGTGCCTCCGCTGAGCGTGGTGATCCCGGTGCGCAACGAGGCCCGCGGACTGCCGCCGCTGCTGGCCGACCTGGCCGCTGCGCCG